>NZ_JAEMSG010000003.1 GCF_016462945.1 Mycolicibacterium sp. | reverse complement strand
TGGCCCAGACCTTCCTGCACGAGAACCGGATCCGGCAGGCCGCCAGCAGCCTGGGTGCGGCGCAGTACTGCATCGACCGCGCCGTCACCTACGCCTCGCAGCGGGTCACCTTCGGTAAACCGCTGGCGGTGAACCAGGCCATCCAGTGGCCGCTGGTGGAGCTGCAGACCGAGGCCCAGATGGTGCGTCTACTGGTGCGCTACGCCGCCTGGGAACTGGACCGCAACCACCACATCGCGGTCTCGGACAAGGTGTCGATGGCCAATTACCGCGCCAACCGACTGGTGTGTGAAGCAGCCGACCGCGCCATGCAGGTGCACGGCGGTATCGGGTACAGCCGTCATGAACCGTTCGAGCACATCTACCGTCACCACCGCCGCTACCGGATCACCGAGGGAGCCGAGGAAATCCAGATGCGCCGGGTGGCGCAACGGATGTTCAAGTTCGGCCAGCCAAGAAGAGAACAGGGGTGATCGACGAACTCGCGGAGGTTCTTCGGCCGATTCTCGGCGACGGGGTGGTCATCGAGAATCTGCACACGCTCACCGGCGGTGCCAGTAGAACCACCTACTCTTTCGACGCCGTCACTCTCGCGGGGCGCCGTAGGCTGATCCTGCGTACCGCCCCGACCGCCGAAGGACAGTTCGCGAGCATGGAACTCGAGGCCGCGGTCCAGGCCGCCGCGGCCCAATCCGGCGCGCCGGTGCCGAATATCCTCACCGCATCCAATTCGCCTGCCGCCCTGGGCAATCCGTATCTGATCTGCGACGAGATCGCCGGGGAGACGATCGTCAGGAAGATTCAGCGCCAACTCGACGATGCCGGTCGGTCCCAGCTACTGACCCAGTGCGGTCAGGCACTGGCTGCCATTCACCGGGCACGGACCGACGCGGTCGGACTCATCGAACGCGACGAGCTCGCCGAATGGCGCCAACGGCTCGACGAGTTAGGCGACACCACCGCGGCTTTCGAATGGGCGTTTCGCTGGCTGGCGGCCAACCGTCCGGCGCCGTCGGCGATCCGGCTGGTGCACGGCGACTTTCGGATGGGCAATCTCATCGTCGACGGCAGCACTCTGGCGGCGGTGCTGGACTGGGAGGCGGTCCACATCGGCGAGGTCTATGAGGACCTGGCCTGGTTCTGCGTGCGGGCCTGGCGGTTCGGCGCACCGGTCGAATTCGCCGCGGGCGGCCTGGGCAGCATCGAGGAGTTCGTCACCGCCTACGAACAGGCCGGCGGAGCTCGCATCGACCGGGCCGCGCTGCTCTGGTGGCAGGTGCTGGGGACGCTGAAGTGGGGCATCATCTGCCGCTATCAAGCCGAACGTCACCTGTCCGGCCAGACCCGGTCGGTGGAACTGGCCACGATCGGACGCCGGGTCTGCGAGAACGAATGGGACGTCCTGGATCTGCTGGAGGATGCGCGATGAGTGAACTTTTCGGCAGGCCCACCGCCGCCGAACTCGTCGCCGCCGTCGCCGAGTTCCTCGATGGCGAGGTACGGTCCACCACCACCGGGGCGGTCAACTTCCACGCTTTGGTCGCAGCCAACGCCCTGCGCATCGTCGAGCGGGAACTCCTCGAGGTCAGTAACCACCCGGATCTGTTGGGCTACCCCGACGAGAACGCGCTCGCGGCCGCCATCCGCGCCGGGGAACTCGACCACCGCGATGCCGAGGTCCTGAGTTGCCTGCGGGAACTGGTGCGGCACCGGTTAGCCGTTGCCCACCCCGGGTACGACGCGTGAGCTGACATCGACTCTGCGCCCAGATCGCTTTTTCGGTGAAAATCACGCTCTGAGCGCAGTCTCGGTGTTGCCTTGAGCCCATGACCGATCTCAACGACATCGCCGACCGGATGTTCGCCGCCATCGAGGACGGCGAGACCGCAACCCTGGCCGCCCTGTGGTCCGACGACGTCACGGTGTGGCGCACAGGTGGCGGTCCCGCTCGCGACAAACCGCGAGCGCTGAAGGTAATCGCCTGGTTCGTCGACAGCACGACCGATCGACGCTACGAGGTGCTCGACCGCCAGGTCTTCGACGGCGGCTTCGTGCAGCAGCACACCGTCCACGCCACCGACGCAACCGGCGCACCGCTGTCCTTCCGGGCCTGCCTGGTGGTGAAGGTCAACCCCGCAGGGTTGATCACCCGGATCGACGAATACCTCGATCCGTCCGATCTGGCGCCCCTGACGAGGCCTACGCTGAGCTGAATATGACAATGAAGAGCGTGATCACCGACCCCGCGTCCACCGGAACCTGGACCCTGGTGCCCGATCGCTCCTCGATCAAGTTCGGCAGTAAAACCCTGTGGGGACTGGTCCCGGTCAATGGCCGGTTCACCGACGTCACCGGTGAGGGCAGCATCGCCGCCGGCGGCGCGGTATCCGGGCGCCTCCAGATCCGGGCGGCCTCGGTGAAAACCGGTATCGGCAAGCGTGACGAGCACCTGTGTTCGCCCGACTTCTTCGATGCCGAGAAATTCCCCGAGATCACCGTCGAGGTGAGCGGCCTCGGGGCTGACGGTGCGCTCGACGCGACACTGCGCGTCCGCGACGCCGCGCTGCCGTTGCCGCTGACGGCCACGGTCACACCGCTAGGTGACGGCACCATGCAGGTGAACGCCCGCACGCAGGTCGACCGGACGCGCTGGGGTGTCAGCGGTAACACCATGGGCATGATCCCGGCCATCACCACCCTGACCGTCGACGCCATCTTCACCAAGGTCTAGCGGCTGCACCCAAAGAGCCTGATCGATTAGGGCCTTTCGAGCTACCATTCCGCTGTGTCCAGCCAGCAGCCATTGCATCTCCTCGTTTACAGCAGCAACGCCCGCACCCGCGAGCAGGTTCTCCTGGCACTGGGCACCCGAATTCATCCCGAGCTGCCGGAGCTGACCTACACCGAGGTGGCGACCGGACCGATGGTGATCCAGCTGATGGATGCCGGCGGGTTCGATCTGGTCATCCTCGACGGCGAATCCTCCCCGGTGGGCGGGATGGGGATCGCCAAACAACTCAAGGACGAAATCGACGACTGCCCGCCGGTGCTGGTGCTCACCGGCCGGGCCGACGACGCCTGGCTGGCCAACTGGTCACAGGCGGAGGCGGCGGTACCGCACCCAATCGACCCGATCCGGCTGGGCGAGGCGGTGGTCGGCCTGCTCCGCGCGCCAGTGAATTAGCCCCCCGCTAGGCTGTGACTCGTCTGACATCAGACGCCGGAATGAGGAGTAGAACAGCGCCATGAACCTCTACACACCGATCCTGGTGCTGGGGGCCCTCGCAGCAGCATTCGCGGTGTTCTCAGTAGGCACCGCGGTGGTGATCGGACCCCGCCGGTACAACCGGGCCAAACTGGACGCCTACGAGTGCGGCATGGAGCCGACGGCAGCCGACCAGGTCGGCCAGCGCTTCCCCATCAAGTACTACCTGACCGCGATGCTGTTCATCATCTTCGATATCGAGATCGTGTTCCTCTACCCGTGGGCGGTGTCGTTCGAACGGTTGGGCACTTTTGCCCTCGTCGAGATGGCGATCTTCATGGCGACGGTGTTCGTCGCGTATGCCTACGTGTGGCGCAGAGGTGGTCTCGAATGGGATTAGAGGAATCGTTACCGGGCGGCATCCTGCTGTCCACGCTGGAGAAAGTCGCCGGGTACGTCCGCAAGGGATCGTTGTGGCCCGCAACGTTCGGATTGGCCTGCTGCGCAATCGAAATGATGGCCACCGCGGGGCCGCGGTTCGACATCGCCCGCTTCGGCATGGAGCGGTTCTCCGCCACCCCGCGCCAGGCCGACCTCATGATCGTGGCAGGTCGGGTCAGCCAGAAGATGGCCCCGGTGCTGCGCCAGGTCTACGACCAGATGGCCGAACCCAAATGGGTGCTCGCCATGGGGGTGTGCGCCTCCAGTGGCGGCATGTTCAACAACTACGCGGTGGTGCAGGGAGTGGATCACATCGTTCCGGTCGACATCTATCTGCCCGGTTGCCCACCGCGGCCGGAGATGCTGCTGAATGCCATCCTGGCGTTGCACGCCAAGATCGCCGAGATGCCGTTGGGCGTGCACCGCGCCGAGGCGGTTGCGGCCGCCGAGAAGGCTGCGCTGTCCGTGCCAACGACGATCGAACTCAAAGGCCTGCTGCGGTGACGGGGCCGGTCGATCACGACGTGACCGGGCCTGTCGATGACGACGAAGTAATCGGCGTGCGCCGCGGCATGTTCGGGATCAGCGGCAGCGGAGACACCTCGGGCTACGGCCGACTGGTGCGCCCGATCACACTGCCGGGCAGCACGCCGCGCCCCTACGGCGGATATTTCGACGAGGTGGTCGACCTGCTGGCCGAGGTGCTGGGGGCGGACCCGTTCGAGGCTGCCGTCGAACGGGTGGTGGTGTTCCGCGAGCAGCTGACCCTGGAGATCACCCGTGAGCACCTGCTCGCCGTCGCCGCCGCGCTGCGCGACGACGAGCGGCTGCGTTTTGAATTGTGTTGCGGCGTATCGGGTGTGCACTACCCCGATGACGTCGGCCGGGAGCTGCACGCGTTTTATCCGCTGATGTCGATCACGCACAACCGCAGGGTGCAGTTGGAAGTCACCTGCCCGGATGCCGATTCCCATATCCCGTCGCTGTTTTCGGTGTATCCCACCTGCGATTGGCACGAGCGCGAGACCTATGACTTCTTCGGCATCCTTTTCGACGGACACCCAGGACTGACCCGCATCGAGATGCCCGACGACTGGGTGGGCCATCCGCAGCGCAAGGACTACCCCCTGGGCGGGGTGCCGGTGGAGTATCACGGCGCGCAGATCCCACCGCCCGACGAGCGCAGGTCGTATCACTGATGACTACTGACGAGAACATGATCACTCTGGGCGGGCAGGACTGGGACGATATCGTCAGCGCTGCCCGCGAAGGTCTGGCCGGCGAGCGCATCGTGGTCAACATGGGCCCGCAGCACCCGTCGACGCACGGCGTGCTGCGGTTGATCCTGGAGATCGAGGGCGAGACGGTTGTCGAAGCCCGTTGCGGCATCGGCTTTCTGCACACCGGTATTGAGAAGAACCTGGAGTACCGCACCTGGACCCAGGGTGTGACGTTCGTGACCCGGATGGACTACCTGTCACCGTTCTTCAACGAGACCGCCTACTGCCTGGGAGTCGAGCGACTACTCGGCGTCACCGATGACATCCCGGAGCGCGCCTCGGTGATCCGGGTATTGCTCATGGAACTCAACCGGATCTCCTCGCACCTGGTCGCGCTGGCCACCGGCGGTATGGAACTGGGTGCGATGTCGGTGATGTTCGTCGGCTTCCGGGAACGCGAGTTGATCCTCAGCTTCTTCGAAGCAGTCACCGGGCTGCGGATGAACAACGCCTATATCCGCCCCGGCGGCCTTGCCGCCGACCTGCCCGACGACGGCACGGCCCTGCTGGCCAAACTGTTGAAAGTCCTGCCCGACCGGCTGTACGAACTCGAAGAACTGCTCAGCGAGAACTACATCTTCAAGGCCCGAACCGAGGGCGTCGGATATCTGGATCTGACCGGGTGCATGGCGCTGGGCATGACCGGCCCGGTGCTGCGTTCCACCGGCCTGCCACACGACCTGCGCAAGACCCAACCGTATTGCGGCTACGAGACCTACGACTTCGACGTCATCACCGCGACCACCGCGGACTGCTACGGCCGCTACCTGATCCGGGTCGGCGAGATGAGGGAGTCACTGAAGATCGCCCGCCAGTGTCTGGAGCGACTTGAGCCCGGACCGGTGATGATCCAGGACAAGAAACTGGCCTGGCCGGCCGACCTGAAACTTGGGGCGGACGGTCTGGGCAACTCCCCGAAACACATCGCCAAGATCATGGGCACCTCGATGGAGGGATTGATCCACCACTTCAAGCTCGTCACCGAGGGCATCCGCGTGCCGGCCGGGCAGGTGTACACCGCCGTCGAGTCGCCACGCGGCGAACTCGGCGTGCACATGGTTTCCGATGGCGGCACCCGTCCCTACCGCGTGCACTACCGCGATCCCAGCTTCACCAATCTGCAAGCGGTCGCGGCGATGTGCGAGGGCGGCATGGTTGCCGACGTGATCGCCGCGGTCGCGAGTATCGACCCCGTGATGGGTGGCGTCGACCGATGAGTGTCGACATCGGATGGAGTGACCGATGAGTGTCGACATCGGATGGAGTGACCGATGAGCGCTTGCGCGAAGAGAATCAGGCACCGATGAGTGTCGACCTCACGTTGGGCCCGAGGCCCGACGAGCCCGGTCCACCGATCGGCGGTACTGCGGCGTATCCGCAGGACGTGACGGAACGGTTGGCCCGCGACGCGCTCACCATCATCGCCCGCTACCCGCAGCCGCGTTCGGCACTGCTGCCGCTGCTGCATCTGGTCCAGAGTGAGGACGGCTATCTGACCGGTGCCGGAATCGCCTTCTGCGCAAGCCAACTCGCCCTCAGTGAGGCAGAGGTGACCGCGGTGGCCACCTTCTACTCGATGTATCGGCGCAGTCCCACTGGCGAATATCTGATCGGAGTGTGCACCAACACCCTGTGCGCGGTCATGGGCGGCGATGCCATCCTGGAGGCCCTGGAGGCCGAACTCGCCGTACACGCCGGACAGACCACCGGTGACGGAACCATCACCCTGGAGCACGTCGAGTGCAACGCAGCCTGCGATTACGCTCCCGTGGTCATGGTGAACTGGGAGTTCTTCGACAACCAGACACCCTCCAGCGCAATCGAACTCGCCAACTCACTGCGTGGTGGCCGGGCCGTCACCCCCAGCCGCGGAGGCCCGCTATGCAGCTTCCGTCAAACCGCGCGGATCCTGGCCGGCCTGGACGGCGGCGGTGGTGACGATGGCGGCAAGCCGGGGGCAGCCACCCTGGCCGGACTTCGCGTCGCCCACGAACTCGGCATGACCGCACCCGGAGAGCACCCATGAGCGCGACACCACTGACCCCCGTGCTGAGCCGGTTCTGGGACGCACCGCAGCCGTGGACGCTGCAGACCTATCTGCGCAACGACGGCTACCAGGGATTGACCCGGGCGCTGAGCATGCCGCCCGATGACGTCATCAACATGGTCAAGGAGTCCGGGTTGCGCGGTCGCGGCGGGGCCGGCTTCCCGACCGGCACGAAATGGTCGTTCATTCCGCAAGACGGTGCCGCCGGCGCCAAGCCGCACTATCTGGTCATCAACGCCGACGAATCCGAGCCCGGCACCTGCAAAGACACCCCGCTGATGCTGACCACCCCGCACTTTTTGGTCGAGGGCGCGATCATCGCGGCCTATGCCATCCGCGCCCGCCACGCGTTCATCTATCTGCGCGGCGAGGTGACGTCAGTGCTGCGTCGGCTCCAGGCCGCCGTCGCCGAGGCCTATGACGCGGGTTATCTGGGTTCGAACATCCAGGGCTCGGGTTTCGACCTCGACCTGGTCGTGCACGCCGGGGCCGGCGCCTACATCTGTGGCGAGGAGACCGCGCTGCTGGATTCCCTGGAGGGCCGTCGCGGTCAACCCCGGCTGCGTCCGCCCTTCCCCGCGGTGGCCGGCCTCTACGCCTGCCCGACGGTGGTCAACAACGTCGAGTCGATCGCCAGCGTGCCGCCGATCCTGGTCAAGGGTGTGGACTGGTTCAAGTCGATGGGCACCGAGAAGTCCCCCGGGTTCACGCTGTACTCGCTGTCCGGTCACGTCACCCGGCCCGGCCAGTACGAGGCACCGCTGGGCATCACCCTGCGCGAACTGCTCGACTACGCGGGCGGTGTGCGGGCCGACCACGAGCTCAAGTTCTGGACACCGGGCGGATCCTCGACACCGCTGCTGACCGCTGAACATCTCGATATCCCCCTGGACTACGAGGGCATGGCATCGGTGGGTTCGATGCTGGGCACCAAGGCACTGCAGATCTTCGACGAGACGACGTGCGTGGTGCGTGCGGTGCGCCGCTGGACGGAGTTTTACGCCCACGAGTCATGCGGAAAATGCACACCGTGCCGGGAGGGCACCTACTGGCTCGCGCAAATCTATGAGCGCCTCGAAAGCGGTGCCGGCGTGCAGGACGATCTGGTCAAACTGCACGACATCGCCGACGCGATCATGGGTAAGTCGTTCTGCGCGTTAGGTGACGGCGCCGCCTCGCCGATCCTGTCCTCGCTGCAGTACTTCCACGCCGAGTACGAGGCGCACGTCAGCGGCGGCTGCCCCTTCGACCCGTATGCGTCGATGCTGGCCGTGCCCGAAGGAGTGGGCGCATGACGCAGGCACCTGAGACCGGCGCGCAAAAGGCCCCGCCGGTCGATCTGGTCACCATGACCATCGACGACACGACACTGTCGGTTCCCAAGGGCACCTTGGTGATTCGTGCCGCCGAGCTGATCGGCGTGCAGATTCCCCGGTTCTGCGACCACCCGCTGCTCGAGCCGGTGGGCGCCTGCCGGCAGTGCCTGGTCGAGATCGAAGGCCAGCGCAAGCCGATGGCCAGCTGCACCACGACCGTGACCGAGGGGATGGTGGTGCACACCCAGTGCACCTCTGAGGTCGCCGAGGCCGCCCAGCACGGGGTGATGGAGCTGCTGCTCATCAACCACCCCCTGGACTGCCCGGTCTGCGACAAGGGCGGCGAGTGCCCGCTGCAGAACCAGGCGATGTCCAGCGGTCGCGTCGAGACTCGGTTCGACGACATCAAGCGCACCTTCCCCAAACCGATCAACCTCTCCTCTCAGGTGCTGTTGGACCGGGAGCGGTGCGTGCTGTGCGCCCGATGCACCCGGTTCTCCAACGAGATCGCCGGCGACCCGTTCATCGAACTGCTCGAGCGCGGGGCGCTGCAGCAGGTGGGTATCGCCGCGGGGGTGCCGTTCGACTCGTACTACAGCGGCAACACCGTGCAGATCTGTCCAGTGGGCGCACTAACCGGCGCCTCATACCGGTTCCGGGCCCGCCCATTCGATCTGGTGTCCTCACCGAGTGTGTGTGAGCACTGCGCATCCGGCTGCGCCCAGCGCACCGATCACCGCCGCGGAGTGGTGCTGCGCCGGCTGGCCGGTGACGACCCCGAGGTCAACGAGGAGTGGAACTGCGACAAGGGCCGGTGGGCCTTCAACTACACCCGGGTGGGCGACCGCATCACCACACCGATGGTGCGCGACGACGCCGGTAACCTCCGGACGGCCTCATGGTCGGAGGCAATCGGACGGGCCGCCGACGGCTTGACGGCCGGTCGGACCGGGGTGCTGGTCGGTGGCCGGGTCACCACCGAAGACGCCTACGCCTACGCCAAGTTCACTCGAATGGCGTTGGCCACCAATGACATCGACTTCCGCGCTCGCCCGCACTCGGACGAAGAGTCGGAGTTCCTGGCCGCCCATGTGGCAGGAGAGCCGATGTCCATCAACTACTCCGATCTGGAGACCGCGCCGGTGGTGGTGCTGGCCGGCTTCGAGCCCGAAGAAGAGTCGCCGATCGTCTACCTGCGACTGCGCAAGGCGGTCCGCAAGCGCCATCTGCCGGTGGTGACCATCGCACCGTTCGCCTCGCGCGGGTCGGACAAACTCGCCGCCCGCGTCATCGCGACCGCGCCCGGTGGCGAAGCCGACGCGCTCGACGGTCTGGCCGGCGATGAACTGCTGGCCCGGCCCGGAGCGGTTATCCTGGTCGGCGAACGGCTGGCCACCAGCCCGGGTGCGTTGTCCGCGGCGGCACGACTGGCCGCCACCACCGGGGCGACGCTGGCGTGGATCCCGCGCCGCGCAGGCGAACGTGGCGCCCTGGACGCCGGCTGCCTACCCAATCTTCTGCCGGGCGGACGTCCGGTCACCGATCCCGTTGCGCGAGCCCAGGTTACCGATCTCTGGAACATCGACGAACTACCCGCCCTACCCGGCCGAGACAGCGACGCCATCTTGATCGCCGCCGCACATGGCGAACTCGACGCGCTGTTGATCGGCGGGGTCGAGCCCGCCGACCTCACCGATCCGCACGACGCACTCGCCGCCATCGGCGCGGCCGGGTTCGTGGTCAGCCTGGAATTGCGCGAGTCGGCGGTCACCGCGCTGGCCGACGTGGTGTTCCCGGTGGCTCCGGTCGTGGAGAAGTCCGGCTCGTTCACCGACTGGGAGGGCCGCGTCCGGCCTTTCGAGCCGGCACTGACCTCCAATGCCGCACCGGATCTGCGGGTCCTGCAGACCCTCGCCGACGAACTCGGAATCGATATCGGTTTCCGCACCGCCGGGCAGGCTGCCGAAGAGATGGCACGACTGGGCACCTGGGGCGGCGATCGACCCGCCGCGCCCGACGTCCGACCCACATCGCCTGCGGCACTGGAAACCGGCGAGGCCGTACTGGCCGGCTGGCGGATGTTGTTGGACGCCGGCCGGTTACAGGACGGCGAGCCCCACCTGGCCGGCACCGCCCGGCCGGCCGTGGTGCGCCTGTCCGCGCCGACGGCGGCCGGTATCGGCGCCTCCGACGGCCAGCCGGTGACCGTGTCCACCGGGCGTGGATCGGTGTGCCTACCGTTGACCGTCACCGAGATGCCCGACCAGGTGGTGTGGCTACCGCTCAACTCGCCCGGCAGTGCCGTGCACCGCCAACTCGGCGTTAGCACCGGCACCGTGGTGCATATCCAAGCAGGGGGTGCGGTGTGAATTCCGACATGACCTATCCGGATCCGGCGGTGTTCGGCCACGACCCGTGGTGGTTGATCGCCGTGAAGGCGGTCGCCGTATTCGCCTTCCTGCTGCTGACCGTGCTGGTGGCAATCCTGGTGGAGCGCAAGCTATTGGGCCGGATGCAGTTGCGCTACGGCCCCAATCGGGTCGGGCCGTTCGGTCTGCTGCAGTCACTGGCCGACGGCATCAAGCTCGCGCTCAAGGAGGGGCTGATCCCCGCCGGCGTGGATAAGCCGATTTACCTGATGGCGCCGATCATCTCGGTCATTCCGGCGATCATGGCGTTCGCCGTGATTCCGATGGGCCCGGTGGTGTCGGTGTTCGGCCATGCCACTGCGCTGCAGTTGACTGACCTGCCGGTCGCCGTCCTCTATATCCTCGCGGTTACCTCGATCGGGGTTTACGGAATCGTGCTCGCGGGCTGGGCATCCGGCTCGACCTACCCACTGCTGGGCGGTCTGCGCTCCAGCGCCCAGGTGATCTCCTACGAGATCGCGATGGCGCTGTGCTTCGCGGCGGTGTTCCTCTACGCCGGAACCATGTCCACCTCCGGGATCGTCGCCGCCCAGGAGCACACCTGGTATGTGTTCCTGCTGTTGCCGTCCTTCGTGGTGTATCTGACCTCCATGGTGGGCGAGACCAACCGCGCGCCCTTCGATCTGCCCGAGGCCGAGGGTGAGTTAGTCGGCGGCTTCCACACCGAGTACTCGTCGTTGAAGTTCGCGATGTTCATGCTGGCCGAGTACGTCAATATGACCACCGTCTCGGCGCTGGCGAGCACCCTGTTCCTTGGCGGCTGGCGCGCTTCATGGCCGATCAGCCTGTGGGAGGGCGCCAACACCGGGTGGTGGCCGCTGCTGTGGTTCGTCGCCAAGGTCTGGGCCTTCCTGTTCGTGTTCATGTGGCTGCGAGCCACCCTGCCGCGGCTGCGCTACGACCAGTTCATGGCGATGGGCTGGAAGCTGATGATTCCGATTTCACTGGTCTGGATCCTGGTCGTGGCGATCATGCGGAGCGCACACATCGACGGCGTCCTGCCCAACCTGATCGTCGGCGCGATTCTGCTCGCCGCGGTGGTTGCCCTGATCAAACTGCGCAGCAAACGGATTCACCGCAATATTCCGCTGCCGCCACCGCCTGGCGCCGGGTCTTTCCCGGTGCCTCCGATGCCAATCAAGGAGCCCGTCCGTGCCTAAATTCCTCGATGCTCTCGCCGGTTTCGGCGTGACGTTCTCGTCGATGTTCAAGCGGCCCATCACCGAGCAGTACCCGGAGGAACCCGGGGCGACCGCGCCGCGCTACCACGGCCGCCACCAACTCAACCGCTATCCGGACGGGCTGGAGAAGTGCATCGGCTGCGAACTGTGTGCCTGGGCCTGCCCCGCCGACGCGATCTTCGTCGAGGGTGCGGACAACACCGAGACCGAGCGCTACTCACCCGGTGAGCGCTACGGCCGCGTCTACCAAATCAACTACCTACGGTGCATCGGCTGTGGATTGTGCATCGAGGCATGTCCCACCCGGGCCCTGACCATGACCAACATCTACGAGATGGCCGATGACAACCGCAGTGATCTGATCTACGGCAAGGACAAACTGCTCGCGCCACTGGAAGCCGGCATGGAGGCCCCGCCGCACCCGATGGCGCCCGGGGCATCAGATGACGACTACTACCTCGGTCGGGTTAACGGCCCGAACCGAGAGGTGACCCGGTGAACCCAGACATCACGGTGCTGGCCACCGAGACCCTCACCAGAACCTCCACCGTCGAAGCGGCGGTGTTCTGGGTCTTCGGCGCGATCGCCCTGGCCGGAGCGATCGGGGTGGTGGCCGCACCCAAGGCGGTGTACGCGGCGATGTTCCTGGCGACGACGATGATCTCGCTCGCAGTGCTCTACGTGGCCCAGGATGCGCTGTTCCTCGGAGTGGTCCAGGTGGTGGTGTACACCGGCGCGGTGATGATGCTGTTCCTGTTCGTGCTGATGCTCATCGGCGTGGACTCCGGCCAGTCACTGATGGAAACCATTCGGGGACAACGCCTCGCGGCGATCGCTGCCGGCCTGGGCTTCGGCGTGCTGCTGATCGCCGGTATCGGCACCATGTCGACGTCCGGCTTCGTGGGTCTGACCGAGGCCAATGCCGGCGGCAACGTGGAGGGCCTGGCGGATCTGATCTTCACCCGCAACCTGTGGGCGTTCGAACTGACCAGCGCGCTATTGATCACCGCCGCACTCGGAGCGATGGTGCTGGCGCACCGGGAGCGCTTCGAGGCCCGAAAGACCCAGCGCGAAATGGCCGTGGAACGGTTCCGAGATGGCAGCCGGGCCACGCCGATGCCCAACCCGGGCGTCTACGCGCGGCATAACGCCGCGGACACCATGGCCCGACTGCCCGACGGTTCCGACGACGCGACGTCCGTCGGTGCGGTGATCCGGGGACGGGTGCACTCGGCCCCGGGCCGGGACGCAGATCGATGAACCCGGACAATTACCTGTACCTGTCAGTGCTGCTGTTCACCATCGGAGCGTCCGGTGTTCTGTTGCGGCGCAATGCGATCGTCATGTTCATGTGCGTCGAGTTGATGCTCAACGCCGGCAACCTCGCGTTCGTCACTTTCGCCCGCATGCACGGACGGCTCGACGGACAGGCGGTGGCTTTCTTCACCATGGTGGTAGCCGCCTGCGAGGTGGTGGTCGGGCTGGCCATCATCGTCACCATCTTCCGTACCCGCCGCAACGCCGACGTGGACGAGTCCCACCTGCTGCGGAATTGATCACGGGCCTGCCATGACGTCACTTCTCCTCCTGACCTTCGTGCTGCCCCTGGTCGGCGCGGCGGTACTGCTGCTCGGCGGGCGGGCGACCGACGCGTGGGGGCACCTCCTGGGCTGCCTCACCGTGATCGGCTCCTTCATCTGCGGGCTCGCGCTGTTCGCGCATCTGCTCGGCCTGCCCGCCGAAGACCGGGTGGTCCGGGAGACGCTGTTCTCCTGGGTTCCGGTGGGCGTGCTCAAGGTGGACTTCGGCCTCCAACTCGACGCACTGTCGATCTGCTTCGTGCTGCTGATCACCGGTGTCGGAGCGTTGATCCACATCTACTCGATCGGCTACATGGCACACGACCCGGGGCGGCGACGGTTCTTCGCCTACCTCAACCTGTTCGTGGCCGCGATGCTGGTGCTGGTGCTGGCCGACAACTTTCTCGGCCTCTACCTGGGTTGGGAAGGCGTCGGACTCGCGTCCTATCTGCTGATCGGCTTCTGGTCCTACAAGCCCAGCGCGGCGGCGGCCGCGAAGAAGGCATTCGTGGTCAACCGGGTCGGCGACATGGGCCTGGCCATCGCGTTGATGGTCATGTTCGCCACGGTCGGCTCCGTCGGCTTCACGACGGTGTTCGATGCCGCCCCGCAGATGAGCAGTGGTGCCCTCAACGCGATCGGCCTGCTGCTGCTGCTCGCCGCCTGCGGCAAGAGCGCGCAGGTTCCCCTGCAGTCCTGGCTCGGTGACGCCATGGAGGGCCCCACCCCGGTTTCGGCACTCATCCACGCCGCCACCATGGTCACCGCCGGGGTGTATCTCATCGTCCGCTCGGGGCCGGTGTTCAACCTCGCGCCGACCGCCCAGACCGCCGTGGTGATCGTCGGTGCGGTGACGCTGCTGTTCGGTGCGATCATCGGCTGCGCCAAGGACGACATCAAGAAGGCGCTGGCGGCCTCGACCATGAGTCAGATCGGCTACATGGTGCTCGCCGCCGGCCTCGGTCCGGCCGGCTACGCGGTGGCGATCATGCACCTGATCACCCACGGGTTCTTCAAAGCCGGCCTGTTCCTCGGTGCCGGTTCGGTCATGCACGGCATGAACGACGAAACCGATATGCGCCGCTTCGGCGGATTGCGCACGCTGCTGCCGATCACCTTCGTGACATTCGGACTCGGCTACCTCGCCATCATCGGTGTGCCCCCGTTCGCCGGCTTCTTCTCCAAGGACGCCATCATCGAAACCGCCTTCAATGCCGGTGGGATCCGGGGCGTCCTGCTCGGCGGGGCCGCACTCCTGGGTGCGGGCATCACCGCCTTCTATATGACCCGGGTCATGCTGCTCACCTTCTTCGGTCAGCCGCGCTGGAACGCTCCCCTGGGGGCAAGCGAAGCCTCGGGGGAAGGAACGGCTACGCATCCGCACGAGTCCCCCGCGACGATGACCGCACCGATGGTCCTGCTGGCTCTCGGGTCGGTGGGCGCCGGCGCGGCGCTCTCGATGGGCCACAACCTGCAGACCTGGCTGGAACCCGTTGTCGGAAGCCACGAAGCCGAACATCTGATCCCGGCCTGGATCATCACGGCTGCCGCCCTCGGTGCCGTGGCCGTCGGCGTGGTGATCGCCTATCGCCAGTACGCGATGCGTGCGGTAGCCGACACCGCACCGCAGGATGTGTCGGCCCTGACCGTCGCCGCCCGCAACGACCTGTACGGCGACGCGATCAACGAGGCGGCCTTCATGCGAACCGGTCAGCAGCTGACCAAGGCCATGGTGGCAGTGGACGACAAGGCCATCGACGGCAGCGTCCGCGGGATCTCGGCACTGGTGAGCCAGTTCTCTGACGGGTTGCGCGGCCTGCAGACCGGCTTCGCCCGCAGCTATGCGTTGTCGATGCTGGCCGGGACCGCTCTGGTCACCGGCGCGATCCTGATCTCGGCGATGTGGAGGTGAGTAGGTGACGAACTTCCCGTGGCTGACGTTATTGTGGGCGCTGCCTGTTCTCGGCGCCGTGGTCATCATCTTGCTGCCGACACCGCAGCGGCAGGCGGCCAAGTACGCCGGACTGGGGGTGTCGCTGGCGGTACTCGCCGTGGCCGTCATCCTCGCAGTGAGCTTCAACCCGGCCGGTGAGCGCTACCAATTCGTCGAAAACCACACCTGGATAACATATTTCGGTACCGGCTACATCCTCGGCGTCGACGGTATCGCGCTGACCCTGGTAGTGCTCACCGCGGTACTGATGCCGCTGCTACTGCTCGCCGGCTGGAACGACGCCGACGACCGGCCCGGCCGGTCCGGCCGGGCACCGCACGGTTACGTCGCGCTGATGCTCGCGACCGAGGGCATGGTGCTCATGTCGCTGATCTCCCTCGACATCCTGCTGTTCTATGTGTTCTTCGAAGCGATGCTGATCCCGATGTATTTCCTCATCGGCGGATTCGGCGCCCGCAACCCCGCCACCTCGAAGGCGGCGGTGAAGTTCCTGTTGTACAACCTCTTCGGCGGCCTGCTCATGCTGGCGGCCCTGGTCGGTCTGTATGTGGCGACCGCCAACGACAAGGCGTTCGCCGACGGCACATTCGACTTCCGCCAGATTTCCGACGCGATCTCCAACGGTAGTTTCGTGATCGCGCCGGCGTTGGCCAACGCGTTGTTCCTCGGCTTCATGTTCGCGTTCGCGGTCAAGGCACCACTGTGGCCGTTCCACCGCTGGCTGCCTGACGCCGCCGTGCAGGCCACGCCAGCCTCCGCGGTGCTGATGATGGCGGTGATGGACAAGGTCGGCACCTTCGGGATGCTGCGCTACTGCCTGCCCCTGTTCCCCGACGCTTCGACATTCTTCCGACCCGCGATCATCACCCTGGCCGTCATCGGCATCCTCTACGGAGCGCTCCTGGCGATCGGGCAGACCGATGTGATGCGGCTGATCGCCTACACCTCGATCAGCCACTTCGGCTTCATCATCCTGGGCATTTTCGTGATGACCAGTCAGGGCCAATCCGGGGCCTCTCTCTATATGGTCAACCACGGCATTGCGACGGCGGCGCTGTTCCTCATCGCAGGCTTCCTGGTCAGCCGTCGCGGCACCCGGGCGATCGCCGACTTCGGCGGTGTGCAAAAGGTGGCACCGATCCTGGCCGGCACCTTCCTGATCGCCGGGCTGGCGACCCTGGCGCTGCCGGGCCTGGCGCCGTTCGTGTCTGAATTCCTCGTTCTCATCGGCACGTTCACCCGGTACCCGGCAGTGGCGGTCGTTGCGGCAGTGGCACTGGTGCTGTCAGCGCTCTATGTGCTGTGGATGTATCAGCGCATGATGACCGGCCCGGTCACCGGCGGCAACGAAGCGGTGCGCGATCTGCGGCCACGCGAGTTGCTGGTGATAGTGCCACTGATCGCCCTGCTGGTGGTGCTGGGTGTGTATCCGAAGATCGCATTGGACGTAATCAATCCGGCAGTGACCCACACGCTGACCTCGATCCACCAGTCCGATCCCGCTCCCAACCTGTCGGCTGGAGGCTCGCGATGACCGCGCCCAGCATCGAGTACGGGATGCTCTCGCCCATATTGATCGTGCTCGGCATCGCCATCGCCGGGGTGCTGATCGAGGCCTTCGCACCGCGGCAAAGCCGCTACGGCGCCCAGGTGGCGCTGAGCCTCGCCGGCCTGGCCGCCGCGTTCGCCGCCCTGGTCTTGGTGTACGCCAACCTCGGCACCGGGGCTGGACAGCTGGCGGCAGTGGGAGCGGTCACCGTGGACCGGCCCACCCTATTCCTGCAGGGCACCATCCTGCTGGTCGCCATCCTCGGGTTACTGCTGATCGCCGAGCACACCACCTACGACGGATCCGGTTCGGGCGCTTCGGGTTTGGATGCGTTCACCGCGCAGGCGTCGACGGTGCCGGGCAGCGTTGCCGAGAAGGTGGCCACCAAGGCCGGGATCGCCCAGACCGAGGTGTTCCCGCTGACGATGTTCGCCGTCGGCGGCATGCTGCTGTTTCCCGCAGCCGGTGACCTACTGACCATGTTCATCGCACTCGAGGTGTTCTCGCTGCCGCTATACCTGATGTGCGGCCTGGCTCGGCGGCGTCGGCTGCTCTCCCAGGAAGCCTCGCTGAAGTACTTCCTGCTGGGCGCCTTCTCGTCGGCATTCTTCCTCTACGGCATGGCGCTGCTGTACGGCTACGCCGGCACCTTGAGCATCACCGGGATCGCCGCGGCCATCAACACCGGTTCGGGAAACAAAACCCTGGTGCTCCTCGGCCTCGCTCTCGTGACGGTCGCCCTGCTGTTCAAGGTCGGAGCGGTGCCGTTCCACGCGTGGGTGCCCGACGTCTATCAGGGCGCACCTACGCCCGTCACCGCGTTCATGGCGGCGGCCACCAAGATCGCCGCATTCGGCGCGCTGCTTCGACTGCTCTACGTCGCAGCGCCGGCATTGAAGGACGACTGGCGGCCGGTGCTGTGGGCCATCGCGATCCTGACCATGGTGGCCGGAACCATTGCCGCGGTGACGCAACGGGACGTCAAGCGCATGCTGGCCTACTCGGCGGTGGCGCACACCGGCTTCATCCTCACCGGCGTTGTTGCCGCCAACCCGGCCGGCCTGACCGGAACGCTGTTCTATCTGGCCGCCTACGGGTTCAGCACCCTGGGCGCCTTCGCCGTGGTCGGCGTGGTCCGCGACCGCGACGGCACCGAGCAGACCGACCTGGCCCGGTGGGCGGGTCTGGGCCGGCGCTATCCGCTGGTAGGGGTGGTGTTCTCGCTGTTCCTGCTGGCATTCGCCGGCATCCCGTTGACGAGTGGCTTCGTCAGCAAGTTCGCCGTCTTCAAGGCCGCCGGCGAGGGTGGGGCGATCCCGCTGGTGGTGGTCGGGGTGGTCGCCAGCGGTATCGCCGCCTACTTCTACGTGCGAGTCATCGTGATGATGTTCTTCACCGATCCACCCGAGGACGCACCCGTGGTCGCGCCGCCGAGTTCATTGAGCGTTGTGGCGATCGCGGTCACCGCGGTCATCACGTTCGCACTCGGCGCACTGCCGCAGCCGCTGCTCGATCTGGCCGACAGCGCCGCCAGATTGCTGACTTAGGTCTTACTGACTTGGGTCTTACTGACTTAGGTCTTACTCACTTAGGTCGGTACACCTGGCCCATCGCCGCCGCGGTATCGGTGAACGGGCGGAAGGTGCCGTCGAGGACTTCCAGATGACCGATCGTGCGACCGGTCACCACCCGCGGGTCGACCATCGCGAGTTCGACAACGGCGCGGGCGAACTCCTCGTCGGGTGAGGCCCGGGCGAACGCGCTGCGGTAGTAGCTCAGCCCCGGGGTGGGAATCGGCCGCGACGGTGCCAGCGCGTTCACAGCGATATTGTGGCGTTGCAGATCGAAGGCGACACAGGACGTGAGGTGTTCCAGTGCGGCCTTGGAACCGCCGTAGCCGGGTAGCACTCCACCGCTGGCACCCGCGTAGGGCCCGTCGCCGGGCACCCGGGAGGCCACCGACGTGATGTTGATGATGCTGCCCCGCCCCGCGTCGATCATGTCCGGGCAGATCAGTTGGGCCAGTTCATAAGCCGCGAGCGGACCGATCTCGAGGTGGCGGCGATAGGCCGCCACGGGTACCGACAGGAATCCGGGCCACTCGGCGTTCGGCGCCGCCGCAGTGGCCACCGCCGCACCTTCGGCGGCCAGCGCCAGCGCCGTAGCCCGCCCCAGGCCACGGCTGGCTCCGGTGACGATGGCCGCCCGGCCTGCCAATCGTGCTGTCATCAAAGTCTCACTCTCGATCTGCACAAGCCGCTACGTTTCGGCCCGCAGTATGGCACCGTCGAGACCGCAATCAATTCTTGTGTTGGAGGAAAGCTTGACCAACCAGCCGTCCGTCGATGCCGATGTCGGGCGCCTGCAGCGCTCGGCTCGAGATGTCAGCACGCTGCCCGTGGTGCTGTCCGAGTGGCTTTCGGGCATCCTGCCGTCGGGTGTCCGGCCGAAGGTGACCGTCGAAAGCGGTGTCGACTCGAACGGGATGTCGTCGGAGACGATCATCCTGACCGGACGCTGGGAGCAGGACGGCAAGGGAGTCGAGGAGAAGTGGGTGGCGCGGGTGGCGCCCACCGCACAGGACGTGCCGGTGTTCATCGACTATCGGATGGACCACCAGTTCGACGTGATCCGTTTGGTGGCGGAGTTGACCGATGTGCCGGTACCGCGCGTGCGCTGGATTGAGCCGACGGGGGAACTGCTCGGAAGTCCGTTTTTTCTGATGGACCTCGTCGAGGGAATCGTGCCGCCTGATGTGATGCCCTATACCTTCGGCGGCAACTGGTTCGCCGACGCTCCCGCCGACAAGAAGCGAGAGTTACAGGACGCGACCGTCGAAGTACTGGCCAAGCTGCACTCGATTCCCAACGCCGCCAAAACATTCGGTTTCCTCATCGAGGTGGACCCGCCGGGTGATACCGCACTGCGCCGCCATTTCGAATGGCTCAAAACGTGGTACCAGTTTGCGGTGCCGGATATCGGTCGCTCGGAATTGGTGGAGGCCGCACTCGGGTGGCTTGAGAATCACTTCCCCACCGCCATTGCTGCCGGTGATCCGGTATTGGCCTGGGGTGACTCCCGCATCGGCAACGTGCTCTACCGGGACTTCCGGCCGGTGGCGGTACTGGACTGGGAGATGGCTACCGTCGGCCCGCGTGAGTTAGATGTGGCCTGGATCATCTTCGCGCACATGGTCTTTCAGGAACTCGCCGGACTCGCCGGACTACCCGGACTGCCCGAGGTGATGCGCGAGGAAGACGTGCGCGCCACCTACCAGAAGCTCGCCGGCGTCGAACTGGGCGACCTGCGCTGGTTCTACATCTACTCCGCGGTGATCTGGTGCGTCGTGTTCATGCGTACCGGTGCTCGACGGGTGCACTTCGGTGAGATCGAGAAGCCGGACGACGTGGAGTCGATGTTCTATCACGGGGGGCTGCTGAAGCGACTCATCGCAGAAGGAACGGAAGAAGGAGAAGCCCCCTGATGCTCGGACCACTCGATGAATATCCCGTCCACCAGGTGCCCCAGCCGATCGCCTGGCCGGGCCCCTCGGACCGTAACTTCTACGACCGCTCCTACTTCAACGCCCACGACCGCACCGGAGAAATATTCTTGATCACCGGTATCGGTTACTACCCCAACCTCGGTGTCAAGGACGCCTACGTGCTGGTCGCCCGTCGCGGCGGCGGCAAGTACGGCGGCGAGGCGCATCAGCAGACCGCGGTGCACCTGTCCGACGCCATCGACCAGAACCGGCTCTACCAGCACGTCAACAGCTACCGCGTCGAGGTCGTCGATCCACTCCAGACGATACGGATCGTCATGGAGGAGACCGAGGGCATCGAACTCGACCTCACCTGGGAAGGCCTGTTCCCGGTGGTGCAGGAACAACGGCATGTGATGCGGACCGGCAACAAGGTGACACTGGATGCCCAACGGTTCGCCCAACTGGGTTCCTGGAGTGGGCAGATGGTGATCGACGGCACCGAGATCTCCGTCGACCCCGCGACATGGATCGGCAGCCGTGACCGGTCGTGGGGTATCCGCCCGATCGGCGAAGCCGAACCCGCCGGCCGGCCGGCCGACCCGCCGTTCGAGGGCATGTGGTGGCTGTACGTGCCGATGGCATTCGATGATTTCGCGGTCGTCATGATCATCCAGGAGGATCCCAGCGGGTTCCGTTCTATGAACGACTGCACCCGGATCTGGCGCGACGGCCGGGTCGAGCAGCTGGGCTGGCCGCGGGTCAAGATCCACTATCGTTCCGGGACAAGGATTCCCACCGGTGCCACCATCGACGCGACCGACGCCACCGGTACGCCGGTGCGGTTCGAGGTCGAATCCAAGCTGCCGGTGCCCATCCATGTCGGCGGCGGCTACGGCGGCGACTCGGATTGGATCCACGGTGTGTGGAAGGGCGATAAGTTCACCGAGCGGCTGACCTATGACATGAAAGATCCGGCGATCATCGGTCGCTCCGGTTTCGGTGTGATCGACCACGTGGGTCGCGCGCTCTGCTACGACGACTCGTCGGCACCGCTGGAGGGCTGGGGCCTGTTCGAGCACGGTGCGCTCGGCCGCCACGACCCGTCCGGTTTTGCCGACTGGTTGACAGTCTCGCCGTAGGCAGTAGGCCGTAGGCGCTATCCCCGCAGTTCGTCGACGATCGTGGCCAAGATGTCGGTCGCGATGGGACCCGGCTGATAGAGGCAGACCGTATCGGCCATGCCATCTGCCGCAGCGATCCGCTCGCGGATACGGGCGGCGATCTCCTTCGGTGTTCCGCAGGCCGCGATGGTGTGCAGCACCTCGTCGGTGATCAGGCCGGCCATGTCATTCCACCTGCCCTGCTTGGACATGGCGTTGAGTTCGGGCTGCAGATCGCCCCAGCCGTGGATGTCGAGCACGGGACGGTAGGCCGGGGTGGACCCGTAGAAGGAGAGCAGCCGACGAGTGGCGTCATGGTCCTCCCCCGCTGACACGATCACCTCCGGCACCAACGCGAATTCGGACGCCGACCGCCCGGCCGCGGTCAGCCCCGCTCGTACCGCAGGCATCGTCGCCTCATGCAGAAACCGCGTCGTGCCGAACGGCATCACCAGCAGCCCGTCGGCCACCTCCGCGGTTGCCCGGGTCAGCTGCGGGCCGAGCGCACCGATGTAGATGGGCGGCGGCCCAAAGGGATTCGGCCCCGGGGTGAACGTCGGTGTCATGAGGGTGTGCCGGTAGAACTCGCCCCGGAAGTCCAGCCGCTCACCGGTTTCCCAGGTGGTGAAGATCGCCCGCAGGGCCCCGACGAGCTCCCGCATCCGTCCCACTGGCCGCTCGAACTCGGAGCCATAGCGTTTCTCGATCTGGGTGCGGATCTGGGTGCCCAATCCGAGGGTGAACCGCCCCCCGGACAGGAGCTGATGGTCATAGGCCTGATGGGCCAGCTGGATCGGATTGCGCGGGAACGCAATTGCCACATTGGTCATCAGATCCAGCCCGCCGACGGACGAAGCCAGGGTCAGTGGCGCGAAAACATCGTGCGGGCCTTCGAAGGTGAACACCCCGGTCGCACCGGCCTCACGCAGGGCAAGGGCACGGTCGATGGCATCGGTGGGCCCGAAGAGGGCGGTCAGTACTTTCACGAGACCCTCACCCTAATCTGGAGGCATGGCGAATGACGTGGTGGTGGTGGGTGCCGGCCTTGCCGGGTTGACGGCGGCGCGCGAATTGAGCCGCAGTGGTTTCGACGTGGTGGTGCTCGAGGGCCGCGACCGGGTGGGCGGCCGGACCAACTCGGCCATGCTGGCCGGCATCCCGGTGGACCTGGGCGCATCGTTCGTCGGACCCACCCAGGACGCCGTGCTGAAACTGGCCGCCGACCTCGGTTGCGACACCACACCGACATTCAACGACGGCGCCAACCTGATCCGGTGGCGCGGTACGGTACGGCGCTACAACGGCACCATCCCCAAACTCGGCCTTATCGGGCTGGTCGATATCGGCCGCATCCAGTGGCAATTCGCGCGCATCGCGCGCACTGTCAGTGTCGCGGAGCCGTGGTCGGCCCCCAGTGCGGCGAAGCTGGACGCGATCAGCCTGGGCGACTGGTTGCGCTCGGTCCGCGCCACCGCCGGTTCGGTTGACCTGATGGCCATCATGTCGCGGGTGACCTGGGGCGCCGAACCCGACGAGGTGTCGATGCTGCACGCCGTGCGCTACGTCAACGCCGCCGGCGGCCTGGACCGAATGCTCGACGTCGTCGACGGTGCCCAGCAGGACCACTTCCCCGGCGGCAGTCACCAGATAGCCACCACGATGGCCGCTGAACTCGGCGACCGAGTCCGACTGGGCGCCACCGTCACCCGCATCGAATGGTCCGATGATGCGGTGGCCGTGATGTCCTCGGCCGGTGTGGTGGAGGCACGGCGTGCCATCCTGGCGATCCCCCCGGCCCACCGCGTGGACATCGATATCGCACCCGCTCCACCCATCGAGTACCAGCAGTTGGCGCAGCGCTGGCCGCAGGGCGCGCTGTCCAAGGCCTATGCCGCCTATCGGCGTCCGTTCTGGCGCGATCACGGTCTCTCCGGTCAGTCACTCTCCGATGAGGGCCCGGTGTTCATCACCTTCGATGTCGGCCCCGAATCGGGCGGGCCGGGCGTGCTTCTCGGTTTCGTCGACGCGCGCGGATTCGATGCTCTGCCGCCGGAGCAGCGACGCGCGACCGCACTGGCCAGCTTCACCGCGATCTTCGGCGACGAGGCTGCTGACCCCATCGACTATCTCGATCAGCGCTGGGGAGCAGAGACTTTCGCTCCCGGTGGTCCGACCGCTGCCGTACCGCCGGGATCGTGGACGCAGTTCGGAGCGCTGCTCCGACATCCGGTCGGACCGCTGCACTGGGCCGGTACCGAGACCGCTGACGAGTGGACCGGCTTCATGGATGGAGCAGTGCGCTCCGGGCAGCGAGCAGCCGCCGAAGTGGCTGCAGCGCTTAGGAACTGAACCGCCGTTTGCGTGTCGCCGAGGTCGCCGCAGTGACCAGATTGCGAAGGTGCAGGTTAACTTCCGTCGGGTGCTCGAGCATCGCGCAGTGACCGCCGGGTATCTCGACAAGCTCCATGAGGTTGGGTGCGGCGGCGGCGATCTTTCGGGCCTGGCTCATCGGCAGCAGTCGGTCCCTAGTACTGCCGATCACCAGGGTCGGAACGGTCAGTCCGGTCAGGTCGATGTGCTCCGGGCCCATCTCGTCGACCAGAACCCGCGCCCACGCCCCCCGGCCGGCGGGCGGAGTGGCGGCGAACAGTTCGTGGAGGAAGCGCGAGATCGCCGGGTCGGCGTCGGCGCCGACCGCCATCATCTGGATGAAGCGCCGGCTGCCCGGTTGGGCGCCCCGGACCAGTGGAGCGCCACCGAGAGCGCGGATCATGTTGCGGGCGGCCACGACTCGGCCGCCGGCCAGTGCGAAGGGGACCCGCAGTAGCTTGATCTTCTCAACCAGCTCACCGGTGGTCGTGTTGATCAGGGCTACGCCATCCGCGCGTTCCGCGACGCGGTGACGAAACCGATCCGACCATGCACTGATCGCAATGCCGCCCATCGAATGGCCGGCGATCACAGCCCGCTCGCCCGGCCGCAGCGTGGCGGCCAGCACCGCATCAAGGTCGGCGGCCAGGTGGTCGAGGCTGAAAGATGACGGCGAGGGCACACCACTGCGGCCGTGGCCGCGATGGTCATAGGCAATCACCCGATGGTCGCGGGAGAGGTCGTTAATCTGCTCATGCCAGGCCCGCAGCGAGCAGGTGATCCCATGGGCCAGCACGATCGGGTAGCCGTCAGCGGGACCGAACACCTCGGTGTGCAACCGGGTGCCGTCGGCGGAGTGGACGATCATGGTCTTGCCGGGTGGCAGGGCGGGGCCCTTGACTGACCGCTCGACGGCTGGTTGCGCCGACATCGTCGCTCCTCGCCCGGGCGGCGACGGTGCCGCTCCGGCGCCGAGCCTAATCGCACCTATGCCCCGTGGCCCGGATTTTGCGCTCGGCGGACAACGTGAGTCTCACAAGCCACAGGCGAATCATTATTTTCCCAAAACTCGTCATTCAGGGAAAACATACCGTCAGTGACGCGTAGGGACGTATCGTAAATTTGCTAGGTTGTCGTGCGACGGATGTGTCGCATTCCGTCGAATCCACCGGAGGAGATCCCAAGATTATGACTACTCAATTGGCCCGTGCCGCGGCCGCGGCCAGTGGCATCGCCATCGCCACAGCGTTCGTCGTGAGCTGCTCCCAGGCCAAGGAGGCCACCAAGGACATCGCATCGAGCGCATCCAGCATGGGCTCGTCGGCCGCCAGCGCGGCCGGCACAGCCGCCAGCAGCGCAGCCAGTGCAGCAGGTAGCGCCGCCAGCAGCGCGGCCAGTGCGGCGGGCAGCGCCGCCAGTAGCGCGGGCAGCGCCGCTTCCAGCGTGGTGTCCTCAGTACTCAACGGCACACCCACCTCGATGAACGTGCCCGGCGTGGGCGAAGTGTCGATGGACGGGCCCACCGCTGCGGCATACGAGAAGTTGGGTGGCGCCTTAGCACTCGGTGCACCGACGGCGATGGCGGCGACGGTGGGTGATGGCACGATGCTGGCCTTCACCAACGGCACCATCTTCTCCTCGCCGTCAACCGGAGCGCACCTCGTCCAGGGCGAGATCCTCAAGACCTACACCGCTCAGGGCGGCCCCGCCGGCAAGCTCGGCTTCCCGACCAGTGATGAGGCCGAGACCGGTGGCGGCTACAAGGTGACCGGCGGCGGCTGGGTCGGCGAGTTCCAGCACGGCACCATCACCTGGCTCAACAACGGCAACGGTGCCTTCACCGAAACCATCACCCAGAAGTAAGTCCTTCCCGGAACGCGCATTCAGACCGGATCGAAGCCCGACACCAACCAGCGGTCGTCGACCTTATCCAGCGTGACTCGCACACTGGATGCGGTGCCGCTGGGAGCGCCACCATCGATGGTGACGGTCTGGTCGACGAATATAAGCGCAACAGCATGTTTCGCGGTGGCCGACACCGAGGCCGCAGCGGATACCTGTGCGGCCGCCGTGATCTTCTTCTCCCTGGCGGCGGGGATGACGAGCTTGTTGATGAGGTCGGTGAAGGAGTCCAGGAAGGTTCCGGTGAGCCGATCAGTCGCCGAGTGAAGATCCTGCTCGACGCTGTCAGCCTTGTAACTCAGGATCGCCACCGTGGCGTCACGGGCGGCGGCCACCGAACCGACACGAGCATTCTCGACCGCACGATGCGACGAGTCCTGCCACCGCAGGATGCCCGCACCCGCACCCAGCAGGACGACAAGGGCCGGCAGCACGCGGAACGCAAAGAATCGCAACCGGCCGTCGTCCTTCAGCGACACCGGAGTGCTAGCCGCGGTCTCGGCTACGGAGTCCTCGGACTCCGAGACGTCGGGTTCAGCATTGGAGTCGGTGTTTTCGTCTGTCATGGCACGAAGTCCACTTTCGCGATCTTGGCGCCATCGTCGACCCTGCGGACTGTCAACCGCATTCGCCAATATCGCCTCGGCTGAGCGGCGACATCAGGGGTGGTCGTCGTCACCGTCACCGCCACCAGCACCTGGCCCTCGGCTCCATTCACCGATTCCAGACCGGCCTCGGTGACACTGCCCGTCGACTTCGACTGCGCCTTCTGAACGACATCGATGAACGGCCCGGACCGATTCGAGAAGTCGTCATGGAACTGGCCGGTCGCCGAGTCCAGGATGCGCCTCACATCGACCTCGACATGCGCGTAGTCGATCGTGGTGAGGTTCACCGCGCCCTGCTTGCCGGTCTCGATGAACAGCTGACGCAGTTGGTTGGCCTCGCGCACCTCGTAGGCCTGGTAGCCAAGCCACCCGCACAGCCCACCCAACGCCACCACCAGGACGAGACCGACGATGGCGGCGATATCGAGCGGCGAGGGCCCGGTCCGACGGGGCCCGGGTATGACAACCCGGTTGGCCATACCAGCTCCTTGCCTCCGCACGGGTCACGCGACCCTGAGCCGAAAGGCTACCGCCGAACCTGAAGTTCTCCCGCGATGCACCGGCCCACTGCCGCCGGGGCCTTCGCGTAGCTAGCAGTTCTGCGTGTAGGGTCACACTTTAGGGAGCTGCCCATGTCCAACGCCGCGGAGCGCGCAGAACAACTGGCACTGATCTCGAGGTTGAAGGCGACCTATCCGGAAGTATCGGAGTGGCCGATGCCGGATGAGATGACCCACGATCACTTCCTGGCCTACATGAAGAACCCCCACGATGTGGGTGGCGAACTCGATCTGCCGGCGAACTATGAGAACAAAGAGGAAGAGCAGTGGGAGCTGATGACCTACGTGCTCTGCGAGGTTCTCGGCATGAGGGGCATCTGGGTTTCCGAGGAGCGCCGGCGCATCGGCAATGTCGACGTGGGGCGTGCGGTCTATCTCGGTATTCCCTATTACGGCCGCTGGCTGTGGTCGGTGGGCCGACTGCTGCTGGAGAAGGGGTACCTCAGCTGGGGTGAGTTGACCGAGCGGCTGGCCGAGGTCCAGGACCGCTACGCCGGTGGACTCGCAGGCCGGCTTCCCGAGGCCCAGCCGAAGTCCGAGGGCGACGGATCGAAGGTCAAACGCAACTCCCACCATCTCGAGGCAGCCGGCATCGGCGATCCGCAGATCTTCGCCGGCAAGGCGGGGCCGGCGAAGTTCAAAGCCGGCGACCGGGTCAGAGTCCGCGAACTTCCGGCGCTGTTCTACACCCGCACACCGGAATACGTCCGCGGCGCCGAAGGCGTGATCGCCGAGGCCACCTATGAAAGCCCGGCACCCGAGGACGAGACATGGGACCGGCCCGACGCAAAACCGGAGTGGTTCTACATCGTCCGGTTCCAGCAGTGCGAACTGTGGCACTGCTACACGGGTCCGATGATCGACACCCTGCAGACCGAAATCCCGGAGCGCTGGCTGGAAGCCGCCCGCTGAGGGTGAATGAGAAAGGTTTTTCCCGTGACTGAGCACGACCACGACCACGCTCACGACCGCACCGTCAAACCGATGGTCGACGAGATCACCGACTTCGAGGTCCTCGAGATCGCACTGCGCGAACTGTGCATCGAGAAGGGCCTTTTCACCGCCGCCGAACACCGGCTGTTCACCGAGTTCGCCGAGCAGATCGGTCCGACGCCGGCCGCCCGACTGGTGGCCAAGGCATGGTTGGATCCGGATTTCAAACACCTCGCACTCACCGACGCGCTCGCCGCGAGCAAGCAGATGGGTGTCGACTGGCTAGAGCCCACCGGCTTCGGTACGCCCAGTGACTTCGTGGCGTTCAAGATTTTGGAGAACACGCCTGCGGTGCATAACGTGATTGTCTGCGCGTTGTGTTCGTGTTATCCGCGGCCGATCCTCGGCAACTCCCCCGAGTGGTACCGCACGCCGAACTACCGACGACGGATCGTGCGGTGGCCACGCCAGGTGCTCTCCGAGTTTGGCCTTGCGCTACCCGACGACGTCGAGGTCCGGGTGCAGGATTCCAACCAGAAGCACCGCTTCATGGTGATGCCACTGCGCCCCGCAGGTACCGAGGGCTGGACCGAGGATCAACTCGTCGAGATCATCACGCGGGATTGCCTCATCGGTGTCGCCCTACCTACCCCCGGCGTCACCACCAACATCATCACCAAGACCCGCGCAGCCATCCGGCCCATCGCGAACTGAGATGAGCACAGCAGACGTACCGCCGGAGAGCGTCACCGTCGACACCCTCGAGCAGATTGTGCGCCGCAACCAGACCTGGCCCGTCATGGCCGACAAATACGGCGTGGAGAATCCGGTCCCGCCGTGGAAGACCAGTCTGGACGGCATGTGCGACGCCATCGACCGCTCCTGTGCGGGCGACGATCTGGGTTTCACCCTCAAAGATCGCCGCGATGAGGAGGACGTGCTGTCGGCGACCCGCTACGCCGACCTGCCGCACCCGGAGAATCAGCTTGTGGCACTGGCACATTCGCTGGTAGCCCGGGGTGTGATCGACGAAGAAGAACTCAAGACCCGAATCACCGGTATCCGGAACAGACTCGAGTCATAATCCAGAATCCATCGAGGACTACGGCGTGGGCTTCGTCAGAAAATCGACCACGTATTGCAGCGTTGCGGGCGGTTGTGGTGCTGTGACGTCACCGTGGCATGTGTCGGCCAGGCAGCGGCCATCCAGTGCTATCACCAGATACAAAAACCCCGCTACCAGAGCGCCGACCATGGATACCATTCCGTAGTGCAGCACTGAGTTCGGCGAACCGACTGCGATGCCGCCAGCAACGACCAGCCCACTGGTCAACAGGAGGATCGTCCACAAGGAACTCGTCAGCCCATCGTTGACGGCGCCCTCGAGGATTCTTGAACTGCGCGCTTGGCTGAGGCTGTCGAGGTTGGGCTTTATCTCTGACATCGGAAAGAGGGGCTGTCCTACGATCCGCCGCCCGACATCTAAGAATGTCTGGTGCAGGTCTATCAGAGCCTTGTCGGCTTCCGGCAGCGACTGTCCCTGACTGGCCAGCGGCCATTCGGCTATGGCGGACTGCTCGTAGGAGAGCAGACTGTGCCGGAGTTGGTCACCGTCAGCCGCGGGTAGGTAGAAGGTATCCCTGGCCAGCTGAACAGCTGCCGTGGCCTCGGCCCGGGCGTCGCTGTCCCTGGCAGAGGCCTGGCTTTGCAGAGCACTGATCAGGAAATTGACGTAGAGCGCCCATGCGGTGAGCAACCCGACCACGATAAAATCTACCGCCGCGTTCTCTGAGTCGCGGCCTAGTTTCGGGTATCGACGCCGCAGCAGCATTACCATCAGTGCGGAACCGCCGGAGATGGCGACGACCATCCCCCACAACAGTACGAAGCCTGGGATGCCGCTGGTCAGCCACCTAACCACGTGCTGCCCTCCCCGTTGCTTCCAATCTATACCGTCGCTCCACGGCTACCCGCCGAATCGGCTCATCGCGACTCATCTGGATGGCGATCGGACACCTAGCTCACAACGGGCGATAACCGAGCCGAGGCGAGGTGGGCTCCCAGCCGGAGGCGCGATTTAGGCACCGTTGTCCTGAACGGTGGAGTCGATCTCGACATAGTTGTAGTGAGTTATTTCTATCGATACCGATGCAAGGAAAGGCCCCGAATGGGCCGGCATCCGCGATCTCACGATTCGACATGAGGTGTCGCCCCTCAGCCCTGAACGGCTTTCGCGACGGCGATACACCGGGTCAGCCAGGTCTGATCACTGTGAGGCCGGTCCTGCAGCGCCCACATGGCGTTGTGCATCATCCGCACGATCACCCATCCCCGCGCACGATCCTCGTCGAATCCCGCGCCGTCGACCAGCATCCAGAAGCGCCGCCGGACGCCCTCGCGAACATCGCCGGCGATCTCGTCCCACCGGTTCCACAACATCGGCGCGATCTCGTAGTGCGGATCGCCGTTAGCCGGCTTCGGGTCGATCACCAGCCAGGGCTCACGTTCGGCTGCCAGCACATTGCCGGCCAGAACGTTGCCGGCCAGAACGTTGCCGGCCAGAACGTTGCTGCAGTGCAGATCGGTGTGGATCACCCGATCAGCTACCGTCCGGTCGGCGGCCAGATCGGTGCCGAGTGCGACGGCCTCGTCGACGAGCCGACGGGGAATCGGCGCGTTGCGTCCCAACTCGGCCAACTCAGCGGTCCACCGATCGATAGACAACGACAGCGGACGCAGTTGCGGCAGCGCCGCGACATGAATGCGGCGGTATAGATCACCGACGACGCGGCACGCCTCCGCATCGGAGACGGTACTGAGATCGGTGAAACTCAGCCGCTCCAGCAGCAGCCCACGATGGTGCGGGTCGGCGCTGAGCAGACGCACCGCACCGCGACCACCCCAGTGCTGCAGCACGAGATGCTCATGCTCGGACTCCTCATCAGGGAAGCCGATCTTGAGCATCGCAGCCGTACCCTCGGGTGTCCGGACCGGCAGAACCAGGGAGCAGTGACCGTGGGTGGGATCACCGTCGGGGCGCAGCCGCCACTGCTCGACGAGCAGTCGCACCGTCACGGGTAAACCGTCCACCCACGCTGCCCACCGCGGTCCGCGTCCGGCCATCGCTCGGACCCCGGCCGGGATCGCCGTCACGCGGGCGGCGTGCGAATCAGCCGCTCAAGTTCAGCGGCATCGTTGCCGGCGAGCATCGCGGTCAGTAACACCAGCAGGCTCTTATCGGCCAGTAGCGCATCGAAGGTGTAGGTCTCGTCGGGGTATCCGCTGGACTCCCGGTTCCACGCATTGCGGAACAGCATCACCACCCGACGATCGGTGTCCACCTCAATCTGATCGTCGGTATAGGGAACCGTGAACGAACTCACCGGATCACCTCAGCCGGCTGTTCACGAACCGCCCGGGCCACCACGATTGCGGTCAGTGCCACCACCACCCCGCAGATCACACTGGAGCCCGTCATGGCTGAGGTGAATCCGCCAGGGTCGACCGCCGCGGTCAGCCGTGCCGACGACCCGGTGGCCAGGAAGTACAGCACCGCCACCACACTGCCGATAAGCGCGATGCCGAGGGCGTTGCCGAGTTCGAAGGACGCCTCGGAGATCCCGGTGGCCGCGCCGACGCGGTCTTCGCTGGCGCTGGTGAGAATAATGTCCGAGGCGGCGGTGACCACCACCGCGAACGAAAAGCCGATCATCATCAGCGGGACCACGATCGCGATATAGGAGAGGGGGATCGTCACCCCGAGTGCTACCAGTCCCGCAGCGCCCACCGCAAGGCCCAGCAGCAACACTCGGCGATCCCCCCACCGGCGGACCAGTCGACCGGTGTTGGTGGCAGCAATCACACTGACCAACGAGTCCGGCAGCAGTGCCATGCCGGACTGCAACGCCGTGAAGTCGCTGACCTGACGCAGATAGATCGGCACGAAGAACAGCGCACCCACGTTGGCGAATACTGTCACCGTCTGTGCCACAACCGCCGCGCTGAATCCGGTTTGGGCGAACAGTTCCAGATCCAGCAGCGGCGTCGTTAGCTGACGCTGCCGACGCAGAAAGACCACGAGGAGCACTGAACCAATGACGAGCGCCGGATAGGCAGGCCAGAAGTCGAGACCCGAGTGCGCCAATTCGGTGATGCCGTAGACGGCTCCGAGGATGCCGGCAATGGACAGCCCCACAGAAGCGGGATCGAGTGGATGCTTGACGTCACTGCGCGCCTCGGGAAGCACCCACGCACCGATCCCGACGACCAGCGCCACCACCGGCAAATTCACCAAAAGCACTGAGCCCCAGTAGTAGTGCTCGAGCAGCACGCCGGCCACGGTCGGACCCATTGCCGCACCCGCCGCGCCTGCCGCACTCCAGATCCCTACCCCCCGCATCCGCTGACGGTCGTCGGTAAAGACGGTGCGCAGCAGCGCCAGCGTGGCGGGCATCAACCCGGCGCCGGCGAAACCCTGCACGGCCCTGGCCACGATGAGCAGGGCGGCCGTGGGCGCGAACGCGGCAACCGCGGATGCCACCCCGAAGGCCACGCTCGAGATCAGCAGCAGGCGCTTACGGCCAATGCGGTCGCCCACATTGCCCATGGTGATGAGCAGGCCGGCGAGAACGAAGGAGTAGATGTCGCTGATCCAGAGGATCTCGTTGTAGCTGGGATGCAACTCGTCGGCGATCGCCGGCACCGCGACGCTGATGACGGTTCCGTCGACAGCAACCATGAACACCGCCAGACACAGTGCGAATAGAGCCGCCACCTGACGCCTGGTCATCCGGGCAATCCTACGGCCCGCGAGGCAGGGTCAGATCAGGGTTGTGCCCACCCCCGGCACTGCCGGGTGAACGGGTCGCAGGCGACCGGACCGTTGGTCCAGCCGCCGTAGTAACCGGGCGTGTTCCAAGTCTCCATGAGCTGACCGTTCCGCGGCGCCGGATTACATCCGCTCTGATTCATCACCCCCACACAGACGTTGTTGTCCGCCATTGCGTTCGGCGCGGCGATCACCATGGCCGAGACCGCCGCGGCCAGGCAGGTGAAAATCATTCGAGTAATCACTTCTCCCCCTCTGTGGAACAGATCTGACCTGACCATAAGTGCCCCCACCGACAACCTCGTGGAACATACTCACCAGAACTGGCTATCGACGTCGGAGCTGAGCAAAGGAACACCATGAGGATCGCTGCTTTCATCACCGGCCTCGGCATCACGGCACTGGTGCTTTCCGGCTGCGGGGGCACCACCAAGTCGGACACGACCACCGTCACCGAGACCGTCTCCACCTCGGCGGCGCCCAGCACGTCAGCGTCGGCCAGTGCGTCAGCGTCGATGAGTACGCCGGCCTCGCCCGGTGCCGCGGCGAGCCCCGGCCTGGCCCAGCCTCCCGCCGGGGCCAGCCAACTGGAGACCAAAACCGACAACGGTGTGGCGTTCGCGCGGTACTCCCTGGCCGGCCAGCAGCCCCAGCAGGTGGTCGACTATTACACCGGCATCTGGCAGGGCGAGGGGTACACCGTCACCAGTTCCGGCGGCGGAGGCGGCGGATACGGGCAGTACGGCGGTTCCGGCGCGGGTGCGACGGGATCCAAGCCGGGTGCCTTCGTGGCGGTCAACGCCGGCGGCCAGACCGGGCAGGCCACCTACTTCTCGGTCTGCCAGGGTTCCGACGAGCAGGCCGTCCGCAAGTGCAGCGAGGACAACAACAACAACGGTGGTAACTGAACCGCAGTTACGCCCTCGGCTCGCGTTCCAATTGCCCTATTGCGGCCAGCAGGGTGGCGTCCAGTTCCTCCGGGTTGGCGGCCGCATATACCTCCAGTTCGGCGATCATCCCGGGTGTCCAGAACGACTTCAGGTGCCGAGCGATCCGGTCGGCGGCGCGCGGCACCGGTAAGGCGGCGTTGTTGCGTGCGATCTGCTGGCCCATCCGGATGAGTGTCTCGATGGGCACGGCTATCGGCTGACCGTCGCTTCGGCGTCGGCACTCTCGATCAGGTGGTCGGCACCGCGCAGGTTCGGCGACACCTCCACCGCGGTCACCTTGTACTCCGGACAGTTGGTCGCCCAGTCGGAGTTGTCGGTGGTGACCACGTTGGCTCCGCTGACCGGATAGTGGAATGTCGTGTAAACCACACCGGGCGGGACCCGATCGGAGATGTGGGCCCGCAGCGCGGTCGACCCCACGCGGCTGGCCAGGGTCACCCAGGACCCGTCGGCGATCCCGCGCATCTCGGCATCGGAGACGTGGATGTCGAGGACGTCCTCCTCATGCCACACGACGTTCGCCGTCCTGCGGGTCTGAGCGCCGACGTTGTACTGGCTCAAGATTCGGCCGGTGGTCAGCAACAGTGGGAAGCGCCGGGTGCTGCGCTCATCGGTGGGGACGTACGGCGTCAACTGGAAGGCACCGTCGCCACGGACAAACCGGTCGACGTGCATGATCGGCGTGCCCAGCGGATTGTCGGCGTTGCAGGGCCACTGCACACTGCCGACCTCGTCGAGCAGGGCGAAGGACACCCCGGCGAATGTCGGTGTCAGCGTGGCGATCTCGTCCATGATCTCAGCCGCAGTGTTGTAGTGCATCGGGTAGCCCATCGCGGCACTCAGCTCACACGCGACCTGCCACTCCTGCTTGCCGATCTTGGACTTCATCACCGGACGCACCCGGTTGATGCGCCGTTCAGCGTTGGTGAAGGTGCCGTCCTTCTCCAGAAACGATGTGCCGGGCAAAAAGACGTGGGCATATTTCGCGGTCTCGTTGATGAACAGATCCTGAACGATCACCAATTCCAACGACTCCAGCGCAGCCACCACGTGATGGGTGTTCGGGTCGGATTGAGCAATGTCCTCACCCTGGACGAACAGCGCCTTAAAGTCACCGCTGACAGCGGCGTCGAACATATTGGGGATCCGCAGGCCCGGCTCGGACTGCAGCATTGTGCCCCAAAGTGTCTCGAACTGCTCACGCACCACGGTGTCGGAGACGTGGCGGTAGCCGGGGAACTCGTGCGGGAAGGATCCCATGTCGCAGGAGCCCTGAACATTGTTCTGACCGCGCAGCGGATTGATCCCGACACCGTCGCGGCCGATGTTCCCGGTGGCCATGGCGAGGTTGGCCATCGCCATCACCATGGTCGAGCCCTGGCTGTGTTCGGTGACACCCAGCCCGTAGTAGACGGCCGAGTTCGGCCCGGCGGCGTACAGCCGTGCCGCCGCGCGGATATCGGCGGCGGGAACACCGCTGAACTGCTCCATCGTCTCGGGACTGTTCTCCGGCAGTCGGATGAACTCCTCCCACTCCCGATACAGCTCGGGGTCGCAGCGCTGCGCGACGAACTCGGTGTTGACGAGTCCCTCGTCGACGATCGTGTGCGCCATCGCGTTCACCACGGCCACATTGGTGCCGGGCTGCAATTGCAGGTGGTACTCAGCCTGGATATGTGGCGAGCGCACCAGGTCGATGCGGCGCGGGTCGATGACGATCAGTCGCGCGCCTTCCCGCAGCCGCTTCTTCATCCGGGAGGCGAACACCGGATGGGCATCGGTGGGGTTGGCCCCGATCACGACGATGACGTCGGACTCCGCCACCGACTTGAAATCCTGGGTTCCCGCCGAGGTACCGAAGGTCTGCTTGAGCCCATAGCCGGTCGGTGAGTGGCAGACCCGAGCGCAGGTGTCGACGTTGTTATTGCCGAACGCAGCCCGCACCATCTTCTGCACCACGAAGACCTCTTCATTGGTGCAGCGCGAGGAGGTGATACCGCCGATGCTGTCGCGGCCATAGGCCTCCTGGACCTCGCCCAACCGGCGCGCCGCATAGCCGATGGCCTCCTCCCAGGAGACCTCCCGCCACGGATCGGCAATGGTGTCCCGGATCATCGGCGAGACAACACGATCGGGATGGCTGGCATACCCCCACGCGAAGCGGCCCTTGACGCACGAGTGGCCCTCGTTGGCGCCGCCGTCCTTGTGCGGCACCATGCGAACCAGTTCGTCGCCGCGCAGTTCGGCCTTGAACGAGCAGCCCACCCCGCAGTACGCACACGTGGTCAACACGCTGCGGGTGGGGATCCCGAGTTCGATGACGGACTTCTCCGACAGCGTCGCCGTCGGGCAGGCCTGCACGCACGCGCCGCACGAGACACATTCGCTGTCCATGAAATTCGTGCCGCCGGCACTCACCTTGGAGTCGAAGCCACGTCCGACGATGGTCAATGCCAGGGTGCCCTGGATCTCGTCGCAGGCTCGAACACAGCGGCTGCACACGATGCACTTGGACTCATCGAAATCGAAGTAGGGATTACTGGAGTCGGTCGGCGCATCCAGGTGGTTCTCACCGGCGAAGCCGTAACGCACCTCCCGCAGTCCGACCACACCGGCCATGTCCTGTAGTTCGCAGTCGCCGTTGGCCGGACAGGTCAGACAGTCCAGCGGATGGTCGGAGATGTAGAGCTCCATGACGTTCCGGCGCAAACGTTCGACGCGCGGAGTCTGGGTGTGCACCACCATGCCCGGTTCGACCGGGGTGGTGCAGGACGCGGGAGTGCCCTTCTTGCCGTCGATCTCAACCAGGCACAGCCGGCAGGAGCCGAACGGTTGCAGTGAGTCGGTGGCGCACAGCTTGGGTACGGCCAAACCGGCTTCGGCGGCGGCGCGCATCACCGAGGTCCCGGCGGGCACCGTCACCATCACACCGTCAATGTCCACCGACACCGTCTGGTCGGATACCGATGCCGGTGTGCCGTGGTCGGGTTCTTTGAGAAGGGTCATTGTCGTGGCCGTCCGTTCGCTGATCGGTGAAAGTCCTCGCCGAAGTGCGCCACTGCACTGCGCACCGGCAGCGGCGTGAGTCCGCCCATGGCGCACAGTGATCCATCGGTCATGGTTTCGCAGAGCTCCTCAAGTAGTACAAGGTTACGCTCCGGGTCGATTCCGGCGGTGATCTTGTCGATGACCTCGACGCCGCGGGTGGAGCCGATGCGGCACGGCGTGCACTTGCCGCAGGATTCGACGGCGCAGAACTCCATGGCGAAGCGGGCCTGGGCGGCCATGTCCACGGTGTCGTCGAAGACGACCACCCCGCCGTGGCCGAGCATCGAGTTGGCGGCTAACAGAGCCTCGTAATCCATCGACACATCCAGGGCGGAGTCGGGTAGGTAGGCGCCCAGCGGTCCGCCCACCTGCACCGCGCGCACACCCCTGCCCGAGTACGTCCCACCACCGAAGTCCTCGACGAGTTCGCGCAGACTCACCCCGAAGGCGAGTTCGACGATCCCGCCGCGGGCAATATTGCCGGCGAGTTGGAAGACCTGGGTGCCGCGTGAGCGGTCCACCCCGAGTGCCTGGTAGGCCGCGGGGCCGTCGGCCAGGATCTGCGGCACCGCCGACAGGGTGAGCACGTTGTGCACCAGGGTCGGCTTGCCGAACAACCCTTCCAGTGCCGGGATCGGCGGTTTGGGACGCACCATGCCACGTTTGCCCTCGAGGCTCTCCAACATCGCGGTTTCCTCACCGCACACATACGAGCCCGCGCCTTCGACGATGCGCACATCGAAGGCAAGACCCGAGCCGAGTACGTCATCGCCCAGCCACCCGTCGATGCGCGCGATATCGACTGCGGTACGCAGGGTTCGGATCGCCGCCGGGTATTCCGATCGCACATAGATCAGCCCGATGCTCGCCCCGACGGCGGTACCCGCGATCGCCATACCTTCGAGCAGCGTGAAGGGGTCGCCCTCCATCAGCATGCGATCGGCAAAGGTGCCACTGTCGCCTTCGTCGGCGTTGCAGCACACGTACTTGATCTCACCGGGGGCCTCTTGGACTGTGCGCCACTTGATCCCGGCCGGGAATCCGGCCCCACCGCGGCCGCGCAGTCCGGAGGCCAGGACGTCGTCAGCCACCTCCGCGGCCGGCTTGGCCAGGGCGCGGCCCAGGCCCACCAGACCGCCGAGCCTGCGGTACTCGTCCAGATCCAAGGGGTCGGCCAGGCCCACCCGCGCGAAGCTCACCCGCTGCTGGCGGGCCAGCCACGGAATCTCCTCGACCAGTCCGTGCCCCAGTGCGTGCGGGCGGCCGTCGAACAGACCTGCCTCGATCAGTTCCGCGACGTCACCGGGTGCGACGGGGCCGTAGCCGACGCGACCGGCGGCGGTCTGGACTTCGACGAAGGGTTCCAGCCAGAGCATGCCCCGCGAACCGTTGCGGATCACCTCCACGGTGACTCCCCCGGCTGTGGCCAACTCGACGATCCGCACGGCAACGTCATCGGCACCCACTGAGCACGCTGCCGAATCACCGGGAACATAGACGCGCACGCTCATCGCGGGACCACCTGGGCCTCGACCACCGCGGCCCGCACCCGACTGATATCGCACCGTCCGACAAGCCGACCGTTGACCATGACTGCCGGGCCGAGCGCACAGTTGCCGAGACAGTAGGCCTTTATGAATTCGATTGGGCCAGAACCAGTTCCAGCTCCGAGTCGCACCCCGAAATCATGCTCGATCTGCTCGATCAGCAATCGGACACCGGAGGCCTGGCAAGCTTCGGCCACGCACACCCCGACCACCACCGCAGACGGCGGGGTCCGGCGCAGATCGTGGTAATAGGTCAGCACACCGATGACCTCGGCCCGGCTGACGTTGAGGAACTCGGCGACCACATTCACCGCACCGTCGCTGATGTGGCCGATTGCCCGCTGGATGTGTTGCAGGCACGGAAGGATGAGCCGCTCTTCGGGCGGCAAAGCTTCGAGCAGCGTGGCCTCCGCTGTCACGGCCGGCCGGCCCGAAGTCGCTTTCCCTGTCAATGCATCACCGCCTCACTCAGCATAAGCCATCGACCTGCACAAACCTTACAATATAAGTGGACTTACCCAATTATTTCCGAAATGTTTCGCCAAAACGATGACAGGCACGGCAGGGGAGGTCGAGTGTGGGCGGAGTCGGGGGGGTTACTGCGAAACAGTTAGGGGGTCAGGTAGTCCAGTTCCGAGTTGCGAAGCCGCCTGATGGTGCTCTCGCTTATGGCTCAACCCCGATGGCCACGAAATTTCACCGCTTCCTGCGGTGCAGGCTTGGGAGGAAAGACTCGGTATGGGATCTGTCGGACTGCTTTACGTTGGTGCTGTTTTGTTTCTCAATGGCTGCATGCTCCTGGGATGGGTCGATTCCCGGGCCGCGGTCCCCCTCAACATTTTCGTTGGCATTCTGCAGGTCGTCACTCCGACGTATCTGATCTTCACGGCCAACGGCAATACCGCTCAGATTCTGGGGGCGTCGGGTCTGTATCTGTTCGGCTTCACCTACCTCTACGTCGCCATCAATCTGTGGAACGACCTCGACGGCACCGGGCTGGGTTACTTTTCGTTGTTCGTGGCGATTTGTGCCGTCGCCTTCGCGGTGATCAATTTCGGCAACAAGGACTACGCATTCGGCGTCATCTGGCTGTACTGGGCGTTCCTGTGGCTCTTGTTCTTCTTCCTCCTCGGGCGCGGACAAGAGTCGCTGACCCGATACACCGGTGCGGTAGCAGCCGTCGAGGGCTGGGTCACCGGAGCCATCCCGGCATTCCTGCTCCTCACCGGCCGCTGGGCCGACCTCGATAACAAGACCGTCGCCGTAGTCCTGGCGGTCCTCGGAGTGGTCGTCTTCGGCGGCCTCGCAGTACTCGCTCGGTCCACACCGAGTCCGGCCCCGGTATCCGCCTGAGCCGACCCGTTCCAGCAACAACTCTCATCAACTCTCAGTAAGGAAAGGGCACGACATGCCAAAGAATCTCTTCCCTCTCGATGACAAGAAGTCCTTCTCGGACCAGAAACACGTCGGCCACAACCGGTGGCACCCCGACGTCCCGGCCAACGTCACCGTCAAGCCCGGCGACGTCTTTCGCGCTGACTGCCGGGAATGGTTCGACGGGGCGATCCGCAATGACGACTCCGCTGACGACGTGCGCGATGCGCCACTGCCCGGTGTGCACGTGCTCTCCGGCCCGTTCCGAGTCGAGGGCGCCAAGCCCGGCGATCTACTCGTGGTGGACATCCTCGATATCGGCCCGTGCGACACCGAGGATCCGAAGGGCATCTCGGGGCAGGGCTGGGGTTACACCGGCATCTTCCCCACCGAGAACGGTGGCGGGTTCCTCACCGAGTGGTTCCCCGACGCCTACAAGGTGATCTGGGACTTCCGCGGTGGCGTCGCCACCTCCCGCCACGTGCCCGACGTGTCCTATGTCGGCATCCAGCACCCCGGTCTGATGGGTACCGCGCCCTCGAAGGAATTGTTGGCTCGGTGGAACAAGCGCGAGGGCGCACTGATTGCGACTGATCCCGACCGGGTTCCGCCGTTGGCGCTGCCACCCCTTCCGGACAGCGCGATCCTCGGATCGTTGACCGGCAAGGACTTTGACCGGGTAGCCGGCGAGGCCGCCCGCACCGCCCCGCCGCGCGAGAACGGCGGCAATCAGGACATCAAGAACTTCACCAAGGGCACCCGGGTGTTCTACCCGGTGTTCGTCGACGGGGCCAACCTGTCCTTCGGCGACTTGCACTTCTCCCAGGGTGACGGCGAGATCACGTTCTGCGGCGCCATCGAGATGGGCGGCTACATGGTCCTCGGCGTCGACGTGATCAAGGACGGTATGGCCAAGTACGGCGTCGGCGAGAACGCCATCTTCATGCCCGGCACCACCGACCCGCAGTACAGCGAGTGGCTGGCGTTCTCCGGCACCTCGGTGACACTCGAGGGCGAGCAGAAGTATCTGGACCCGTTCCTGGGCTACCAACGCGCGTGCCTGCATGCCATCGACTTCCTGGAGAAGTTCGGCTACAGCAGGATTCAGGCGCTCATGGTGCTGGGCACCGCGCCCATCGAAGGCCGGCTGTCAGGCGTGGTCGACATTCCCAACGCCTGCTCCACGGTGTACCTGCCGACGGCGATCTTCGATATCGACCTGCGTCCCGGCCACGGCAAGGTGCCCAAGGTATCGGGCGGCATGGCCGTACCGAAGTCGCTGTGGAAGGACCACAAGGGTTGGGCGCCCCACCCCTGGAAGAAGTAGACGGGGCCCCGCCGGATCAGGGACGCGGCAGTTTCTGCAGCCGTGGGTCCGGCGGGGCCATCCGGGTCGGTCGGCTGTTGATGCGACCGCCCCGGGGGATGGACGTGACGACCTCGGGTCGATCCGATGTCTCGTGAGTGGAGTCGATGAGGTTCATCCGCTTCTGGTCCACCGCCGACAACATCGGCGAGGAGTAGACCCGCTTAGCCGGCTGACCGCACTGCACGCAGTCCACGTGCTGCGGCGCGGTTCCGATGGGCAAGGTGACCTCCGCCGCACCGTGATCGGCACAGGTGTAGCTGTATCTCGCCATATCGAACTCCCCCGTTGATGACCGTGTATTTCATTGTGGCCCAGAGTGAGCCGATTATTCATCGGTTCGGGAAATCATCATGGCCCGCTCAGCGCAGGATGTTGTCCACCACGGACGCGGTGATGATGTAGCCGGTGTGACTGCCGAGCGAACTGATCTGGGCGTCGACCGGCCAGCGCCACGGCACCGGTGTTCCGCCCAGTACCGGGAAGGCCACCGAGGTCACGGTCATCAGCACGCTGCCGAACAGCAGGCTGGCAGCCGGCTCGGGTAGCCGCTTGCGCAGCCATACATGGGCTATGCCGAATGCCGGACCATAGGTCCACCGCAACAGCAGGGCGATGGCCCCGGCCTGGCGCGGCTTCGGCTCGGGGAGTTTGAGAAGCGAGGCGACGATCTGTCCGGGCACCACGCTGTCGTCGTAGTCCAGGCCCTCGTGGGAGAACAACCCCTCCACCGGTGTGCCGTCGGCCAGCGTTGTCACTCCCGTGTAGCGGCCGCGCCGCAGCCGGCGTTCGACGTGGTAGAAGGTGGCCATGGTCAGGGTTCCGGCGGCGCCGGCCACCAATCCGCGACTGAACCAGGGCAGTCGCGGCGGCCGCGTTCGTTGGGCTTCGACGCGCAACATCAGTCCCCTCCGGCGGTCGTATGCAGAGACGCGGCGAACTTACCGCATCGGCTCGCGGCCCGAAACTCGCCACCCGTTCTACCGGGGAAGGGAAGTGGGCTCGGCTTCGGCCTCAAGGTCGAAAAGGCTCCAGTCAACCGCCGTGCGCCAGCTTGTATTCTGGGTTGTCCACGCCCACATGACGTCGATCACCGACTCGCTGTCCGTGGTGTGGAACACGAACTGCGAATCCGGTCCACCGTCGCGATACTCAAGCTGGTAATCGCCATCGTCGGCGTAGTTGACCTGGATGAATTCCTGGTCGGCGCGAGCGATGGTGAAGAACGGACACTGCGGGTCCGGCCAGCGTGGCTGCAACACCAGGTCGCGCAACAACTCTTGAGTCAGGTAGGGCAGCGTGACGGTCGCGCCAAGCGTCACATCGATCTCGATGTGCCCGCGCGGATCGTAAAGGCGAGAGGGGATCGGATCGTAGACGGCGACGCCGCGGTCCTTGGTCAGCAGCAGCAGCATCTCGTAGACATCGCGATCAGGACGCTCGGTGGAAATGATGGCACCGCGCGAGTCCGCGGGCCGATCGACTGTGAACTTGCCCGCGCCGCAGGCAGCCAACTCTGCAAGCACGTCAAGGATGGCGTCTGGCGGTTCCCCCTCGAGGCCGTTTAGCATTGCCTGCACAAGACCCCAAGCCTGATCGGCGGATTCCACTGCACCGGGCGCTATCACTGCGAGATTGAAGCTCATCGTTCACCATCCCACTTTTCCACGTGGGCCGGGCCGTACCCGACCACTTCTGATGCTAGTGAGCACCACCGACGGGAAATGGCGCGATAACCGGGTCGCACATCCCCATGGCACTAGCATTCAATGCGGAAAGGAGTTCGACGATGCGCGCTATTGCACTGTCCGCGGGACTCGGCGCAATGGCGCTGCTCGTGCTGATGACACCTGTGGCAGGTGCCGACCCGGATCAGGCTCCGTCCGACGGTTCCGTTACCTACCTGATCGGAAAATGTTGGGATCCCAGCGATCCGGTGGTGGCGAGGCCCGCTCAGGTGATCTATAACTGCGACTCGACCTCGGTGATGGAGAACATGAGATGGCTATCCTGGGGGCCCGGCGGCGCCGTCGGCACCGGTATGGACAACTCGGTGGAATGCCAACCCGACTGTGCGCAAGGCCCGCACCTGTTCAACCCCATCATCGTGCACGCCTGGAATCCGATGGTGCCGACGAAGCCGGGGTGCCCGGCCGGTCTGCAGTTCTACACCGAATTGACCGTCGCCTACCCCCTGGGCGCGCCGCCGTGGATCAAGCCGGGCACCACGTGGGGTCCCGACACCTCGTTCATCGACGCCGACGGGATGCCGGCCGTGCACTTCTTGGTCCCGAACCCCTACAGCTGCACGCCGCTGGCCGGCTAGGACGGATCGGGCGGCTCTAGGCAACGGCACGCCACTACCGCGAGATCGGCCGCAACATCCTCGGGTGTCTTGGTCGGCGTCAAGATGTGACTCAGGCATAGGCGCACAACGCTTTCCACCATCACGCGCACATCCTCGGGATCCGCCGAGGGCCATTGTCCGCTCACCCAGGCGCCGAATGCCTCGATGGCGTTCTCGATGAGCGGTTCGCCGCGGACGGTCAGTAGCGACAGCAGCGACATATCGCCGCCGTTGCCGGGCGTGCGGGTCAGGATCGTCTCCAGAAGCGGATTGCCGCGCGCGATGGACACCATGTACTGCGCTGCCGCCGCCACCCCGCCGGCGAGGTCGCCGGGATGCTCGGCCAGCAGCGTCTGCATGCCCTCGAAGAACTCGGCCGTCTCCCGCATGATGAGTGCGTTGCCCAGGTCGTCCTTGGTCCCGAATTCGGCGTGCAGACTCTGGCGGCTGATGCCAATCGCCGCCGCGATGGCGCCCATCCGGACCGCCGCCCAGCCGCGGTCCAGCACGACGTCGCGCGCCGCATCGAGGGCCAGCTCACGCAGCCGAGCCCGGCCAAACGCCCGAGTTTCGGCCCGAAGGTCCACGACAGTCACGCTGGTTAGTCTAACCCCGACGACAGTCAGCAGCCATCCGTAACAGTCACTTGACAATTTTATACTTATGTCAGATGCTCGTCGTATGACCGCTGTCATCACCCGCGCTGAGCGCCCCTATGACCCCGCCGACATCTCCTCATCGCAGTTCTGGGCCGCCACGGCGCAGGACAGAGAGAGGGTCTTCGCCGAACTGCGGGCGAACCGGCCCATCTCGTGGCACCGGCCAGTCAAGAACGGCATGTTCGAAGATCCCAACGATCAGGGTTTCTGGGCCGTGGTGCGGCACGCCGATCTGGTGGAGGTGACCCGGCGTCCCGGCGATTTCCTCTCCGGCAGGGGCATTACGTTCGAGTCGCTGCCGCTCGAGGTGCTCGACGCCGCGCAGGGCTTCATCGCGATGGATCCGCCGCGGCACACCAAGATCCGCCGGCTGATGGCGGCGGCATTCACGCCCAAGCAACTGGCCCGCATCGACGAGCACATCGTCGCCAACTCGCGGCGCATCGTCGACGATATCGCCGCCAAGGGTTCGGTCGACTTCGTCACCGAGGTGGCCTCACTGGTTCCGATGAACAACATCTGCGACATGGTCGGCATCCCCACCGAACACCGCCGCACCGTCGCCTACGAGTCACAGTTCGCCGACGGCTGGCGTGATCCCCGGCTGCTGCAGGGCGCCGACCCGTTGGCCCGGGTGTTCCAGACCGTCGCCACCATCCATGGGATCGCCCACGAACTGATTGCCGCCCGCCGCAGCAAGCCGGAGAACGACCTGATGACCGCGTTGGTCCAAGCCGAGGTGGACGGCGAACGGCTGACCGATGACGACATCTCGTCGATCTTCGCCCTGCTGATCATCGCCGGCAATGACACCACTCGGCAGTCGATCTCGCACGGGCTCATGGCGCTCTCCGACTTCCCCGAGCAGCGCGCGTGGCTGATGGAGGATCTGGACGCGCGGATGCCAATGGCGGTCGAGGAGATCATCCGCTGGGCCACCCCGATCATGACCTTCCGTCGCACCGCCGCCCATGACACCGAACTTGGCGGGCACCACATCACCGAGGGCGACAAGGTCATCATGTTCTACTCCTCGGCCAATATGGACACCGAAGTGTTCGATCATCCCGAACAACTGAACCTGTCGCGCTCGCCGAATAAGCACGTCGCGTTCGGCGGCGGCGGTATCCATCACTGCCTCGGTGCCCAGCTGGCCCGTCGTCAGATCAATTCCACGTTCCGCGAGCTGCTGACCCGGCTGCCCGATATCCACACCGTCGGCGAGCCGGAGTTGGGCACCGGCAACTTCTTCCATACGGTGGTGTCTATGACCGCAGAGTTCACGCCCGAAAAACGAGTCGAGGCGCAGCGATGAAGATCGTCGTCGATAAATCCAGGTGTTCCTCGATCGGGCTATGCGAGGCGACCGCGGCCGACATCTTCGAAGTCCACGCCGATGGCGTCCTGCACATCGTGATGGACGATATTCCCGAAGACCGCCGCACCGACCTTGAGCAGGCGTGCGAGAACTGTCCGACCCAGGCACTCAGTATCGAGGAGTAAACCTCAGTTGTCGCCGAGGTGAACATTCGCTATCCGGCGGCTTCCTCCACCGCCGCATGGGCCGCGGCCCGCGCACACTACGGGCATGCCATCCCGTGTTCTTTGCGCTGCCGTCGCGCTAGTGACCCTGTCCGCCTGTTCCAGCTCCCCCTCGGCGCCGACCGCGGAAACCAAGGGCGCCAGTCCGATCGCCGACAGCACCGCCCCGGCACTCGACCGCGCCGGTTGGTCCGATAGCACCTATCAGAAGCTCACCGAGACAATCAACGGTTCGGCCGGGCAGGGCAAAATCGTGGTGTTCGACTTCGATAACACCACCCAGGCGCGCGACATCAGCGAGGCGATTCTGGCGCAGGTTCAGAAGGTCAACGCCGTTGATCCGGCCGCGCTCAGCCCGTCGATGTATCCCCCGTTCAACGGCCCCGACGGCGCCGAGGTGTCGATCTCGAAGGGCGTGTCGGATTACTACGACGCGGTCCTGGATTCAGCCGGCGACGCCGACCCGTTCCGCGAGTACTCATCGCTGCCGATGCCGGCCGCGGTGTTCAGTGGCCGGACTCTGTCGGACTTTCTGGCACTGACCGCGACGGTCTACGACGGTGGCGCGGGAGCGGCAGACCTGACGTCTAAGGAACAGTCCACCATCCTCGGCGCCGGGCGGCCGTTCATCTACCCGCAGATGGCTGATCTCTACGGGAATCTGCGCGCCCGGGGCTACGACGTGTGGGTGGTGTCGGCCGGTATCGGATGGGCGGTGCGCTGGATGGTGCGGAACGCGCTCAACCCCGCCATCGTCGCCAAGTACGGCAAAGACGCCGCACTGCCACTCGATCATGTCGTGGCGGTCACCACACTGATGAAGGACCGCGGGACCGGAAAACTGGTGTCGGACTACCAACTGACCACCCAGACACCCGACGCCGGGTACATCAACCTGGAACCGACCCGAATGTCCCAACTGGAGATCCTCTCCCTCCCTTCAGGACTCACGTCATGGCGTGGCGGCAAGGCGGGCGCAATGGACAACATCGTCACCCGGGGCGAGGTGTTTCTGGCGGCCGGCGATTCCATGGGTGACGTCGAGATGCTCAGCCGAGCACCGAACCGGCTGATCGTCAGCCGGATGAACAAACCTGACCTCGCCGAGGGATTCGCCCGCGAGATCGAGAAGGCGCCGGATGCCAACTGGATGCTGCAGCCGGCGATCAACACCGCGCCGGTCGGATTCCTCGAGACCAAATGCCAAATGGCCGACAAAACCGCCGGCAACGCCGAAGTGACCGCGAAGACGGATAAATCACTGACGGTGCTTGAGGGCACCGGGCGGCTGGGCTCATTTCTCACCTGCTCAGGAGGAAGCGGGTAGCTAGTGTGGTTGATGTGAACTTCGCCCGAATAGCGGTCACTGCGGGCTCCGCCGCACTGATACTCACCGCCACGGCCTGCGGCACGCGCACCGAGGACCGGCCCGCCGCAACGCCGTGCAGGCAAACCATTCAGCGATACTGCGCCGCTGCCGTCGGTGATCTCCTCGATGTCACACTGGCCGACCTGCGCCCCACCCAGCCCGCACTGGGCTACGACGAGGTTTACTACCGGCTGGGCCGCTACACCCTGGGCACCGACGCGGCGGACCAATTGCTCGACCAGTGGTGCGCCACCAACGGCCAGTCGGGCCTCGAGTCGGCGAACCCCGGCGCCACGGTCACCGACCCGGCATCGTTCACCTGTGCGCTGGCCGTCGGGTCGGAGACCACCGAATCGAAGGTACCGATGAAGACCGCGGTCATCGGCCCGGGTGGCCAGCCTTATCTCACCGACGGCCACCACACCCTCACATCGTTCTGGGAGGCGCCGGGTGCGGGACCCGATACCCACGTGCGATTGCGGATCACGGCAAATCTCAAAGATGCGACACCGGAGGCGTTCTGGTCCGAAATGCAGTCGCAGGGCTGGACCTGGTTGAAAGATGCCGACGGCAAAACCATTACGCCCAAACAACTCCCGGCCGGTCTTGGCCTCAAGCAGTTTGCCAATGACCAGTACCGAGGCGTGTTGTTCTTCGTGCGCGACATCGGCTACAGCCAGGACGACAACAGCCCTGCCTTCCAGGAGTTCTACTGGGGCCAGTGGCTGCGCAACCAGACCGAACCGGGTCTGCGTCCCGCGAATTTCACATTGACCGATTTGGTGTCCTACCAGAGCCTGATCCGGAATGTAGGTCAGGCGATGGTGGCTCTGAATGCCACTACCGAGATCGCCAACGGTCAGAACGCCCAGTCTCTGGGCAAACTGGCCTCGTTCGGGCAGAAGGCTTTTAATTCACTGTCGGCGCCCATCGACTCCGACAAGCCCGGCAAGCTGACCTTGTCGATCGCCTACAAGGCGACACTCTGATCGTCGCGCCAGGGTGTGTGCACCGCCCGGTAGTGCCCCAGAAGCTCCTCGCAGACCGAGCCCCAGGTTCGGCCCAATACGCTGCGGCGCGCGGCGATGCTGTAGCGGTGCCGCTCGTCGATCAGGTGGTCGACAGCCACCTCCAGCCGTGACTCGAACTCAGCAACCGGAAGTAGCAGTCCGGTGCGGTAGGGCGCGACGAGATCCCGTGGCCCGCCGGCATCGGGTGCGATGACGGGAAGCCCGCAGGCCTGCGCCTCCTGAACGGCCTGACAGAACGTCTCATGCTCGCCCGGGTGGACGAAGACATCCATGCTGGCGTATGCGGCCGCCAGCTCTGGGCCATAGAGCGCGCCGGTGAACACCGCTGAGGGCATGAGGGTTTCGAGCTTGGCGCGGTCAACACCATCGCCGACGATGACCAGTTGCCGATCATCGCGGCGTGCCAGTACCGCCAGCCGTTCGACATGCTTCTCCGGCGCCAGCCGACCGACGAATCCGATGATAGCCCTGCCGTGCGGTGACCACTGAGCGCGCAACCGTTCATCGCGGGCCGAGGGCGCGAAGCCGGTGATATCCACTCCGCGTGCCCAGTGGTGGACGCGGGGAATGCCATGGGCACGAAGGCTTTCCATCGCTGAGGTGGACGGTGCCAAGGTGCGGTCGGCCAGGCCGTGTAAGTGGCGATTCCACGCCCAGGCCGCTCGCGCGGCGATCGGCACCCCGTAACTGCTCGCGAATCCTGCGATATCGGTCTGGTAGACCGCGACTGTCGGCACACCGAGCCGGCGTGCGGCCAGCAGCCCGCCGTAGCCAAGCATGGCCGGGGAGGCCAGGTGCACCACGTGTGGGTCGAACCCGCGCAGCACGCGCAGAATCCGTGGCCGCGGCATGCTGAGCGGCAGCGATGTCACCATCGGATAAATCCGCGATGGCACCCGGTGAACTCGGATTCCGTCGTGGACGCGCGCGGCCGGTGCTTCACCGCGGGGATTGTCGGGGGCGATGACTAAGGCCTCGTGTCCGGTGCGACGCAGGTGCTCCAGCACCCGCAGCACCGAGTTGGAGACACCGTTGACATTGGGCAGAAACGATTCGGCGACGATCGCAACTCGCACGCTTCCACTATTGCATCAGCGGGTTTCGGCAAGGTTGCGTGCCGGGATACGGCGAGCGTCGACTTGTTGTCGCCTCATCATCGGTTCCAGGTCAGCGGTTAGGTTCCGGTGCCAGCTGATCCATCGGCGGAAACAGAACCCGAACCGGCCGGACCCAGTTCTGCAGTCGTTCCTCGGCATGGGAATTCGCTCCACCGCAGGCCGAGCCATGCAGCGAAAAACTCGTCACGCCGCCGTCGGCGACCGACACCGCAAATGCGGTCCCGCCGGTGCATCCCTGCTCCGGCTCCTCGATGACGATGTCGCTCAGCTCCGCAAAAGACTGCGACACCTCGTCCCAGACCGCCGCGGTCATCGGCGCATTCTGATCGGCGAGGATGTCGCCGTAGCTGTCGACGACGATCCGGGCCCGCTCACGGGTGAAGGTCAGAACGAAACTTCGATGAAACGGGGGCGGCACCGACGAGTCGTGAAACTCATACGTCACCGTGGCGGTCGGCGGAAGTGCACCCTGGCTCATCTGGGACCCACTCCCCTCGGTGCCGCGTGCGCAGCCAACCACGATGCAGACCAGTGTCGCCACCACCGCCTGACGGCGCAACACCTCACATACCGCTGAGGTCGTCGGGAATGTCCACGGCATGCTCCTTGAGTGCTACCAGTGGCACCACGTCGAGTGTGCGCTCATGCGTGCTGGCCAGCACCACCGGCGCGGCGTACCCGTCCTCATGGGCCCGAAGCCAATTGAGGGCGGTGACGCACCACCGGTCACCGGGCACCAGTCCGGGGAACCGGTAGGCGGGCAGCGGGGTCGACAGATCGTTACCGATGGAGAGCTGATGTTCGAGGAACTCGGCCGTCACGACGGCACAGATGGTGTGCAGGCCGCGGTCCTCCGGCCCGGTCGCACAGCAGCCGTCGCGATGGAAGCCGGTCATCGGATCGGTACCGCAGGGCTCCAGCGGGCCGCCCAGCACGTTGCGATCAGTCACGGTGTCAGTATGGCGCGGTTCAGCCCGCCCGGCGGCCCAACGCGTGGTACTTCCAGCCGGCGCTCGTCCAGCGCCCGCTGTCGAGGCAGTTGCGGCCGTCGACAACGACTCTGGCGCGCACCGTGGCGGCCAGGGTGTCGGGGTCGAGATCGACGAACTCGCGCCATTCGGTGAGCACCAGGACCGCATCGGCGCGCTCACAGGCTTCCAGCACCGACGTCGAGTAGTTCAGGGTGGGGAACAATCGCTGCGAGTTCTCCATCGCCTTGGGGTCGTAGACGTTGACGGTCGCCCCGTTGAGTTGCAACATGCCGGCGACGTTGAGCGCCGGTGAGTCGCGCACATCGTCGGACTCCGGTTTGAACGCCGCACCGAGCACGGCCACGTTGGCACCCAGCAGCGAACCGCCGCAGGCCGCCGCGGCCAGTTCCACCATCCGGGTGCGGCGGCGCATGTTAATGCTGTCAACCTCGCGCAGGAACGTCAGCGCCTGGTTGGCGCCGAGTTCGCCGGCCCGGGCCATGAACGCGCGGATGTCCTTGGGCAGGCAGCCGCCGCCGAAACCCAGACCGGCGTTGAGGAACTGGCGGCCGATGCGCGGATCGTGACCCAGCGCATCGGCGAGCACCCGGACGTCGGCGTCGGCGGCCTCGCAGACCTCCGAGATGGCATTGATGAACGAGATCTTGGTGGCCAGAAAGGCATTCGCCGATACCTTCACCAGTTCGGCGGTCTGCAGATCGGTCCGGATGAACGGGGCGCCTTCGTCGAGCAGACGCGCGTACATCTCGCGCAGTGCGGGCTCGGCGCGCGTCGAACCCTCTTCGACCCCAACCACGATGCGGTCCGGGTGCAGCGTGTCGTGGATGGCGAAACCCTCCCGCAGGAATTCGGGGTTCCAGGCGATCTCGATCGGCACACCAGCACCGGCCAGGCCGCGAGCCCGCGTGGCCAGGCCGGCTGCGGTGCCCACCGGAACCGTGGACTTGCCGACGATCACCGACGGGCGGGTGAGCCGCGGAACGAGTTCATCGATGACGGCGTGCACGTGACGGAGGTCGGCTCCGTATTCGCCCTTCTTCTGTGGTGTCCCAACGCCGAGGAAGTGGATGTCGGCGAAGTCGGCGGCCAGGTCGTAGTCGGTGGTGAACCGCAACCGCCCGGCAGCCAGGTTGTCGCGCAGGACCTGTGCCAACCCCGGCTCATAGAAAGGGATGTCACCGCCGGAGAGTTTGGCGACCTTGCCGGGGTCGATATCGACGCCGACCACTTCATGACCCAGCTCTGCCATCCCGGCGGCATGTGTTGCGCCGAGGTAACCGGTACCGAACACGGAGCATCGCATACTTACATCTATAACCAGCCGCGAAGACCTAACTGGGACGCGACACTGAGCGGCAGGCTAACAACGGGTGAACGCTGAAGTGCTCAGTCGAAAACATAGGCCTCACTCTCCGCAATCCAGGCACTGTAGCGGGGCTCTAACCTGGTGAGCCAGTGATGCGGCCAGACGTCGCCATACATGCTGCCGAGGAAGAACCCGGCAATGGCACCGAGGGTATCGCTGTCTCCCCCGGTGGTCACCGCCCTGCGCAGTGCCTCCACCGGATCACCGGGAAGCATGTCGACGCACAGTAGCGCGCACGCCAGTGCCTGGGGTGAGCGCCAGCCCTCGCCGCCGTAATGCGGAAGCGACGGGTCTGCGACCCAGGGATCGTCGAGGAACTTCGGCGTCGCATTTCGGGCCTGCTGCAGTGCGTCGCGCACCGTCACCATTCCGGTTCGGATGAGATCGGTTGCGGTTTCGAGGTTTCCAGCGCGCGGATGATCGATCAGCCACGGTGCGGCAGTGCTCATCATGGCGTCATCATGGCTGAGTTCGATCGCGTGGTGAAGAAGACCGTCACGCACCATCGCCTTCGGATCGGACGCGATGAGAACCCTGCGCACCACAGCGGCGGCCAACAGTGCCGAGGCGATAGCCGCAGGGCCGCCATGGGTGGTCGCGGCCTGCCATGCCGACACCGGTTGCCACAACCCGTCCGGAAGGAATCCGCACGGTGAGACGCGCATGACCGCACCACAGGCGTCGCTGTCGACGACAGTGGCCCGATGCCAGGGCTCGTCGAAGTCGAGGGCGCGCAACGCTTTCATGGTGGTGCGGCCGTATCCGCGCATATCCGGGTCATGCAGCCACGCCAGCCAACCGGCGAGAATCGCCGACTGCAACTCCCCCGCGCTCTTGCCGGCCGCACCATCCAGAGCCCGAGCGAGGTACAGGGTCATCTGGGTGTCATCCGAGACGATCAACCGTTCGGGAAGTTCCGGACCCCGCAGATCCAACAGCGTCAGCCGGCCATAGCTGTGCCGTTCGTTGGGATAACCCCACGAATCTCCGTAGGCGACACCGAGCATGGCGGTGCGAAAGTTCGATACACCGATAGCAGATAAACCCATGAAAAATCCCCCAATTCACTTCTCTCGCGATGCTAACCAGCCCTGCCGACAGTGCCGCATCGGAGATGTCGGTGGCCGGCGATAACGTGAAGGTGACGCTCCAGAGATGATCAGCGAGCGGTAAGTAGGAGGTAGCACATGACAATCGAATGGGATGTCCAGAAGACCGAGAATCCGACCTGGTGGAATGCCCGCGTCTCCGGTGCCGACGAGGGGCGGTCCTACCGCATCGTCCGGCGCAACTCAGCACCCTGCTTTGAACTGCATGTCAAACTCCAGCCCAACCCTTCCTTCGAGCTCCCGTTTTCCACGCTCGAAGAGGCTAAGGACACTGCCGAGGGCATGGAATACCGGGCGGCGCAGGGGCCTCACGGTCAGATCGAAAACGGCTTCGCGGTCCAGTACCGCTCCACCATCGACGGCGACCGACACGTCATCATCGATGAACGCCTGCACGATATGACGGGTTGGCAGATAGAGACCACGGGCGGCTCTCGGGGTAACCAAGTGAACGCATTCACCCGCGAAGAAGGCTGGTACTGCCACAGCGGCTATTTCAACTGTTTCGGATCCAGCAACGGCGACTATCGCCATCCATGGTCCGCCTGGTGCAATCACGGGGAGAAAATCCTCCGCTGGATACCTCCGAAGGCGTAGCAGACAGCGAACGTCGGCTTACCGCCGCCATTCATCAGCGACAGCAAGCCGACGTTCGCTCACGGGCTAGGCGCCCCGCGTGCGCTTCTTGTTCGGCGTCGTGTTCGGCGTCGTGTTCGGCGCCCCACCCATCGCCTCCGCGCGATCAGCCGCGGTGAAGCCCTCTCTGGAGAGGCGTCCGCGCTTGATGTCAGTCATGGCGGCTGACGTCAGCCGGTAGGCCGCGTGGTTGGCGTTATAGGACCTTTTGTCGTAGGTCATCGAGTAGCGCGCGTCCATGCCCATCCGCTCCCCCACCTCGACCGCGTCGATGTCGGCGCCCAGGAAGATGAACTCCCAGCCGTAGACCTCACGCTGCTGGGTAATCAGCTTCTTGACAGTGTCCCAGGTCCACTGGTGGCTGGCGTTCTCCATACCGTCGGTCATGATCAGGCAGATCACCTGACCGGGCCGCTGATCGGAGGGCAGCGCGGCGAGCTGTTCACCCACCTCGGTGATGAACACCCCGGCCGAGTCGAGCAGTGCGGTCCTCCCACGGGGCACCACGACGAACTCCGGCACCGCGGTGATGGCGGTGGGCGGGTAGAGCACCTCGTATTCGGTGTCGAACTGGGCCAGCGTCACCTCGCAGTATTCGGGGTGGGAGCGCTGCTCATTGATGAGCTCACGCCAGCCGTCTTCGGTGGCCTCCTTGCACACTTCCATCGAGCCCGAGCGGTCAAGCAACGCCGCGATCAGTGTCTTGTTGGAATCGGTCATATGTCACCCTTCTTTTGGGCAGGCAACGGCCACGGCAAACTCCGGGGGTGATGCCCCCGGCAGCTTGTCACGAGCCCCGGACCTGCGATAAACAACCATCTGAGACGGTTGCGATTGATACTTCAATTCTACCGACGGAGTACGACAAGCGCACTAAACGAAGGCGTCTAATTTTGATGAATCCCGCCCCGGATCACGCGCACGCATACGATGCGCCGATGGCCTCTCTGATCCCCGCGGTGCCCAAACCCCCGATGGGCCTGCCGGACCCACTGCGGCGGATCCACGTCCGGCGAGATCTCAACTCCATCACCGATATCGGCCCCGAGGACCCGCCGGAGGCCGGCGGAGTCAGTGCACGCAAGGTCGACGCGATCTGGCGATCGGTGCGCGACTGGTATCGCAGCGGAGTACATCCGGCCATGCAGGTGTGTATCCGACGCAACGGTGCGGTGATCCTCAACCGGGCCATCGGCCACTCCCACGGCAACGGCCCCCACGACGGCAAAGACACCGAACGGGTGGCCGCGACCGTCGACACCCCGTTCTGCGTGTACTCCACCTCGAAGGCGATCACCGCCTTCGTCGTCCACAAGCTCGCCGAGCGCGGTGTGCTCGGTATCGACGATCCCGTCGCCGACTATATCCCCGGCTATGAGAAGAACAACAAGCACGAGATCACCATTGGCCATGTGCTGGATCACCGCGCCGCGGTGCCGAACCTTCCGCGCAGCGCACTCGATCTGGATAATCTCGGTGATCGCCAGTACATGACCGACATCCTCATCAACGCTTCACCGTTCGCGAAGGCCGGCCGCTACCTCGCCTATCACGCGGTCTCGGGTGGGTTCATCCTCGGCGAGGTCGTGCACACCGCCACCGGTAAGGACATTCGCCAGGTGCTCGCCGAGGAGTTCCTCGATCCGCTGGGGTTTCGCTGGACCAACTATGGCGTGACGCCTGCGGATGTCGACAAGATCGCCGTCAACTACGTCACCGGCCCCCTAGTGGCACCACCGCTGTCGAATCTGCTGAGCCGGGCACTCGGTGTCGGCCTGGATAGTCTGGTGAAGCTCACCAACGATCCGCGTTTCCTGACCGGCATCGTGCCCGCCGCCAGTACGGTGACCACCGCGTGGGAGATGTCACGGTTTTTTGAAATCATGCGCTGCGGAGGCGAACTCGACGGTGTGCGAGTGATCGAGACCGAGACCATCCGCGACGCGCTGATCGAACGCTCGCATCTGGAAATCGACTTCACGCTCGGGTATCCGACGCGGTTCTCGCACGGGCTGATGCTCGGCGCGCGGATGGTGAGCCTCTTCGGCCTCGACTCCCAGCACGCCTTCGGCCATCTCGGGTTCACCAATATGATCGCCTGGGCCGACCCCGAGCGTGCGATCTCGGTGGCAGTGCTCAACAGCGGTAAGCCGGTCGTCTACCCCGAGATGTATCGGTTCCTGGGCACCATTCAGCGCATCACCAGTGAGATGCCGAAGGTGCCCCAGTCCGAGCGGATGTTGTAAGGCCTAACCCAGTCCGCCGCCGACGAGCAGTCCCAGCAGATAGGTGATGCCGGCGGCGCCGTAGCCAATCATCAACTGGCGCATGGCCCGTCGCAGTGGCGGCGCACCGGAGAGTAGACCGACGATCACACCCGTACCCAGCAGCGTCACACCTACCAGTGCGGCGGCCACCAGAACAGCCACCGTCCCTTCGAGGCCGAAGAGGTAGGGCAGCACCGGGATCAGGGCGCCGACGGCGAAGAACAGGAAGCTCGCGACCGCGGCCTTAAGGCCGGTGCCGACAGCCTCGTGCCGGTTCGGGTCCGGACCCACCGACCCATGCCCATCGGCGCCCGCTGTGGGATCGCGCAATACTTCGGCGGCGTGCGCGCGGGCTTCGTCCGGACTCATGCCGCGGGCGCGGTAGACCAGTTCGAGTTCGTTGGCATTCACATCCAGTTCGGTCAGTGCTCCGCCGACACGAGGGCTGGGCGTGGACGCTTCCAGCAGTTCACGTTGTGAGCTGACCGAGACGTACTCGCCGGCGCCCATCGACAACGCGCCGGCAAGCAATCCGGCAAGCCCGGTGACCAACACGGTGTGCGCCGACACCCCACTGGCGGTGACGCCCAGGATCAACGCCAGGTTACTCACCAGGCCGTCGTTGGCGCCGAACACCGCGGCCCGGAAGCTGCCCGAGAGACGGTCACGGCCGCGGGCTGCCAGAGCGCGGATGACTTCTTCGTGGATCTGTTCGTCCGCGGCCATCGTCGGGGTGGCGTCGACGTCATCGTCGTAGTTGGCGCGGGCTTCGAAACGCTGAACCAGCGCCAGGACGAACACCGACCCGAAGTGGCGCGCCAGGAAAGCCAGTGTTCGAGTGCCGAGGTCCGCGTGACGCGGCGGGCCGACCTGATCGCCCAGCAGCGTCAGCCAGTGCTGCTCGTGGCGTTCCTCCGAGGCGGCGATGGCCAGGAGAATCGCCCGTTCCTCACCCTCATACCTCTGAGCAAGATCGCGGTAGACGGCGGCCTCTGCGCGTTCGTTAGCCAGATGCCGACGCCAGCGGCCCAGCTCAGAGGGACTCGGACGGCTGCCCTGCCGTGCTGCCTCATCGCGGTTCACCCCGTCATTATTGACCTCGGACACCGGGGAGTTCGTTTGGTGACAGGATTGCCCTATTCAGGCCCGTAGTCGAGGAGGACGCGTGACGGACAGCCCGAAGAAAAAGGCGCCCGCCAGGAAGGCCCCCGCCGCGAAAGCAGCCGCGAAGAAGGCCCCAGCCAAGAAAGCACCGACCAAAAAACTCCGGGGTTCGGAGACCATCACCGGCGCGCGGCGCCTCGGCGGCTGGGACTTCGCGACGTGGCGGATGGCCACCGATGACCCGGTCATGCGTTCCACCATCATCGGTCTGCTGGTCCTGGAGAAGAGCCCCGTCTGGGATCTGCTGTGCGATCGCTTCGAGCGGGCCAGCCGGCTTGCTCCGGTGCTGCGCTCGAAGGTCGTCGAGGGCCCGCTCAATCTGCAGACCCCGCGCGTGGTCGTCGACCCGGACTTCGATCTGGGCTATCACATGCGCCGGTTCAGCATGCCCACCGCGACATGGGACGACGTACTCACCGAGGCACGCCGGCAGTCCATGACCGACTTCGACAGGGAACGGCCGCTGTGGCGGGTCACCGTGGTGGAGGGTCTCCCCGGCGGTAAGGCGGCGCTCATCCTGAAGTTGCACCACGCCATCGCTGACGGTCAGGGCACAGTGCAACTCGGCCTCGCCTTGTTCGACTTCACCGCCGAGGGAACCGATCTCGGACCGATGCCGGAAGCACCCGAGCCGGTCGAGCTCGACACCCGAGGCTTCATGCAGGCGGTCATCCGCAATAACGTCGGCTGGGTCGCCAAAACCGCCGAGGACGTCATCAAGGGCATCGGGCCCCTGGCAATGTCGGCGATCAAGAACCCGCTGGAGTTGCTCAGCAAGGTGCGCGAGACTGCCGAGTCGGTGGCCCGGTTCACCAAGGTGCCGCTGCCGCTCGGACCGCTGTCACCGATCATGCAGTCGCGCAGTATCAACTACCACTTCAACACCATCGACATGGACTTCGCGAAGTTCCGGGCGGCGGCCAAGAAACGTGAGCGCACGGTCAACGATCTATTCCTTGCGGCGATCAGCGTCGGCATGTATCGCTATCACGAGAAGATGGGTCGCCCCGTCGATGAGCTGCGGGTGAACATGCCGATCTCGTTGCGGACCTCCGACGATCAGAGCAACGCGGTGACCATCGCCCGCTTCGAGATTCCGATCTCCAATGTCATCGACGATGTGCTGGAAGCGGCGGCGAACACTGTGCGTAGTTGGCGCGCCGAGCCGGCGCTCAAACTCGCCGACTACTTCGCCGAGTTGACCCGGTTCCTGCCACCCGAACTGGTGTCGGCCGCGGCCCAGACCTCGGACCTGACCGCCTCCAATGTGCCCGGTGTGCCGGTTCCGGTGTGGCTTGCCGGGGCCAAGATCGAGCGGATGTATCCGTTGGTCGGAACGATCGGCGCCGCCATCAACGTCACCATGCTGACCTACGAGGGCACCGCGAGTGTGGGCGTCAGCACCGACGACGCGGCGGTCGGCGACCGCGAGGCCCTCATCGAGAGTCTGCGATCGGGATTCCGTGAAGTCATCGGATCCTCAGCCCTGGCCGGAGACCCCCTGACGCGCTGACGTTGACGCGCCGATGTCTAGGTCACCATGTCCTTTCAGAATGCGATATCGCCGGTGATATCACGTTCTAAACGATGTACCCCACTCCAGACCGGCGTAATCTGACCGCCATGGCTGACACCGACGCCGAACAGGCTCAGAAGATGGCGGGCGGCAATATCTCGTCGCTGCTGCCCCAGGAACGCGATACCGAGCAGGAACGCCTGCACCGCAAGCAGAACCTCGCGGCAGCCTTCCGGCTGTTCAGCAAGTTCGGTTTCGACGAGGGCGTGGCCGGACACATCACCGCCCGTGACCCGGAGTTCACCGACCACTTCTGGGTGAATCCGTTCGGCATGCACTTCGGGCACATCCGGGTCAGCGATCTGCTGCTGGTGCGCCACGACGGCACCGTCGTGCGGGGCGATCTACCGGTGAACCAGGCCGCGTTCGCCATCCACTCCCAGGTGCACGCGGCGCGCCCGGACGTCATCGGTGCCGCGCACGCCCACTCGGTGTACGGCAAGACGTGGTCGACGCTCGGCCGCACACTCGACCCGATCACCCAGGACGCCTGCGCCTTCTACTCCGACCACGCGCTGTTCGACGACTACTCCGGTGTGGTCCTCGATACCGAAGAGGGCAAGCGCATCGCCCACGCTCTGGCCGGCAACAAGGCCGCGATCCTGCGCAACCACGGACTGCTCACCGTCGGGCACTCGGTCGAAGAAGCAGCGTGGTGGTTCATCACTATGGAGCGAAGCTGTCACGCCCAGTTGATGGCCGAGGCCGCCGGCACGCCGATCCTGATCGACCCGGAGATGGCCAAGCTCACCAGCACCCAGGTCGGCAGTCACTTCGCCGGCTGGTTCAGCTTCCAGCCATTGTTCGCCCGCATCACCCGCGAGCAGCCCGACCTGTTCGACTAGTCGCGCAGCAGCCGGATCGGGTCGCGGCCGTCGACGAAGCCGATGAACGAGAGGTACATCGAGTAGCCGAGCAGTCGCTGCACGGTCTCGCTGCACATCCGCGCGCGCTCGCGGCTGATCGCCAGGCTGTAGTTCTCCTGCTGACGCGCCCAGGGTTCGCAGTACTGGGTGGTGGCAGCAAGCCTGGGCTTGCCGGTGTGGTTGGCGCCGGCGCCATGGACGGTGGTGCCGAGGAAGAACACCGCCGAACCCGACGGCATCACCGCCGGCACCATCTGGCTGACATCGACGTCGGCCATTGAGAACTCACCCCAGAGATGGCTTTTGGGGTAGATCAGCGTCGCGCCGTTGTCCTCGGTGAAATCGTCGAGCGCCCAGATCAGCGCCGCACTGATCGGCTTGCGCGGCCGCGGTATCGGGTAGAAACCGTCATCGTTGTGCGCGGGCTGGCGGACTGCGCCCGGCAGCACGTTGATGACCTGCAATTGCGACAGCAGATAACCGGGCATCAGTATCTCGTCCAGTAGTGCCAGCACCAGCGGATGCTCGATGATCGGATTGCAGGACAACGTCTTCTCGATGACGGAGTAGATCCGGCGGGTCAGATGCCCCTCGATCTCGTTGCGCCCGTTGTAGGTCAAAAACGGTGCAGATTCCTCGCGGATGCGCGCCACAGTCTCGGGCGGGATCAGGTTGGGCATGATGACGTAACCATCCTCGCGCACCGATTTCACCAGTGCAGCGACGTGGGAGTGGTCGACGCCCCCACTATCATGAATGTCAGTCATTGTTCCTCACCGCTAAGCCGAGAAAAACGAACATACTCCGCGATAGGGCAAGCATATCGGTGTCCGAAATCCGGCCAATCCGCTCACCGAGTTTATTTTTCGGCATCGTGGTGATCGTGTCGATCATGATGCGACTCGGCGCGCTGAGACCGTTGTCGCTGTCGGGTTCCAATGCAATACGCAGAAGCGGAACATCGACTGGGTCACTCGTCAATGGACACACGGTGATCGAGGCGGTCTTATCGAAAAGGTCGTCTTGGATGATCAGCACTGGGCGCGGCTTGCCGGCATAGTGCCTTCCGCCGGATGCGGTCCACACCTCTCCGCGCCTCACTCGTCTTCCTCACCGCCGAATTCCGAGATGGCATCGACGAACGCTTGATCGTCAGCCTCGTGCTTGCTGCGCGCGACAAGAGCCGACTGTCGGCTGGCCTCGGCGGCGAAGCCCGCCGCGCGCACGTCCGGCACCCAGATCTGTACCGGTCGCAATCCCTGCCGGCGCATCCGCGTTCGATGATCGGCGACGCGTCGACGAACGGAGGATTCTTCCTGCTCGGCCATATCGGTCATGTTACATGTAACACACCTTACCGGCCCGTCCGCACACAGAACAACGCCACGATCAGGCTGAGGTACTCGTCTTCGGTCACGATGCCCTGCCGGTAGCAGGAGCGGAGCATCTCGTCGAGGTCGGTCAGGCTGAACCGGCGACGCTGTCCCTTGCCGATCCGGACCGGTTCGATGATCGAGCCGTCCTCACGAATGAAGGCGTTATTGCGCAGCGCCGCCTGGACCCACTGCACCGGCTTACCGAAAAACCTCGCCACCTCGCCAGTGCTTAGATACTTCTCCCCCTTGCCGGGGGACTTCACGCACCGGGCGCGCTTGGGCCGGACAGGCGGCGCAACGTCGGCAGGTTCGTCCGGCTGATCAGCGGGGTCGGCGGAAGGCTCGTCGGCCTCAGCGAAGGCCCGCTCGATCTCCGCACCCAGGGTCCGCACACCGGCGCCGGCGATCGCGGCGAAGTCGAGTCCGTCAACCGCGCGCACCTCAGTGCGCAATGCGTAGTCGATCGGGTTGAACCCACCGTCGGTGGTGCACGGCTCGAGGTCACGGCCCATCAGCATGTTCAATCCGTGGCGCTGCAGGACCAGGCCCACCCGGCGCACATGCTCCTCGCGGCCGAAATCAGCCAGCGGGAACGGCGTCCAGACGTCGGTCCTGGTGGCGATGGCCCGGCTCAGCGCGGTGACGACGGCCTCGACGTCGGCCAGGTCGTCCGCACACGCCGGCTGCCCCGGATCGAAGCTGTGCGTCTCGGCAATCACCGCGCCCTGTTCGGCCGCCTTCTCCGCAAGGTCACTGACCTCGAGGGTTCCGTGATCCCCGAGGACGATGACTGCATAACTGGTATTGATGGATTGGCCCACCACACCACCCCCTTCTGCTCGCCTTTGCCGACGCCAAAACATTATCGGGGACCTCTGACAAAAATTGGGGCTCGGCGAGTCCGCCAGAGGCGGCTGCAAGGATGAGCACCATGCAGATCAGCGATCACGTCTTCATCGTCACCGGGGCATCGTCGGGCATCGGACGCTCGACCGCGGAGGCGTTAAGCGCCAGGGGCGCGAAGGTGGCGTTGATCGCGCGCAACACCGAAGCACTTGACGACCTCGCCGCCCGGTTGCCCGGCAGTCTCCCGCTGACCGCCGACGTCACAGATTTCGCGGCACTGAACCGGGCCATCAAGGCCGTACATATCCACTACGGCCGCCTGGACGGACTGATCAATAATGCCGGCCGGGGTTACGGCGCGCCGGTGGAGGACATCGATCCGGTCGCGTTCACCGACATCTTCACCCTCAACGTGCTGGCTCCGATCGTTGCCATGCAGGCCGTCATCCCAATCATGCGGGCCGCGGGCGCCGGGGTGATCATCAACGTCAACTCGGGCACGTCGTTCATGACCATCCCGGATTACAGCGTCTACTCAGCCTCCAAGCGCGCGCTGCTCGGCGTCACCCAGACCGCGCGCGGGGAACTGGCCGCCGACGGCATTGTGGTCAGTGAGGTCTACCCGGGGATGACCGCAACCGATTTCGGGAAGAACCGGCTGGGCTCGGGCGGAGCCACGACCGATTACTCGGCCGGTGATCCGCCGGAGCTGGTCGCCGACCTCATCGTGGCCGCCATTGAAGGCGGCGAGGCGCAGTATTTCGTCAACGACTTTCTGCGCAAGCTGGCCGGAGCCTGATCTAAAGCCCCGGTTGATCTTCGATGATGCCCAGCCAGATCTGGGCGACGTCGATGGCCACCTTCTCGCTGATGAAGGCGTGCTGGGTGCCGGTATAGATATCGCGGAAGGCCCGCTCCAGCCGGGTGCCCTCGCGGACCGAACTGGTGCCGGCCACCAGGTGCGCCCACTCGGCGCAGCTTCGGGCCACATCGGTGGCGTAGACCGCGGCGACGCGCATATCGGCGCGCAATCCCGGGGTCAGCTCACCGCCCTCAGCAACGGCCGCCTCGGCGGTGGTGAACGCGTCGAGCACCAGCAGCCGGGCCGCGCGCCACGCCGCGACGTGATGTGCCAAACCCTTCTGGAAGGTGGGACGGCTGGCCAGCGAGGCCATATCGCTCATCCGGTACTTCGTAGCCGCGAGTTCCTGGACATCGTCGAGCATGCTCTTGGATACCCCGAGCGCCCAGGACGCGTGGCCGGCAGCCGTCACGGGCATCATGCCCATCCGGCCGGCGGGCGAGCTACCCCGGCGCGGCTCGGACGAGAACAGCGCGAAGGTGCGGTGCTCCGGCACGAACACATCCTCGACGCTGTAATCATAGGACCCGGTGCCCTTGAGTCCCTGCACATGCCAGCCGTCCTTGAAGGTGATCTCATCGCGCGGGATCACCGCCACCGTCATCTCCGGGAAACCTTCACTGGCCCAGCGCATCTCGCCGTCGTCCATCGGGAAGAAGCCGGCGCAGACGTACTCGGAGTGGCCGGTGCCGGAGCCGAAACTCCACGAACCGGTTAACCGGTAGCCGCCGGGCACGGCGGCGCCCTGGCCGTTGGGGAAGAACTGTCCGCCCATCGTGACGTGGTTGTCGTGGGCAGTGAAGACCTCGGCGAAACCTTCGTCGGGCAGATACGCCGCGGCGGCGAACGACGACGGCAGGTTCGCGATACCGATCCACCCGAAGGAGCCGTCCTGGGTGGCCATCTCGATCCAGGTTTCGATCATCTCGGCGAAGGACGGCTCAGCGCCGCCGGCCTCGACGGGATTCAGTGATGACATCAGCCCGCTGGCCCACATCTCCTCGACAATGGCCGGGCTGAGCGTGCGCAACTGTTCGGATTCGGCCGCCTTGGCCGCCACCAGGTCGCGCATCCCGCGCGCCAACCCCCAGACCTGACCACCCAAGACCTGATCGTTTGCTTCTACCGCCGCCGTCACGTGCGCTCTCCGATCACTTCCGGTGCACCGGCACCGGCTCAGCAGGACAGTCTCGACGGTACGCGGTGGAGCACTGGATCGGGAAGCACTCCCGCGCCCTAGGCTCGGTGCGTGCCGGAAGCCACCAGGTGGAGCCATCGGGTGCGCTCGCTGTTGCGCGGATCCCGCACCGTTGGACGCACCCGCTTCACCGCGCCGTCGGTGTGGCGTCCCACGCCGGCGTCCTTCGCCGCGCTGGTCGTCGGCCTGTGGTTATTCGGCACCGGCGACGCCCTGATCCTGGCGTCGCATCTCGGTGCCTCGCCCTGGTCGGTGCTGGCTCAGGGACTCAGCGTGCGCACCGGACTCGGCATCGGCTGGACCACCTTCGCGGTGTCGGTAGGCGTTCTCGCGCTGTGGATTCCGCTACGCCAACGTCCCGGGTTGGGAACGGTGATGAACATCATCGTGATCGCGCTCGCCCTGGGAATCACCTATCCGAGGGTCAGTAGGCCCGACTCTGTGATCGGACAACTCGGGTTGGTGTTCCTCGGGATCGGCCTGATCGGCCTCGGTAGCGGCTTCTACCTCACCAGCGGCCACGGCCCGGGGCCGCGGGACGGCTGGATGACGGGCCTGCACCGGGTCACCGGCTGGCCGGTGGGCCGGGTCCGGCTGATCATCGAAGTGAGCGTGCTGGTGGCCGGGTGGGCACTGGGCGGCATCGTCGGGATCGGCACCGCGCTCTTCGCGCTGTTTGTCGGCCAGTCCGTCGCACTGGGTCTGGCTTTCGTGCAGCGACTGTCGCCGGAATCAGCCGGGGACGTCATCGGCGACGAGGAACAGTTCCCTCAGGGCGAGGCGTGAGCGGTCCGACCCCCCGCTCACGCTGCCACAGTCAACGCCAGGATTCCGACGTCAACACCGGTCGGTCTTGAGCCCAGGGTTTCGTACACCGCGCCGATCCCGTCCCGGGCGAAGGTGGATCCGGCCGGCCAGAACTCCTGGTACCAGTCTGCGGTCACCAGGTTCACGGAGTTCTTGAAGTTGACCCGCACCCACTGCTGCACGGGTGCGTGCACGTTGAACATGAACTCCTCGATATTGCGCGTGCCGATAGTTAGGATGCCGGTGATGTAGTTGGTGAAGCTGGGTGTCGGCTCGCCGAACATGCCCCAGATCGCCGCCGGCGGACGGGTGTCGAGGTTATTGCCGTTAGCGTCCAGCAGCGCCGGCACGGATTGGACGTTGGGCCACGGCCGGTACAGCGTGTCATCGGGCCACAGGTTCTCATCGGCGGCGACGACGTCGGCGTTGTTATAGACGACAATGACGTTCTTGTCGATCGCCCACAGCTCCTCCAGCGTCGCCGAGGTGCCCAGCGCACGCGGAGCCATCCGCGACCCGAACGCCGCATCCATCTGTGCGACGACGTCGGCATGGGTCACCGGAGTGAAGTTGTTGATGCCCTGGATGTAGATGACGAGCGCCTCCTTGGGATGTTCGGTGGCGAAGGCGGCGATATCGTCGACGGCATCGGCGAACGGCACCGATCGAAGTCCGTGTTCGAGGTAGACCGTGCCGTCGGGCTCGTTGGTGAGCCGAAGGTCCACGTAGCGCACACCATCGGTGAACTGCTCATAGAGAGTCTTCGACTGGGTCTTTCCCCACCCCGCGGCGACCGGCTTGACGATCAGATCCTGGAGAAAGCCGGGAAGCTCAGTGAGGAAACCGAATTGGTCCACACCGGTCAGCGCCCACGGCGAGGTCGGGGTGATCCCGTAGCTGCCCGAGTCATGCGTCCCGGGGATCGGCAACTCGGTCAACGGCAACGTCGACAGCGCCGGCAACTCCGCCATCCAGTCCGCCAGGTCCACGTTCATGGGCCCGATCGTGTCGACGGTGTAGCCGAACGTCACCGACTGCGGCCTGCTCGCCGACAGGTCCACACCGGCGGCGTTCAGGAAGTTCAATCCCTCGTTGGTGTAGGACAGCGCCTGCAATCGGACCGGGCTCGACGACAGGGCACCGGTGATCAGCGGCGCGGCATCGCGGTAGAAGATCTTGTCCGGCTGCTCGCAGTTGTCGGCGTAGGCACACGTCGGCGCATCCGTGGGTGCGGAGCCGCCGTACTCAAGCTGCACCCAGGCATCGGTGAGGCCGCTGGCGGCCGCGAATGCACTCAATGTCTGGCCGGCGTCGGAGTACAGCTGGCCGAAGTCACCGGTGACGATGACCGCGCGGCCGATCGAGTTGGTGCCGATGAAATCCGATAGCTGGGCGATCTCGGCATTGGTCAGCGCTCCACCACTGGTGTCGACGTTGTAGACGTCCACCGACGAGCCGCCCGGAATGTGTTGACGGGTGTAGGTGAATCCACCCGGGTTGAGCAGATCCGGCCGGGTGCTCCACGACTGCCGGTCCAGACTCTCGATGTAGTAGGCGGATAGCGAGTCGAGTCCGTCGGAGAACGGCACCCCGACCGGCCACGCCCAGGTCGGAACCTGCGGTGCGGTCCGGTCCGGGAAGAGCGCTTCGGCGATCAGGAACGGGTGATAGGCCACATCCTCCTGGACGTTGACGATGTCGAAATCGGTGATGCGCGAACCGATCTGGAGGGTATTGGTGATTCTGGGCCATGCCCCGGCTGAGAACGGGAACGGTATACCCGAAACGTTGTAGGTCAGCACCGTGAATTCTCCGACGATATCCGGTGTGGCATCTTCGTTGTTGAACACCGTCACCGTCGCGGTGGCGTGGTGTCCGCCGGCCAGGCCGGTGTCGAGGATCCCGAACGCCGCGTTGAGCAGCCCGCCCCAGGCGTGGATATGCGGGGCGGTGTCATCGCTGACGACGAAGGAGAACGTATCGGTGCCGACGAAGTCCACCTCGGGTGTGTAGGTGAATGTGCCGGCAGCATTGTCGACGACCACGATGCCGCGCTGCGGAGCGCCGGGCAGGCCGGTGCCGGGCACCGAGTAGAGCAGCCGGTTGCCGTCGGCGTCGGAGGCGGTGAACCCAATGGCCTGACTGGAGATGCCGGCCGCAAGGTCGAGTTCGATCTGCATCGGAGCGGCGACCGGGGTGGCGTTGAAGAAGATCTGACGCACCGGCGGCGGCAGCAGGCTGCCACTCCACCACGGATAAAAGTTGGCGAAGGTGTCCACCCACACCTTGGCCCCGGTCAGAAATTCCTCGACCGGGTTGGCTGCAGCCACGGCGCGCCGGGTGGGATCGGTGGCGACTGAACGCGTCGCCCGCGCAACCGCGCTGGGCTGGGCGGCCGGTGCGAGTATCTGGTCGACCGGCAACGTGAGTCGTGTCGAAGTGCGCGCACCGGCGACCGCACGGTCACCGACCCGGCTCGGTCGATCCGCCGCGAGGCGGGGCGCACTCAAGCGTGGGACGACTGTTGCGCGCGGCCCCGCCGCCACCCTGCCCGCCCGGCTCGCCCGGTGATTCGGTATTCCCGCATCGGCGGTGGCCGCCGGGGCATCACTTTCGCCGACCTCGGCGTTGGCGGTGCCGAAGGCCGTCGGCCCGGCCAGCGCGAATCCCAGTGCGGCGCCCGCGACCCAGATTCTCAGCTTGTTAACCGCCACCGGCGCAACGATAGCGACGCCGAGGCGCCCGGGGGCCGGTTCGCGTTTCGGGGACCTGTCGGTGGGCGCGTGCAGGCTTATTCGCAACCACGACAGTTCGCAACCACTACAGATAGGGAGCAGGCCATGTGCTGGCA
>NZ_JAEMSG010000030.1 GCF_016462945.1 Mycolicibacterium sp. | reverse complement strand
GCCATACCCCCGCAAGCGGTGACCCTATGAGGTTATCGCCAATGCTCAGGGCCTGCGGACAGGTAAATTCTCAATGAACGCTTACTTTCGGCCGTGCTCTGCCGCATAGGGTGGATTAATGGTCGCTCGATTGCAGACCCGGCTCATTCCGCGGCTTATTGGATTGCCAAGTTTCAGGGTCTCGATCGACAGAGAACTAATTGATTCCCAGCGATCACCTGATGCGCTTTGGCCCCTTGGGTTTGGCGACGAACTCCTGCTCGGGGCGCCCGGTGGTGCCGTAGCGCAGGCCGACCCGGACCTCGTCACTGGCGGCCAGGCCGGCGAGGTAGCGCTGGGCAGTCGCCCGCGACACCCCGATCTCGGCAGCGACCTCAGCCGCCGACATCGGACCGTTAGCGCCCGCGAGTGCCTGCAATACAAGATCCTTGGTAGGCGACGGCGAGACGGCGGGTGACACCTGGGCGGCGATGCGGGGGCGCAGCGCATCCAGGGCGGCATCGACGTCGCCCTGCCCGAGATTATTGCCGCCCAGGATCCGTCGGTAGCGGGCGTAGCCGGAAAGCCGTGCGGCCAGTTCAGTCGGAGCGAACGGTTTGACCAGATAGTTCAACGCGCCGGCTGCCATCGCGGCGCGAATGGTGTCGGCCTCGGTCGCGGCGCTCAACACGATGCTGTCGCATCGCAGTTCGCGAACCAGATCGATCCCGGATCCGTCCGGCAGGTACACGTCGACCAGGGCGAGGTCGACGGGTTCGGCCCTGCGGGCCGCCGCCAGGGTGTTCGCGGTATCGGACACCGTGAAACCTGGCAACGCGTCGATGATGCCGGCATGCATGTTGGCGACCCGGAAGTCATCTTCCACCACCAGCACCTTCAGATCGGTGTCGCTCACCGCTCCGCCTCCGCCATCACACCCGGCAACCGGGCGATGAACTCGGCGCCGCACAACTCAACTCCAGGATTGCGAGGGCTGGACAGCCAGATGTCACCAGCCAGCGCCCTGGCGATCTGACGAGCCAGTGCCAGCCCGATACCGCGTCCACCGGGAAGGTCGGAATGCGGTTTGGTGGAGGTGCCTTCGATGAAGACCTGGTCAACGAAATCCGGTTCCACCCCGTCGCCGCTGTCGCCCACGGTGATGTGCAGCGTCGAGTTGTTCTGCAGCAGTTCGACATCCACCACCTTGGTCTGGTTGTCGCTCGTGCGGACCGCATCGATGGCGTTGTCGAGCAGGTTACCGAGCACGGTCGTGACGTCGACCGGCAACGCAAGCCAGCCCGGCGCCCAGGTGTTCTCGCCGATGCGCAGAGTCGTCCCCGCCTCGCGGGCGGCGGCACCTTTGGCCGCCAGGATCGCCTGCAGGTACGGGTCGCGGATGGTGTCGATGCCGGGCAGTGCCGAACCCAGTGGCCCGGACTCAAGCAACTCCTCGAGGTACTGCGACGCCTCTTCGGTATGCCCGGCGTGCAGCAATCCATTGAGCAGGTGCAGTCGGTTGGCGAATTCGTGGCGTTGGGCCCGTAACACGGTGCTCATCAGTCGAACCGCATCAAGTTGGCGGGTCAGCAATTCGACGTCGGTTCGGTCCCGCACGACGAGTACGGTGCCGAGTTCGTGTCCCTCCCGCGTTACCGGTCGGGCCGAAACGACCAGGACCCGCTCCCCGACAGTGGCGAGCGTCGGCGTCGGATCGCAGGACCGCAAGACCTCCAACACCCTGGGCGTCAGTCCGATCTGGTCGGCGGGATATCCGGCGGCGGAATCGATCTCGAGCAGCCGGCGGGCCTCGTCGTTGACGAAGGTGGTGTTGCCGTCCGCATCGGTTGCCAGCACCCCTTCTCCGATGCCGTGCAGCACCGCCTCTTGCGTGCGCACCAATTCGGTCATCTCGGTGGGCTGAAGGCCCAATGTCAGCTCGCGCCAGCGTCGCGCCAACAGCACCGACAGCAGAGCGCCGATCACCAGCGCGGGACCGCCGGTTAGCGCTGCGGCTTCGAGATCATTGCGCAGCAGCTCATACACCGACGAGGTCGACATGCCAACGCTGACCTGTCCGATCACCTGACTCGCATCTGGCGCCAACACAGGCACTTTCGCGCGCATCGATGGCCCTAGCGTGCCGGTCTGGCGGACGACCTCCTCGCGGCCAGTCAGCGCTGCCGACGGGTCGGTACTGACCATCTTGCCCAACTCACTGACGTTGGGATGGCTCAGCCGGATGCCCTGGTCATTGGTGATCACCACGAACAGAGCACCGGTGCCCTGCTGCACCTTCGTGGCGATGTTCTGCAGGGGCCCGCGCGCCAACTCGTCGGCCGTCGGCATGGTGACGCCGTTGTAGCGGGCGACATCGGCGCGCAATGCTGGGGCGGCGGCAACCACCCGGGCGATGTCAAGACACCGGGTGCCGTACTCGGCCATCAGACGGCGGTGGCTGACCACCCCCAGCAGGGCGAAGGCGATCCCCAGCGTGAGTGCCACCACCGCCAGCTGCAACAGCAGGATCTGCGTGACGAGCCGCAGGTCGATGCGGCGCTTGCCGGACATCCCGGCAGCTTAACCGGCTAACTAAGCAGAATGCGCAAAAGGCTGGTCTGCGGCCGCGTCGACCCAGTCCTCGGTGAAGTCGGTGACGCCGGTGAACGCCGCACGCAGTACCCCGGCGTAGTGATGCGCCGAGTGGCGGGCCTCCGGGGTCTCCGGGAAGGAGATCGTCAGGGTGGTCTGGTCGGCATGCCGAATGATCCACGTGTTGATGCCGCCGTGGGAGAGGTTGTCGAGATAGATCCCGAGGCGGTTGGCGTCAGCATCGGCCAGCGCACGGAAATCCATCAGCGACACCATCATCGACGGCTTGCTGGCCGGCGTCACTCCGAGCTCGTCTGCGGACGCGAGGTCCAGGACACGTTTGAACGGAACGGCAGACAGGTGCTTGTTGGCGTCGAACGACTTCTGCGCGGCCCTGGCCATCTGAGCGAAGTCGCCGTCACCGACGGGCACCGACACCGGGAACAGGCTGGCGTACCAGCCCGCGCTCAGTGACTGCGCGTCGCCGCTGCGGGTATCCGATGGGGTGAAGCCGTGGAAGGTCTCGGTGCCGGTGAGTCGATGGTCGGCCAACGCGGCACACGCCATCACGCCACCGCTGAACCGCGCGCCGGCGTCGCGGCAGGCGGCGTTGAACACGTCGGTCTCATCGGCGTCGAGCAACTCGATGGTGACGATGCCGCCCGCACCGCTGGACGGCATATCACCCAACTCCAGCGGGAAGCTCGGCCAATCGCCCTCGGTGTCGCGGGCGAAGTCGACCCAGTCCTTGATCGATCGTGAGTCCAGCGTCATGGCCTCGACCTGCAGGCGTTGCCGCGCGGTGAAGTCGCGGTACCGGCTGGTCTCCGGCAATGAGGTGGGACGTCCCTCCACCAATCCCTGATAGGTCTGGTGGATGTCGCGGTAGATCAACCCGGCCGACGTACCGTCGGTGTGCAGGTGATCAATGTTGGCGTAGACGGTGAAGTGATCCGCCTTCTGAATGACACCGAAGGTGAAGCAGTCCCACTCGAGAGTGCTCGGCGTCGCCGTCTGCACCAGAGTGCGGATCGCGCCCTGGTCCATGAACCCCAGCGCGGTCGGAACGAACTCGATGCGGTCGGCTTCGTCGACGGTCCGGCGGGTGATGGTGTCGGCGGTCACGTCGAACGCGCTGTGATAGGTGTCGTGGCGACGGATGTGGGTGTTGATCGCATCGGTCATCGCGGCGATGTCGCACCAGCCGTCAACGTCCCAGGAGGCCATGATCAACCGCGGGACTGTGCGTCCGGTCGCCTTGGCGTCGTACGCCGTGCGCAGATGCTGCTCCTGCTGAAGGCTGGCCGGCATGGGATCCTGCTCTGCCAGTGCCATGATCTCGCGGCTGGCCGACGACGCCGTCCACGTGGTGACCGGACCGCGCCCTGGCTGCCAGGAACCGTGAGAAGCGATGACGACCATGTCGAACTCCTTACGCTGCGTTAGTTAATGCTCCCCATGAACGTAAGGGCTGCTGAGCGTGCTGTCGTGCTTGTGCTCGCTAACAGCGAAGTGCGCAATCTGCGCAGTTTTGTGCATTGTGCGCAGGGGTTGAGCCGACGTTTCACGGGCACCCTCGCTGAACAGGCGCAATCCCGCGTGATGAGTCATGTAGTCAACGTCGCGCCGGGGGCCGATGTTGTTACGAACGGTGTCAGATCAGCCGTCACGCACCATCGATGCCGCGACGGCCCTGCGGGCGCCGGCGTTACTGCCCTTGTCGGCGGCCGAACTGGAACCACCATCGCCACCGAGGGCCTGGCCTGACTGGCTGATCGCATCTCCGCCGGCACCACCGTTGCCGCTCGTGGAGCCGCCTACGGAGTCCGGCCGCCCCGATACGGCCTGAGCGCGTTGGGCATAGGACGACCCTAGGGCCCAAAAAGCGCACAGTTTGCGCTGTGGCCAAGAGTGGGCCGATGCTCGCGAAATCGCTTGCGAAGGAGCAAATCTCAGTCGTTGTTCACGCTTTCCGCGCCGGAGCCTAATTGGCTCCAGCAGGCTGTGCGGGGGTTAACTTCAGCGAGTCAAGCACCGTGCCTGCGGTATCGCCGTCGTTGTTGCCCTCGCCATAAACGGCAGCCCAAATCTCGACGACCCTGGCGGTGTCGAGGACGATAGTCGCGGAGAGGAACTTCACCGCACTGCCGTCTTTGTCTTTGCCGTCGCCAGTGAATGCAAATCCCGGCTGCCCGTCGACGGTGATGTTGTCTGGATCGCTCAGGTTGATATCGGTGTAGCTGTTATCGATGAAGTCAAGCGTTGACGCGACGATCGAATCGACTTCCTTCGTACCCTGATCCTCGGTACTGAATGCCCGTTCGCGGAACTGAAGAATCGATCCATTTACGCTCTCAAGCGAGACGAAATCGCCGACCTGGTCGGCCTTGGTCACTGTCCAATCGTCGGGGGCGATGACGGAGAAGACAGCTCCCTGCTGCTCCGGGTAGTAGAGGGTGGTCATGCCCGCGGCCGGGGCGGCACCGCCGTCGGCCTGACCCTCCGGCATGGCGGCTTTACTTGGCGCCGATGAGGCCACGCTTGCGGCACTGGTAGCCACATCCTTGGCGGCTTCCTGGGTCTTGGAGCAACCCACTGCGAACGTTGCGGTGACTGCGAGGCATGCGGCTGCGACAGTGGCACACGCGATTTTTTTGGTCATCGCCGGTTTTACCATATTTCTGAACACGTGTCGTCGAATTTTCCGGATTTTTCGGCCGGCACCGCAAGCCGTTGCAGGTTCGGGGCTGCCGAGGCTGAAGGACTGTCGTCGCACGGGTGCTCGGCCGCCCCCGTAAGCGCTATGAACGGCTGGGCCTTCCTGACCTCACGGCTGTCAATCTCAGCGATGCTTTTTGAGGAAGTCGGCGATCTTCTTGCAGCGCGGATTCGGATTGCGCTCCCTAACGGAATGCCGCATCCCCCGTCTAGGATCGTGGCGATGGCAATAGGACCGCGTGACGAGTTCAGGTCCAGCTACCCGGACCCCACCACCGGTCTGCGCTGGGCGTTGGCGGCGGTGACCGTGATCGCTGTGGCCGCAGTGATTACTGCCGTCACGCTGTGGCTGAAACCCCGACATATCGAGCAAGCTCCACCCGAGGTGAAGGCTTCCACCGGTGTGCCCCGCGCCGACCTGGAGCAGATCACCGGTCAAGAGCTACGGCAGAAATTTCCCGGGCCACCCGTTCGGATCACCTGCCCCGGTGATCTGCCCGCCAAGGTTGGCGCATCCGAGGATTGCGTGCTCCGGCGCTTCGATCAGGAGTTCCGCCTGACCATCACCATCACCGCCGTCGCATCACCCACCGATGCCAGCTGGACGTTTACGTTGGGTGAGAAGCTTCCGGGGTCGTGAGACCCGTGGTGGTCGCGGCAACCGCACTGCTGGGCTACCAGAGATAGGCAGATACAGGGAGAGACGGCCATGCCGCAGGCACTCTGGGTTCGCAAAAGCGATCCGGCGATTTCCACACTGTCGGATCAGCCGCTCGTGCCGCTTGCCGACGGCGCGGCCCGACTGCGGGTCGAAAGCTTCGCCGTTACGGCGAATAACGTGACCTACGCCGTGTTCGGCGACGCCATGTCCTACTGGGATTTCTTTCCCGCCTCCGATGACTGGGGCATCGTCCCGGTGTGGGGCCACGCGGTGGTCGAATCATCGAGCTGCCCGGAACTGGCGGTCGGCGAGCGCCTCTACGGCTACCTTCCCACGGCGACGCACTTTGATGTGTTGCCCGGCGAGGTATCCGGCGCGCAGTTCACCGACACCTCCGCTCATCGCAGGCCGATGAGCCCCTTCTACAACCAGTACGCACGGTTGCAGGCCGATCCCGAGCACGACCCGGCCCACGAGGATGCCCGGATGATCTTCGGGCCGCTGTTCAAGACCGGCTTTCTTATTGAGGCGTTCTACCGGCGCAACGACTGGTTCGGCGCGCAGCAGGTCGTGATGACGAGCGCGTCCTCCAAAACTGCTCTGGCGCTTGCGTATTGCACGCGGATCGGATCGCCTGAGATCCGCCGGATCGGGCTGACCGCGTCCACTCATGTGGACTTCGTACGCGAATCCGGCCTGTACGACGAGGTGCTTGCCTACGACACGGTGGATAGCATCGCCGGCGCGCCCTCGGTGGCGGTGGATTTCGCCGGCAACGCAGGCGTTCTACGGGCAATCCACACCCACCTAACCGAACTGCGGTACTCCAGCACCGTTGGTATGACCCACGTCGGCGCCCCGGCCGACAACGGCGATCCACTGCCCGGCCCGGCGCCGCTGCTCTTCTTCGCACCCAGTGAGGCGGTGGAGACCATCAAAGCCCTTGGAGCAGAACGCTTCACCGATGCGGTGGCTGCGGCTTGGGCCGGCTTCGTCAGCCAGACCGCGCTGTTCTTCGGCGTCGAGCACCGGGACGGACTGGCGGCCGCGCAGGACGCGTTCGCCACCACCCTCGCCGGCCGCCAGAGCCCCGACACCGGCATCGTCATCCGGCTCTGAGCGCAGGCTGGACGCACGCGAACGGTCAGGGAAACCGGCATTCAGCCGCCACAAAAAAGTCGCTTCGCCTGGTGGAGCTAAGGGGATTCAGACCCCTGACCCCCACACTGCCAGGATCAGGCACAACCCCTGAACAGGCAAGATTCGGCCAATTTCATCGTGTAGTTGGTGCCGCGGAAGAAGCAACTGTCGTCACGGTTGTCGTGAAGACTGTCGTCAGATCGTCAGGCTGCGGGAGGATCGCCGCGGTCGAGCTTTTCGGCGATCCAGACCTTGATCAGTGACTGGCGGGTGACTCCGAGTCGAGTGGCTTCACGGTCGAGGTGAGCGATCATCCATGCCGGGAAGTCGACGTTCACGCGCCGGTGCTCCTCGCCGGGCCGCCGCGCCCGAGCCGTATCCAGAGCGCCTGCCATGTCCTCGCCGGCATCGAACCGATCGTCGAATTCCTTAGCCTTCATAAAGTGCCACCTCGCTCTCTCGTGACGGGCGTACCGAGATGATCCGAACGCCTTTGTCGCGGTAGGTTACGACTGCCGACCAGCAACGAATGCCGATCTGACCGATCACCATCCACCTCGGCTCATCCGTTGTCCGTGCCGGAACTTCAATGCGGTGCGCGTCCCGCCAAATGGACTGGGCCACAGTGAAGTCGATGCCGTGCTTGGCCAGGTTTGCCGCACTTTTGGCGGGATCAAACTCGAAGTCAAGCATGTATAGAAATCATACCTTAATTACTCAGACTCGACGCAGGTATCTCCACATGAGGAATGTGGGGTCATCCTGATGACTTAGGGCCGCGCCAAAGGCATAAGACTGTCGTCAAACAGCCCCAACACTGACCCCACCCAGCAAAAAACCCGAGACCGCGTGGTCTCGGGTTTTTCACTGTGGAGCTAAGGGGATTCGAACCCCTGACCCCCACACTGCCAGTGTGGTGCGCTACCAACTGCGCCATAGCCCCAGGTGTGTCGAAACTACACCACCGCCGCAGTGGCCTCAAAAGCCGATCAGGGCAGCTCCCCCGCCGCCTCGGGACCCAGAGCCCGTACCGGCGTGTGTTCCAACGGCGATTGATCACGGGTTTCCGGGGCAAACATCCAGCCCGCCGCAGCAATCAGCAGCACAAGCCCGCTGATACCGAACGCCCACCCGAAGGACAATTGCTGCGCGATCAACCCCACCCCGAACGAGCCAACAATCGATCCGAAGTCCGACATCATCTGAAACGTCGCGACCGCCGTCCCGCCGCGGGCCGACCCGATGATGTCAGCGACCGCGGCCTGTTGAGGTGAGTTATAGGTGCCTGAGGCCGCCCCGACGATCACCGCCCCGGCGAGAAACATCGGCAGCGAGGGGGCCAGACCGAGGATGGCCGTGGAGGCGCCGGAAATCGCCAGTCCGGTGATGAGTAGCGGCTTGCGCCCGATCCGATCGGAGAGCCGGCCGCTGGGGATCACCGCCGCGACATTGCCCACGGCGAACGCGGCCAATGCCAACCCCGCCACACCTGGGCTGTGGTCGAGGACCTCGGCGACGAACAACGGCACCAGGGCGAAACGCAGACCGAAAAACGACCACCCGGTGGCGAAGTTCGACAGCAGCGCCGCACGGTAGGCCCGGTGCCGCAGGGCAACCCCCACGGTGACCGCCAACTCGTCCTTACCGGCCGGCGCGGCCAGAGCCGAGTGGCGCAGGCTGAACAGGACGATGACAGCCGCCACTAGCAGCAGCGCACCGTAAATGAGGAACGGGGCACTCAGACCCAGCCCGGCGGTCGCGCTACCCAGCACCGGGCCGACGACCGAACCCACCAGGAATCCGGTGGAGAACATGCCCGCGACCTTGCCCCGGGCGTCGGGCGGACTGATCCGGATCATCAGTGCCAGCGCGGAGACGAAGAACATGGTCGAGCCGATCCCGCCGATCGCCCGGAAGACCAACAGCTGCCAGTAGGTGTGGGCGAATGCGCACGCCCCGGTGGACAGCGCGACGATGACCACGCCGCTGACGTAGATCCACCGCTCCCCCAGCCGTTGCACCAGCAGGCCGGTGGGTGGTGCCGCGCACAACCGCATCACGGCGAAGGCGGTGATGAGGAATGTCGCGGCGCTGATGCTCACGCCGAAATGGCGAGCAAGCTGCGGCAGCACCGGTGCCACCACGCCGTAGCCCAGCGCGATGATGGCGTTGGCCCCGATCAGCGGCCACACTTCGCGGGGCAGTTTCGCGTCGTCCTTCAACACATTGGTGCCCTGCGCGACGGAACTCACGAGATGACTGTATTCACCAGCTCCCGGGCGGCCTGCTGGACCTCGGCCAGATGCTCAGGACCCAGAAAAGATTCCGCGTAGATCTTGTAAACATCCTCGGTCCCGGACGGGCGGGCGGCGAACCAGCCATTGGCGGTGGTGACCTTCAACCCACCCAGTGCGGCACCATTACCGGGTGCGGCGGTGAGCTTGGCGGTGATCGGCTCACCGGCCAGTTCGGTGGCCGTCACCTGCTCGGCCGATAGCTTGGACAGCCGCGCCTTCTGATCGCGGTCCGCGGGCGCGTCGACACGGGCATAGACCGGGGCGCCGTACTTGCCAGCGAGTTCGGCGTAGCGCTGCGAGGGCGTCTGTCCGGTGACGGCCAGGATCTCCGAGGCCAGCAGCGCCATGATGATGCCATCCTTATCGGTGGTCCACACCGAGCCGTCCTTGCGCAGGAACGAGGCCCCGGCTGATTCCTCACCTCCGAAACCGATTGTGCCGCTGATTAATCCGTCGACAAACCACTTGAAGCCGACGGGCACCTCGATTAGCGTGCGGCCGAGCCCGGCGACTACCCGGTCGATGATCGAGGAGCTCACCGCGGTCTTGCCCACCGCGACACCGGCAGGCCAGTCCGGGCGGTGGGTACAGAGATAGTCGATCGCGACAGCCAGGAAGTGGTTGGGGTTCAGCAGCCCGCCGTCGGGGGTGACGATGCCGTGGCGGTCGGCGTCGGCGTCATTGCCGGTGGCGATCTGATAGGACTCCCGGTTGGCGATCAGTGACGCCATCGCGTTGGGCGAACTGCAGTCCATCCGGATCTTGCCGTCGGTGTCCAGCGTCATGAATCGCCAGGTGGCGTCCACCAGGGGGTTGACCACCGTGAGGTCGAGGTTGTGCCGTTCGGCGATCGCACCCCAGTAGTCGACGGCGGCCCCACCGAGGGGATCGGCTCCGATCCGGATGCCTTCGGCCCGGATGGCGTGGAGGTCGACGACGTTGGGCAGATCATCGATGTAGGCGTTCATATAGTCGTGGCGTTGGGCGGCGGCCAGGGCGCGGGCCAGCGGAACCCGTCTGACCTCTGTGCAGCCGCCCCGCAGGATCTCGTTGGCCCGCTTGGCGATTACCCCGGTGGCGTCGGTGTCGGCCGGGCCGCCGTTGGGCGGGTTGTATTTGAACCCACCGTCGCGGGGCGGGTTGTGCGAGGGCGTGACGACGATTCCATCGGCCAAATTCGCGCCGTGACCCCGGTTGTAGGCCAGGATGGCGTGGGAGACCGCCGGTGTCGGGGTGTAGCGGTCAGCCGAATCAATCAGCACCACAACGTCATTGGCGGCGAGCACTTCCAGAGCTGAAACCCAGGCCGGCTCGGATAGACCGTGGGTGTCACGGCCGATGAACAGCGGCCCGGTGGTGCCCTGTGCGGCGCGGTACTCGGCGATGGCCTGCGTGGTGGCCAGAATGTGCGCTTCGTTGAACGCACCGTCAAGGCTGGACCCGCGGTGCCCGGAGGTGCCGAACGCGACCTGCTGGGCAACATCGTCGGGATCGGGGTCCACCGTGTAGTAGGCAGTCACCAGGTGGGGCAGGTCGATCAGATCTTCGGGTTGTGCCGGCGTTCCGGCACGGGGATTAGCCGCCATGATGCTGATTGTGCCCCGCCGGGGCGATACTTTCTCCGGTTGTCACTGACCGTTAAGGAGGTAGTCAATGTTCGGCCACGACAACCGCGAACTGGCGGCAGTGTTCGTCGGCGGCGCGGTCGGCACGGTTGCCCGCGCGTCGCTGGGCACGCTGGGAGTAGCCGATCCGGGTCGCTGGCCATGGCCGACGTTCACGGTCAACATCGTCGGCACCTTCCTGCTGGGCTACTTGGTGACGCGCCTGCTGGAGCGGCTGCCGCTGTCGCGGTACCGCCGCCCAATCCTGGGCACCGGGTTATGCGGCGGCCTCACCACCTTCTCCACCATGCAGGTCGAGACCATCACGATGATTCAGCACCACCACTACGGTCTGGCTGCCGGCTACACCGCCGCCAGTATCGTCGCGGGCTTGCTCGCGGTCTATGCGGCGACCGTGCTGGTGCGCCGGGTGAGGATCAGACGGTGAACGTCGCACTGTGGGCCGGCATGCTGGCGGTCGGCGGACTGGGAGCGGTGAGCCGATTCATGGTGGACCGTGCGGTGTCCCGTCGGACGAAGGTCATATTTCCGTTCGGCACCCTGGTGGTCAATATCAGTGGCGCGGTGCTGTTGGGTTTCCTCGCCGGTCTGGTGCTTCGCCACGAGGTCGCAATGCTGGCCGGCACCGCATTTTTGGGCGCCTACACGACATTCTCGACGTGGATGCTGGAGACCCAGCGGCTCACCGAGGAGCGCCGAATCTGGACTGCTGCAGCCAATATCGTCGTCAGCGTCATTCTCGGACTCGCGGCGGCGGCGGCCGGCCAGTGGGTGGCGAGCCTGCTATGAGCGGCGGCTATCTGAAGCTGACGTCGTATTTCGCGGAGCGCGAGCGAGTGGGCTCGGGGTTCCTGGCCGACTCGATGCTCGATCTGTTCGCGGAACGCAATGTCGCCGGCAGCGTGATGCTGCGCGGTATCGCGGGATTTGGTCACCGTGGGTTCATCCGCACCGACGAGAAGCTGACGCTGTCCGAGGATCCATCGGTGATGATCGAGGCGATCGACACCGCAGAGACGATCAGCGCCCTGGTCGGTGACGTGACCGCAATGACGAGCAGCGGACTGATCACCCTGGAGCGGGCCACCGTGCTCGGAGACGATCCGGCGACGGTGTCGCTGCCCGACGGTGACGACCAGATCAAGCTGACCATGTATGTGGGCCGCGGCCGTCGCATCGACGGCAACCCCGCATTCTATGCGATCTGCGAGCTGCTGCATCGACACCACTTCGCCGGTGCCACAGTCCTTCTCGGAGTCGACGGCACCTCCCACGGGATGCGTCGCCGCGCCCACTTCTTCGGCTGCAATCTCGATGTGCCACTGGCGATTATCGCCGTCGGCAGCGTCGCCAACATCCGGCAGGTGATACCGGCGCTGGCTGCCATGCCGCACCGGCCGCTGATCACCATGGAGCGTTTACGGGTCTGCAAACGCGACGGACGGCTGCTGGCACGCCCACGCGCACTAGCCGAGAGCGACGACCAGGGCCGCCCACTGTGGCAGAAGCTGACGATCCACACCTCCGAGTCCACCCGGCATGACGGGCTGCCGATTCACCGCGCCCTGGTGCGAGGGCTGTCGGAATCCGGCGCCACCAGCGGCGCCACGGTATTGCGCGGAGTGTGGGGATTCCACGGCGACCATGAACCTCACGGCGACAAGCTGATTCAGTTCGGGCGAGGAGTTCCGGTGATGACGATCCTCGTCGACACTCCGGAAGGGATCGCCCGCAGCTTCGAGATCGTCGATGAGATCACCGGGACCCACGGGCTGGTCACCTGCGAGACGGTGCCCGCGGTGTTGGCACTCGACGGCGGCGAGCGCCGCGGCCACATCGACCTTGCCGAATATCGCGACTGAGATACCCCACCGCGAGGCGGGGAATAAAGTTACCCGGCACCTACCCCGGAACGAGGAGATTGCTATGGGAGTCCAGCGGGCCCGGTCGCTGGCCGGAGTCGCCTTCGTACTGAGTGCGACAGCGTGTCTGGCCGGGTGCACGGGGAAGCAGACTCAGACGGTGGCCACGTCGGCAACACCGCCGGCCACACCGCCGGGGACCACCCTGGCGACCGCTCCCGTCGCGCCGACCATACCGGCGCGCATCGAGAAGTGGATTGACCTCAAGGCCGGTGACTGCCTGGCCGGGCTACCGTCCGCCGATCCCGCGGTGCTCACCGTGACCGTCGTCGACTGTGCGACACCGCACCTGGCCGAGGTCTACCTGCGGGCCGCCATTCCAGTCGAGGCGGCAGTCACCGGAACGACTGATCAGCAGTGCCAAGCCGGCGTGACGCAGTACACCGGGGCACCCCTGACCGACAGCCCGTACACGATCTTCTATCTCATCGATTCCGAACAGGACCGCACGTCCAACAACCCGCTTCCCAGCACCGTCATCTGCCTGTTGCAAGGCGCACAGGGACAGTCATTCAGCACATCGGCGCACCGCTGAGGCTGACGCCACCCGCGGAACTAGTGCGCGGCGAAGAACTGCGCGCTGGCATGCGAGGCGTTGATGGCCTGATCGACGGGCCAGATGTGCCCTCCGCCGTTAACAGTGACAAGCACAACCTCCGCGCCACCGACACATCCCGCCGCGACTAAGCGCGGCACCTCCGCCGGTGCGGGTGCATCGGGGATCGGTGGACTCGCGCACCGATCCAGGGCGCTCCAGAGTCCGGCCAGCGCGGGCGCCGACATGATCTCGCTGGCACCACCGCGTCCGATCATCCCGCCACCGTTGTACGGGACGACCGGATCGGCGGTTCCGTGGATCTGCAATACCGAGACCGCCCGCGACGGGGCGCACGGCACGCCTGTGCCCAGGGTTCCGGCGACGGGGGCGATCGCGGCGACGAGATCGGCACGGTCACACGCCAACCGGTTTGCCATGAACGCACCGGCGGACATCCCGGTGACGAAGACCCGCCCGGCAGGGATGCCGTACTCAACTGAGAGCCGGTCGATGAGCGCGGCCAGGAAGCCGACATCGTCGACGCCCTGCCGGTCGGGCACCGACGCGCCGCGCCCGTCGGCCCAACTGAGGTCGATGCCGTCGGGATAGGCGACGACGAAGCCGTACTGGTCGGCCACGGCGTTGTAGTCGGTCAACGCGGCCTGCTCGCCTCCGGTCATGCCGGCCCCGTGCAGATTGAGCACCAGACCCACCGGGGCGCCTCCCGCCGGTGCGTGCACCAGATAGGTGCGCTGCAATCCCCCGATCGTCAGCGCACCCGGCGGATCACCGAGGTTGGCCGATACGGGCGCGACGGTGGCGGAGCCGAGGAACGAGAGAGCCGCGACAAACGCCGTCAATCGCGCGATCACGGCCATAGTCTGCACCAGCGGATCAGATTTCCAGAATCGCCTACAGCGTGCGGCGGCGCAGGAACGCAAAGCCGATGAACAGCAGGGCACTGGCGGTTGCCGGAACGGGAACCACGGTGTACCCCAGGTCCTTGAGGATGCCGAGTTCGATCGCGCTGACAACCCGGACCGCCAGGCCCACATCCGCATAGGCATTCATCAGTTGGGCATTCGCACCGGTGAAGGTCGAATCATCCAGATGCGAACCCGAACTGCCCGGCTCCCAGGGACTGGGCGTGAAGATCGGTACCGGGCCGCCGTATGCGGCGATCGCATTAGATCCGCCGAAATACAGGCCACCGTTGCCACCGGTCAGATTCGCGTTGTAGGCGGTGTTCAACATGTTCCTGTTGCTCGCGGTTCCAATCACCGGAGTCTTGTTGCTGGTGCCGAGGAAGCTGTCGAACGTCGTCCAGTTCGTGCCACGGCGATTCCAACTACTACCCGGAGCATCGATATAAGACAGGAATCCGAAGGCATGCAGCAACTCGTGCATCATGGTCGAGGTGAAGTCGTACTGGCTGCTGTCGACGGAATCGCCGTAGGCCCAGGGTATTCCGAGATTCACGTCGACATAACCGTCGGCTACCGCGCCATTGGCATCCACACCGGTCTGCACCTTCTGCTGCACCACCGTGGGGAAGAAACCCGAACCGGTGCTGGTGAGGTCGCTACCCGTGGAGGCCAGGGTGTCGGAGTTCGGCGAGTTGTCCGCGGTGACGTCGAAGACGAGAGTGACCGGGGCGCTGACCGCGAAGTAGCCGCCCAACTTAGTCGCGGCCGACTGCAGGGAGTTCTTCGCCTCGGGTGTCCAGTACTGCGACCCGGTGCCGTAATTGAAGACGAACGTCAGGTTATTCTGCTGGCTCTTCGCAGTGATGGGCACCGAGACCGCTACCGGCGTCGAACCGCCGTAACCATCGGTGACCGTCACCGTGAAGGAGTCGGTACCGGCGATACTGCGGGAACCGTCCGCCGGGGTGTAGGTGAAGGCCCCGGTGCTGGCATTAATTGTTACCGCGCCCTTGCTGGTGGTGGCTGGTGTGCTGTAGCTCAGACTGTCGCCGTCTGTGTCGGTGGCGGTGACGTTGCCGGTGACCACCCCGGTTGAAGCGTCGGGGTTGCCCAGAGTCGTGGTACCGGCGACGGGTGCGGTGTTGGCGGGGCTGACCGCGACGTTGACGACTGCGGTCGTGGTGCCGCCTCTTCCGTCGCTGATGGTGACGGTGAAGCTGTCGGTCGTCGCTGCGGTGGTGGCCCCGTCTCGCGCGGCGGCATGCCGTGCCGTCGCGGTCGGGGTGTAGGTGAAGGTGCCGTTGGCGGCCACCGAAACCGCACCCTTGGTGGTGGTGGTGGTCGAGCCGCTGTAGGTGAGGGGGTCACCGTCAGCATCGGTGGCAGTGACTGAACCGGTAACGACTCCGGTGGAAGCGTCCGGCGTGCCGACGGTGGGTGTGCCGGCGATGGGGGCGCGGTTGGCCTGCGACAGGGGGCTGACCACAACATTGACCGCTACAGCCACTGATCCGCCGTATCCGTCGGTGACAGTGACGGTGAAGGTGTCTGCTTTGTCCGCGGCGGGGGCCCCTTTCTTGGCGGCGTTGCTCCGGGCAGTTGCAGTTGGGGTGTAGGTGAACGACCCCGTGCTGGCGTTGATGCTCACTGAGCCTTTGGTGGTGCTAGCCGGTGCGCTGTAGGTCAGTGCATCGCCGTTCGCATCGGTGGCGGTCACGGTGCCGGTGACCACCCCCGTGCCGGCGTTGGGGGTGCCCACGGTTGAGGTTCCGGCGACCGGCGCGGCGTTGGACGGACTAACCGCGACGCTGACGGTGATGCGGCTGGCCGCCCCGTACTTGTCGGTGACCGTCACCGTGAAGCTGTCCGTCGTAGCCGCCGTGGTGGCCCCTGCCTTGGCCGCAGCATGGCGAGCGGTCGCGGTGGGCGTAAAGGTGTAGGCCCCGGTGGTGGTGACGCTCACGCTGCCCTTCGACGTGGTGGTCGTTGCGGCGGTGTAGGTGATCGTGTCTTTATCGGGGTCGGTGGCATTGACGTTGCCGGTCACCACCCCGGTCGTGGCGTTCGTGGTCACGGTCGCTGTTCCGGCCACCGGGGCCGAGTCGGACGGGGCGATCGTCGGAGTCACCGTCACCGTCGCCATACCACCGTGCGCATCAGAGATGGTGACGGTGAACGGATCAGTCTTCGCGGTGGCCGAGGAACGAGCCGAGGTGCGTGCTGCGGCGGTCGGTGTATAGGTGAAGCTGCCGTCAGCCTTGAGCACCACCGCACCGTTGGCGGGCTTGGACGCAGCGAAAGTCAGGGTGTCTTTCTCCGCGTCAATTGCCGTCACGGTTCCCGTCACCACCCCTGTCACCGCATTCGCAGTGCCGACCGCGGCCTTGGCACCCGTGGGGGCGGTGTTCTGAGGGCGGATGGTCACCGTGACCGGGACGGCCACCGACCCACCGAACCCGTCAGCGACAGTCACCGTGAAGGTGTCGGCCTTGTCCGCCGCCGTCGCAGTTGTAGCCGCAGCATTGTGCCGGCCGGTGGCCGTCGGGGTGTAGGTGAACCCACCAGTCACGGTCACCGCGACCGTGCCCCTGGCAGGGTTCGTGGTAACCGTGTAAATCAACGGATCGCTGTTGGCATCAGTCGCTGTCACCGACCCCGTCACCACTCCGGTCGTCGCATTCGGTGTACCCACCGTGGTCCTGGGCACCGGGACGGCGTTAACGGGGCTGATCGTCACCGTCACCGCCTGGGTGGTGGCCGCACCCTTGGCATCAGTGACCGTCACCGTCACCGTGTCCATCGTGACTGAGGTCGTCGCACCACTCTTGGCAGCGGCATGGCGGGCGGTCGCGGTCGGGGTGTAGGTGAACACCCCCGCCGTCGTGATCGCCACCGTCCCCTTTGCTGACGTCGTCGCCCGATAGGTCATCGCGTCGCCATTGGGATCAGTGGCCTTCACCGTTCCGGTGACCGCGCCGGTGCCGGCGTTCGGGGCACCCAGCGTCACACTGGCGATGACCGGCGAAGAGTTCGTGACGGCAGCCGGGGCGGCCGCGGCAGCGGCGGGGGCGGCCAGCTGGACGGCCGATACCGTAACCGATTGAGCCACAACGGTATTCGGCGCTTCCAGCTCGCGGCGCGCCGCCGCGAGAACCACCCACGACACCGGCGACTCCACCGGAACTCCGGTACCGGAGCCCAGCAACGGCGAGGGCACTGAGCCCACCGAGGCGGTAGCCGGGGCCGCAACCATGACGGGTGCGGCAGCGGCCGGTGCCACCGAAACCGGTGCAGTCATGACCTCCGTCGCGACCGGCGCACCCGTTACCGGTTCGACAGGAGTCGCAGCGGCGACCCTCGCGGGCAGATCGACCCGGGAGGATCGCTCCGGGGCGACTCTCCGCAATGCGGATTCCGATACAGCGACGGCGGGTGCGGAGTTCAGTCGAGGACTCGAGTTGGTCTGCTGCGCTCTTTGCTGCTCGCCACCACCGCGGCCCAACGGTGCTGCCGGGGTGCCGCGACCAGCCGGCCGACTCCCGCGATTCCTCGGCGCCGAAGCCGCCGCGTCCGATTCGGCGGCCGAATCAGCGCTTACCGGGGAGTCCGACGTGTCGGCCGGGGTGGCCCAGGCGAACCCCGCACCGCCTGTGACCACCGCCGCGCCGATACCGAGCGCGACAGCCAGACCACCTACCCGTCCGACGTGGGCCGACGCTCGCATCACGTTAATTCTCCCGACCGCTCTGCACGCACCTACCTGCAGAATCAAACTGGGAAGATAGTACCTGAGAAATTGCTGAGCGGCCAGTCTTCGGACCGGGCCGGTCACGCCGCAGCAGGCCCTCATCCAAGGGGCCGGTGCTCTCCTAGCGCGCGTCTGCGAGCCCATGCTCGCGCGGACCCGAAATATGCCGCCATCCACTTATCGCCCGAGGCGTCGCATCCCCTTCGGGGAACGGGACCGATCATGAATAGTAGTAAATTACCTACAAATTGATGATGGTGCGGTTCACTTCAGACTGACGACCCGACACAGCCGCATCCTCCCCTCTGTCATTTTTCGAGTTCATCAGACTGGAAGGAGTTCCGATGCTCTCAGCCGTGCCGGTGGGCGATGTGCCGGTGTGCGACGTCGACCTCTATGACGCCGCGATCAACGCGAACCCCTACGACGCCTACCGCGCGATCCGCGATGCCGGTCCGGTGGTGTGGTTGCCGGCGACCGGGGTCTGGGCGATGGGGCGCTACGCCGACGTGCGCGCCGCGCTGAGGGATCACGAACTGTTTTCCTCCGCCTCCGGACCTGCCGTTAACGAGACCGCCAACCAGGCTGCCGGGCTGTTGGCGAGCTGCCTGATCTCCGACCCGCCGGAGCACGAGACGTTCCGAAAAGTCATCGCCCCGCCGCTGCGACCCGGATCGATGCGGGCACTGGAGTCACTGATGACCGACAAGGCGATTGCTGTGGTCGAGGGCGTGCTGGGCCGCCGATCCTTCGACGGCGTCGCCGAATTCGCACAGGTTCTGCCGCTGACAGTGGTGCGGTCGTTGGTCGGTCTGCCTTCGGTCGGGCAGGAGAACATGCTCCGATGGGGCACGGCGTCCTTCGAATCGTTCGGCCCCGACAGCCCCCGCACCCGTGATGCTATCGACGATATGGGCCAGGCCCTGGCATTCGTGTTCGCCCCCGATCTTGCCGAACACTGCGACCCGCACGGTTGGGCCGCGGGAGTGTTCGACGCCGCTGCCCGTGGTGACATCACCGAGACGCAAGGCCCGAGTTTGCTTCTCGACTACATGAACCCGAGCTTGGACACCACCATCGGCGCGATCAGCCATCTGCTCCGTCTCCTAGCCGACAACCCCGACCAGTGGGACCTGCTCAGGGCCGACCCCACACTGATCCCGCACGCCATCAACGAAGCCCTGCGCATCGAATCACCCGTACGCGGCTTCAGTCGGGTCGTTACCGCGGACCATCGAATCGACGAGGTCACCCTGCCCCGGGGCGCCCGCGTGCTGATGTTGTTCGGGTCGGCAAACCGCGATGAGCGCAAATGGACCGACCCCGAACGATTCGACATCACCCGCAAACCCTCCGACCAACTCGGATTCGGCTTCGGAATTCACGCCTGCGTGGGGATGAACCTCGCCCGGCTGGAGATGCGCTGCCTACTCGAGGCCATGATTCCCCGGGTCGCCAGGATCGACGTCGACACGGTCACCATGAGCGGCAACCAGGTCCTGCACGTCATCGAATCAATGAACGCCACCTTCACGCCGGCGACCTGTAGCGTCGCGCCCTAGGGGCCACCCACCACTACCTCGGAGCCTTCATGGCGGATTCAGCACAGCATCGGGTTGTCTTGTGGGGCATCGGCGCCATCGGCACCGAAATGCTGACCGCGATCCTCGACCACCGCCGCGATCTGACGATCGCCGGCGCCCGGGTGTACTCACCGGAGAAGAACGGCGCCGACATCGCCACCTTCGTCGACCGCTCCCCCATCGGCGTCACCGCCACCACCAACGTCGACGAGATCCTCGCCCTCGATGCCGACTGTGTGCTTTACACCCCGCGCAACACCAGCATCGACGATGTCTGCGCCATCCTCGCCAGCGGCAAAAACGTTGTCACGACAGCGTTTCTGTTTCATCCGCGCCGCATCAATCCGGCCGACCGCGACAAGTTGTCCCAGGCGTGTCAGGCCGGGCGCAGCAGCGTGCATGGCAGCGGCCTCAACCCGGGCAACCTGTCCGGGGTGCTGCCGTTGGCCATGTCGGGGATGAGTCGGCGCATCGACCGGATCACCCTGCAGGAGCGCGCCGACTGGTCGTCCTACGACAGCACCGCCATCACCTTCGACAACATGGCCTTCGGCCAACCCGTCGACGACATCAACCCCACCGCCAACGAATTCCTGGCCTTCAACAGCGGCATCTTCTCTGACGAGGTGTGGCTGATGGCCGATGCGCTCAATGCCGGTATCGACGAGGTGACCGCGACGGTCGAGGCGGTCGCCGCCGCCGAGGACCATCAGATTTTCGACCACCTGCTGCGAGCCGGAACCACTGCCGGTCAGCGCTGGAGTTGGGCGGGCCGCCGCGGCGGGGAGACCCTCGTCGAGATCGAGGCGCTGTGGACCGTCGGCGGGGAGTACCCGTCGCACTGGCCCAAACCACAGCACGGCTGGACGCTGACCATCGACGGCGACCCGAAAATGCGCACCCATTTCCTGGTCATGGCCGGCTCCCCCAACGCGACCATGCTCGAGCACGTCCGCGCATCCAACGTCGCCACCGCCATGCAGATCCTCAACGCCGTGCCCGCGGTATGCACAGCGCCGCCGGGATTCGCGACCATGGCGGACCTACCGTTGATTCGCAGCGTCACCGGGTTCGGCAACAGCTAGCTGGTCAGGTCCCGCCGCCTCGTCATCGTGGAATCAGCCGACGCCTTCAAGCCGCTGCGCGAACAGTTCACCATCGATACTGCCCGGGACTCCGATCACGACCAATCGGGTGTCGGCGGGATCCTCAGCGCTGAGCGCGTTGAGCGGCAGTAGTGACGTCCGTCGGCCGACTCTCTGGAGCAGGTACTCATGTGTCATATCGTCGGACAGGCGCAGGATGCCTTTGGCCCGCACCACACCGGGCGGCAGCGCGGTCAGGAACGCATCGACATCGCTGCGCCGTAACGGTGCGTCAGTGTGGAAGCTCCACGAATCGAAGCTGTCGTGCGACCCGGCCGGGGCAGCGGAAACATCGGACGCGCGAAGCGAGGCCAGCAATAATGCGGAGTCGACCCGACCACCCTGGGTGGTCAGCCTGGGCGTATCCGGGGCAGTGTCGGCAAGCCACGCCTGAAGTGATTCCAACCCGCCGGGTGCGACCAGATCGCTCTTGTTGACGATCAACAGATCCGCACTTCCCAGTTGCCGCGTCACGGTATCGCCGACGTAGTTGTCCGTCGAGTGTGCGCGAATCATTTCGGCGTCGACGACAACGGCCACCCCGACCAAGGGAAAGCCGAAGGCCGCGCCGATCTGACCGATCTTGAGCGGATAGGCCACACCGCTCGACTCGATCACGATGTGGTCGAAGTCCTCAGTTCGTTCCCGCAGCCCGGCGATAACAGTCGTCAGCCCGTCGGCCAGCGTGCAACACGCACACCCGTTGGTCAGCGCGATGGTCTCACCATCGGTCGACTCGATGAGGTCGGCGTCGATGTTGATATCGCCGAAATCGTTGACCAGGGCAGCGATCCGCACGCCGTTGCTATTGGCAAGCAGATGGTTCAGCACGGTGGTCTTGCCGGCGCCCAGATAGCCTCCGATGACCGTCAGCGGCACGCTCACGCGGGTTCTTTCCGGTAGACCGTCTTGCCTTCTTTGAGTGTTTCCAGCACGGCGATGTCCAGTAACGCCTCCGGGGCGGCGGTGAGCGGATTGGCGTCCAGGATCACCATGTCGGCGAGCTTGCCGACTTCGAGGCTGCCCTTGGTCTTCTCTTCGAAGATCTGCCACGCCGCCTCGATCGTCAAGGACTGCAGAGCCTTCCAATTGTCGATCCGCTCATCAGCTCCCAGCACTATGCCCGTCTTGGAGGTGCGGACCATCGATGCCCACATGATCCGCATGGGCTCCATCGGGGTCACCGAGAAGTCGGTGTGGTTGGAGCAGCGCAGCCCCTTGGCGAAGGCCGACGCCATCGGGCTGATGAAGTCCGCCCGCTGCGGACCGAGGTTCACCAGATGCTCGTCACCCCAGTAGAACGTGTGCGCGGCGAAAAAACTGGGCGAGAAACCCAACTCCACATACAGATCGAGTTGGTCGGGCCGCATGCACTGCGAGTGGACGATCACCGTGCGTCGATCGTCAGCCGCTTTCACCCCGGTTGCGCGCATACCGTCGATGGCCAGGTCGATGGCTGCGTCTCCATTGGCATGGCAGAACACCTGCAATCCCTTGGCGTGAACCGCTGCCATCGTCTTGAAGAGCGTCTCCGGCGGGAATACCGGCTGACCACGCCAGTCCTGCTGACCGTCCGGTCCCGGGGTCAGCAGCGGTTGGGTCCAGAACGCCGTTTTACCCTGCGGGGAACCGTCGATCACGAACTTGATGCCCTGCAGTTTCAGACGATTCTGGTAGGTGCCGAATGCCTTGGCGACTTCGTCGGGGATGCCCGCCGGGCCACCGACGAAATCGGGTGCGTAGTCCTGGACCAACTCGGGGATTTCGAGGAACAGCGGCAGCGACACCACGTCGAGGTAGAGCAGGCCCGCGTCGGCACCCTTGCGCAGCACCCGCAGGTCTTTGGCAGCGGTGGCGCCCTCCTGAACCGTGGTCACACCCGCGCGCGTATAAATCTGCTGCGCTTCGTCGAGGGTGTCGAGCAACTCACGTTCGCTCGGCTTGGGAGCGTTGGTGAGGACCGGCAGGAACGCGGTCTCCATGATGAGCCCGTATGGGATGGTGGTTCCCGGCTTGCGGACGATGATCCCGCCGGGGGGCGTCGGCGTGTTCTCGTCATAGCCCACCACGTTGAAGGCCGCGGTGTTGAGCACCGCTCCGTGGTTGGAACTGTGGATCAGCATGATGGGGTTGTCGGGGAAGGCGGGGTCGAGGTCGTCGATGTTCAGTTCGCGGCCCTCAACGAGGTTCGAGCGGTCATAGCCGTACCCGATGATCCAGTCGCCGGGCTTGAGAGCGAATGTGCGTACATGCTCCTGCAGAACGGGGACGAAGTCCGCGATGCTGCTGATCGGCCCGGCCGGTACGCCCTGAACGTTGGCCCACTTGACCACTTGGAGGGCGTTCATGAAATGACCGTGGGCGTCGATGAACGAGGGCATCAGCGTGTGGCCGGCCAGATCGACGACGACGGTGTTGGCGCCCTTGGTGGCCATCACGTCGGCCTCAGAGCCCACCGCCAGAATTTTGCCTCCCGCTACCGCGACCGCTTCGGCCTGGCGGCGATCATCGACCATCGTGAGCACGGTTCCATTGCGGTAGATGGTGTCAGCCGGGGTCGCAGCCGCCCCGCCAGAGGAAGCATTCGGCGTGCGGTCACAGGCGGCGATGAACGCCGCGCCGGCTGCGGCACCCATGCCGAGCCCTGCGAGCCGCTTAAGCGCATCGCGCCGCGAGATGCGGCCCCGGCTGAAATCTGCGGCGACACCGTCGATGTCTCGGTCGTGCGTCCCGCCCATGGCCGCAACCCTATGTAGGCCCAGGCGGCAAGAACGCACAATTGCACCGATTGGGCCCGCGTCGGCCGGCACGACAGCGAACACCTACGCCTGCGAAAGCGTGCTGTGCAGTTCCGTCGCCATGGAATCGAATAGCGGTCAACCAGTTCAGGCGCGCCCGGCGGGCGCATCCTTGACATAGGTCGTGAACAGGCTCGCTGAAATGCCATTGTCGAGCGGGATCTGGCGGATGATCGCCAGGCTTGGCTTGGCAGTGCGCTCCAACGTCACGGGGTCGAACGAATAAAGTCCAAACTTCGGCCCATAGCCCTTTGCCCACTCCAGGTTGTCGATGAGTGACCAATGGATGTAGCCCTTGACGTCGATTCCGTCAGCGATGGCGTGCTGCAGCACTGCGAGTTGACGCACCGTGTAGGCGGCCCTGTTGGCGTCGCTGGCATCGGCGATTCCGTTCTCGGTGATCCAGAGCGGCTTGCCGTAGGAGGCGGCGATGTCCAGTCCGTCGCGCAGGCCGCTTGGCTGGATGGGCCAGCCGACGTCGGTGCAACCCTGTACCGCCGGGCAGGCGCCGGCGTACTCGGGCGCCGGCAGTCCGTTCAGCAGCGGTATGCCGGAGATCAGTGACAACAGAGTTCCGGCGCCGCCCAAGGAGTCGACGGTGGCGACCGAGTAGTAGTTGACGCCAAAGAAATCGGCAGTGTTCGCCAGATCTGGCCGCGCCGGGTCGTTGGTCAGGATGTTGTCGAAATTGGCATCCAGTTGTCCATTGATCACCGCATTGGGAAACCAGCGGTTGTAGAAGTTGTCGAATTCGGCGGCCGCTTTCTGATCGGTCGCACTGGCCGGATTGGCCGGCCCCCACGGAAGCATGTTGAGCACCACGCCGACCTCGGTGGCAGGTCCGGCGTCGAACTCGTGAATCGCGCGGTACGCCGCGGCGTTCGCCTCAGCTTCGTTGATCAGGGACTTTTTCAGAAGATCACCACGTAGGACACCGGGCGGGAACCCACCCTGACCCGGAAGAACCAGGTAGGACGCCAGCATGACGTTGACCGGCTCGTTGATCGTCACCCAGGTGTCCACCTGATCACCGAACTCATACGCGGCGTAGGCGGCATACTTCTCGAACTCGACCTCGGTGTTATCGGAGGCCCACCCGCCGCCGGTCGGCGGGGTGTAACCGAAGAGGCCGCCAAGAGACTCGGTAATGCGTGCCTGTTGCGGGTCATGCAGCCAGCTGGGCAAGGTGAAGTGCTGCAGCGTCACCATCGGCTCGAGGCCGTTGTCGTGCAGGGTGGCGAAGACGTCGCGGTAGTGCGTCACCGCGTCGTGGTCGGCTAGTTTTTCCAGGATCTGCATCTCGTAGTCGCTCACCCCGTCCGACACATCGACGTCTGCCATCGAGTACATCAGGCCCTCGACGATCTTGGTGTCGCTGGGGAAGATTCGGCTCCATTCCAAGCCGATCCGGAAGGTGTCTGCGCCGACACCCTGGCTGGCCAGTTGCGCATCAGTCGCATACTGCAGATAGGAACCCGGTCCATTCTCCGGTATCCCTTTCGTCCAGCCGAGCAACTGGTTGAGCGGGTCGTGAGTCCACGCGTACCAGTCGGTGTTGGGATCGATGGGCGCCGCGCCGCCCATCTCGGTCTGGAAGGCGGCGGTCGCCACGCCCCAGTGGAAGCCGTCCGGGAACTGAAGAGCCGCACCGGGATTAGCTCCTGTCACCGCCACAGCAATATTCGCGGTGGCGGTAGCTGCGTTGGGATCAAGGAACCCCAGCAGATGGAAGCCGTTGTCCTCGATGTTGACCTCGAAGGAATCGGTGTACGCATTGGCCGTACTCACCACGGGCGTGTAGGTGAACTCACCGGTGCCCTGGTCGATCACCACACGGCCGTACTGCGGGCTCTGGGTGACGACGTAGCTCAGCGCGTCACCGGTCGCCGCGATATTGCCGGTGATCACGCCGCCCGAGGACTGGCTGTTGAGCGCCGAGTCGTACCCAATGGTCGGCGGATCACCAAACAATTCTCGCCGCGCAAACGCCAGCAGATCCAACGGCGCGGGGCGGGCGGCAGGATAAACCGGAGCCGTCTGACGGCGCGCGGCGGTCGACGCAGCAGACGCCCGTGGTGTGTCCACCCGCGCCGCCAGCCTGGCCACTGTCGGGGTCGCCGCACTCCGTGTGTCGCTGAGGGTCTTGCGTGCCGAGGCCTTGTGCGCCGAGCGGACTGTTGATCTGGCTGCCTGCGAGCTGGTTGCGGCGCCGGCGTTATCGCTGGGGCTGCTGGTATCGGCCGATGCCACCCCGGTCCCCGAGCTCACTGCCGCCCCGATGCCGAGGGCAACGGCCAGCCCGCCGACGCGTCCGATAGTGACCGAAGCCTTCATGCCAACTCCCTCATGAAACTGTTTTCTCTTGCCGTTATTGTGCGGATCGGCGGCACGTCAGGATACCGCTGCGAGGCCGAACATGGGGGCTGCCATCCTCGGGCGACAACGCGGGGCCCACGATGACCGGACCGTCGACGTCGAAACGGTCACCATGAGCGGCAATCAGGTCCTGCACGTCCACTACCTCCGCCGGGTCTTCTTTTCGTCAGTTCGCGGTGCTGAACTCCGCCAGACCTGCCAGCCGGAAGCCGGTGTCGTCGTCGGTGTAGTAGAGGTACACGGGCGCACCTGTCTGTGGGTCGTACAGTTGGTATCCGTCGGGGTAGTCGCGCCGGGTGTAGTTGGCCACGGCGATGAGTCCCTGACTCCAGGAGCCGCCGCGGATGATCCGTGCATCGGGTTGATCCTGTCCGGACTGACCGGATGTGGGCGCCAACACGACGCCGTCGTTCCATTCCCACAGATTGCCGGTCATATCGTACGTGCCGTAATACGAGGTGCTGTTGACGTAGGTGCCGACCGGGGTGAGCTTGAAATTCCTCGGCCGTTCGTCGTCGTAGTTGGCGGAGTTGGTTCCCGTGGTGTCGTAGTTGGGCAAGGTGTCGCTTTGGGTCGCGTAGGTCCAGTAACCGCCGGTCCCGTTCTTCGTCGGGTCGTAGTAGGCCGCCTTGTACCACTCGTCTTCCGACGGCAGCCAGTATCGTGCGCCGTCCTGCTTGAGGAAGACGCCTGTCACGGCACCGTTGAGGTTGTATGCGCCTGTTTCGGTACTGGCATCGGCGGTACCGCCGTTGCTCATCCAGTTGGCATAGCGGGCCACGGCGAACCAGTTGACAAAGGCCACCGGCAGATCGGCGCGCGTCTTACCGGGGAAGTCTCCGACCGGATCGCTGGAGGCCGCGTAGACGTAGACACCCGCACTCAGCGTTTGGGTGATCAGCGCTCCGGTCTTCTCGCCCCCCGCCATTGCGTTCTGATAGAGCGCCTGGATGTAGTCCGGTGCGGTCGGACTCGTGGCGACAGTATTGAGGAACGAGACGTAGTCACCGACGGTGGTCTCGTAGGTCGAGATGCTGAATTCATCGGCAACCGAGCCGAACCCGGTCCCAGAGTCAGTGGGGTTATTGGGGTTGCCGACGCGCACCATGGAGATGGTGCGCGCACCCGGGATCGCGGCGATGGGTGCCGACGACGCGGTGCCCGACGGCGTCGACGTCGGTGCCGTCGTGGTGGGTGACGCGGGCGGGGTGCTGGTTGGAGCGGCCGTCGCCGTGACGGTCGACTGAGCGCCGCCGATGCGGAAGCCGGTGTCGTCGTCGGTCTCGTCCGGGGTGTAGTCCCGCCGGACGTTGCTGCCCGGATTGAGGATCCCCAAACTCCACGAACCACCACGGATGATCATCGAATTGGGTTGATCTTGATAGTCACTCACGTACGAGTCGGTCCACTCCCACAGGTTGCCAGCCTGGTTGAAGGTGCCGTAGTAGGAGGCGCTGTTCGCGTATGCGCCGACGTCCACCAACTTGTCGCCCTCGGGGAACACGACCGAGTTGTAGGCCGCGGCGTTTGTCCCCGTGAGGTCCCGAGGCTTGGGGTTGTTAGGCGCGGTGTCCGACTTGGTCGGATACTTCCAATATCCGGCATTACCGGTCTCGGGATTCACTGTCGTCTTCGTCGGGTCGTAGTAGGCGGCCTTGTACCACTCACCCTCCGAGGGCAGCCAGTACTTAGCGTCGACTTCCCTGGTGGTGATCACCGTGCTGGTGGTGCCGTTGAGGGTGTAGGCCCTGGTCTCGGTGCCCGGATCGGGTGTGAAGACGTTGTAGGTCGGCTGTCCGTTGTTGAGCCAGTTGACGAATCGTGCAGCGTTGAACCAACTGACGCTAGCGATCGGTAACTGGTCTGCTCCGGCGGCTGCGGTGTACGTCCAGTCCCCCGCTGTCCCCGTCCGGTAAATCTGGTCGCCGATCACCGAGTGCGAGGAAGTCTGGCTTGGAGCCATATCGCGGTTCCACAGGTCCGTCAGATAGTCATACTGTGATTCGTCCGGCACGTAGCGGGCCACCGCATTGAGGAACTGGACGTAGTCGGCCACGGTGGTCTCGGTTTGCGCGATACCGAAGTCATAGGCCACCGAGCCGTAATTGCCTTGGCTGCCTTGATTATCCGCGGGATTGCCCGCGTTCCCGATAGCGAGCATCGTAATCACGAGCGGATTGGTGCCCGCCGTGCCCGCGGCACCGGTGCTCCCGCCCCCGGTTCCCGCACCGCCGGCACCGCCGGCACCGCCGGCCCCGCCGGTCCCATTGGTGCCACCGACAGCTCCG
>NZ_JAEMSG010000195.1:246-2384 GCF_016462945.1 Mycolicibacterium sp. | reverse complement strand
ACCTGTCCGATCACCCAGGGCAGCCTCGTCCGACTTCTCATCAGGCAGGGGCAGAACGCCGAGGAGGCCCGTGCGCTGGTCATTGCCCTGACCCACAGCCCGCGGCATGAATTCTGGCCCGACAGCGTCTCTTTCACCGATGTCGAACTCCACGGCGTCATCGGCCACCGACAGGTGACCGACGGCTACCTCGCCCAACTGGCGAGGGCCAACCGGGGCAGGCTTGCGACCTTCGACCGCGGCCTCGTCGCACTGCATCCCGACATCGCCGAACTGGTCCCCACTACGCGCTGATCCAGTCAGAGATCGAGGACAAGCTTCTCGGATTTAGCCCGGGACACGCACAGGCACATCGAGCAGTTGGCGGCCCGTTCCTGCGGCGTCAGCACTGCGTCGCGGTGATCCGGTTCGCCGTCGAGTACCGGTGTGACGCAGGTGCCGCACACCCCCTGTGAACAGGCCCACTGGACCGGGATGCTGTTTTCCTCCAGCACATCGAGGATCTGTCGGCCCGCAGGGATGTGGAGCGTGAGTCCGCGCCGGGCCAACACCACATCGAACGGGCGGCTCTCGGTGATGTCGAACACCGGGGCGCTGAAGTACTCCCGATGGATGGTGTCCAGCGGCCAGCCCAAGCCCAACGCCTGCGAGCTGACCCAGTCCATGAAGCCCGCCGGCCCGCACAGGTACAACTCCGTCCCGGCGCTCCAGTTGCCCAGATTCGTGGCGGGGGACAGCGCGGTTCGACCCGGGCTGGCGTCGAGATGCACCGAGATCGCTTGCGCGAACGGCAGATTCATCAGCTCGGTGCCGAATGGAACGGCATCGGCATCCTGGGCGCAGACGTGCAGTTCGAACGGTGTCCTCGTCGACCACAGTTGGTGCGCCATCGACAGCAGCGGGGTGACGCCGATACCGCCGGCCACCAGAACGTAGCGATCGGCGGGGATCAGCTCGAAGTTGTTGCGCGGTGAGCTGATGGTCACCAGCGCACCGGTCTGCAGCGCCTCGTGGACCTCCACGGAGCCGCCCCGGCCGCCGGGTTCGGGCTTCACCGCGATCTGATACCGACGCCCGGGGGAGTTGCACAGTGAGTACTGACGGACCCGACCGCTGGGCAGCCGTAGCTCAATGTGCGACCCCGCCGTGAACGGCGGCAGCGGCTCATCGACGCCCTCGAGGACGAAGGTGACGATGCCGGCGCCGCCGACCTCGCGGCGTTCGACAATCCGCGCGGTGTGCACGGTGTCGCTCGCTCGCTGCGGCAGATCCACCATCGTCGGCCCCCGGAACAGCGTTCGTTCCGGGATGCCCTGGCGGGTCAGGATCCCGGCACCCAGATCCCACATGAGGTGGTAGCGGTGGAACGGGATGTGCGGCATCGCGTGATGCATGCAGTGATCGGTCTGGCCGAGCCAGTAGACCTTCGACAGAGGCTGGCTGTTCACCTTGACCGTCGATTGAAACGGGGCGTCCTCCCAGGTGGCTTCCTCGGGATGCTGAATGTGTGCGAACACGTACACCAGCACCATGGTCGCGATCTTCTGCGGGATCAGCCAAACCACGACGAACTGCCAGGCGTACGGCGAGAGCAGGAAGCCCACCTGGATTCCGACGTAGAGCGCCAGCGCGCCCACCAGCATCGCGCGTTCGCGGCGCGGCCGGGTCGACCACATCTTGGTGACATACCAGTGCGCCCACACCCATTCCGGCGCCATACACACCAACGGCAGCAACCACTTTGGGGCATCGACGAACAACAGGTCGGGGTCGCGGTCGGGGTCGCCGACCCAGCGATGATGTTCCATGTGCAGCGCCCGGTACACCGTGGTGCTCAGCCCGGGGATGAAGATCAGCGCGGACACGGTCCCGATGAGATTGTTGAGGTGTTGATTGCGCGACGCGGCCTCGTGCACGGCGTCATGCAGCGGGGTGAAACTGGTGTAGATGGCGAACTGGTTGAGCACCATCATCGCCAGCATCGGGATGTGGCCACTCAGGTAGGCCCACGTGGAGGTGACGAATACCCCGTACGCCATCACCACCAATCCGATGTGCGGCCACGACCACACCGGCCGACGGGCCAGCGCCGGATACTGCGGATCGGCGACGACCGCGGCCAGCACCTGCCGCACGGA
>NZ_JAEMSG010000195.1:0-236 GCF_016462945.1 Mycolicibacterium sp. | reverse complement strand
GATGGGTTATCGGTAATGGTCACGAGTGGCGCTCTTTTCGTCGTGATGGTCAACGCCCGGGCAGGCAACGCCCAGGCGTGCGGTTCAATATAAACCGCGTTGGCGGGCGGTATCGCACGCAGGATCAGGCCATGGCGCGTCTTCCATCTCACCCCCGCTCCGACGGGCTGACCAGCCACGTCGAGGGCAGACGGTTTCACTGCGCGCGAAACAGGTGGCGCTTTCTTGTAATGGTG
>NZ_JAEMSG010000123.1 GCF_016462945.1 Mycolicibacterium sp. | reverse complement strand
TGCGCGACTACCTGGACTGAGCGAGGCTCGGTTAAGAACCGAATCACAAGGGCCATACTCGTTACGTGGCTGTCGTCTCGCCGGTCTCGGACCGGCGCACCGTCATCGCTCTGCTGTTGCTGACGTTTGCCACCGGACTGGTGGATGCGGTCAGCGTGTTGTTCCTCGGACACGTCTTCGTCGCCAACATGACTGGCAACGTGATCTTCCTCGGATTCTGGTTCGTGCCGCATTCCGGAGTCGATATGACCGCCGCGGTGGTCGCCTTCACGAGTTTCCTCGCCGGAACCATCATCGGTGGCCGGTTCGCCCGCCACCTCGATCACGACGTTCGGCAATGGCTCACCGCAGCGATGGGCACTGAAGTCGTGCTGTTGGCGGCGCTGTCGCTACTCGCCGGCACCGGCGTCCTGCAGTACCAAGACAATGGAAGGCTGATCCTCATCGCAGGCCTGGCGTTAACCTTCGGCGCCCAGGCAGCCACTGCCCGTCAATTCGGCATCCAAGAGCTCAGCACCACGGTGCTGACGTCGACGATCGTCGGCCTCGGCGTCGACAGCCGCCTGGCCGGCGGTCACGGTAAGCGTGAAAAGTTGCGCTACAGCGCACTTTTCACGATGTTGGCCGGTGCTGTCGTGGGTGCGACGCTGACGAGATTCTTCGTGGCACCGGTGATCGCGCTAGCGTCCTGTGTTGTGGCGGCGAGCCTAGCCGTCTTCCGACTAACCGCGCGGAGCGCGACTCCATGAGCTCCGCAATGGCCGAGCCCCACCAGAACGGCCATGCCGGAACCGGTGGACGCCTGGGTGCCTTCATTCGCGAATCCGGCTACTTTCGCAAGTGGTTGATCCTCGGCGTGGCGATCGGCATCATCGCCGGCCTGGGCGCGGTGGTCTTTTTTCTCGCGTTGAAGTACGCCGGGGCGTATCTGCTCGGCTATCTCGGGGACTATCAGCAGCCGCAGGCCACCGGCGACGGTGGTGGGTCCGGGTCGCCGGGTTTTAACAGACCCTGGGCTATTCCTCTGATCGCATTCGGCGGCGCCCTGGCGTCAGCATTCATCGTCGCCAAGTTCGCACCCGAAGCCCAGGGCCACGGCACCGATAACGCAATCCAAGCGGTGCACACCGACCCGCGTTCGATCCGCGGTCGCGCGGTGGTGGTCAAACTAATAGCAAGTGCCCTGACGATCGGCTCTGGAGGGTCGGGCGGTCGGGAAGGACCGACGGCACAGATCTCGGCCGGATTCGGTTCACTGCTCACCCGCCGGTTGAACCTGTCCGACGCCGACGGTCGACTGGCGGTGTCGGTGGGCATCGGCTCCGGGATCGGCGCGATCTTCGGCGCTCCTCTCGGGGGGGCCGTGCTGGCCGCCTCACTCATCTACCGGGCGGATTTCAACTATCAGGCCCTCGTTCCGGGCTTCATCACCTCGGCAACCGCCTATACCGTCTACGGCTCGATTCTTGGTTTTGCGCCCATGTTCGGTTTCGTTGAACCTGATTACCGGTTCGATCCGGCCCAGGCGGGCTGGTTTGCGATCATCGGCGTCGTCGCGGCAGCCATCGGCTATCTGTACGCGCGAACGTTTTATGCGACCGTGGCAATGACCCGGCGACTGCCCGGTGGCGCGGTGATCAAACCGGCGATCGGCGGCTTGCTCGTCGGCTTGCTGGCCCTGGTGATTCCACAGGTACTCGCCAGCGGGTACGGCTGGGCGCAGATTGCCATGACCAGAGAGGGATTGCTGACGATTCCATTGTGGATCGTCATGGTATTGCCGATCGCCAAAATCGTGGCGACCTCACTGTCGATCGGCACCGGCGGATCCGGTGGCATCTTCGGACCCGGCATCGTAATCGGTGCATTCGTGGGTGCGGCCATCTGGCGACTGGCGGATCTCACTGGTGCACCGGCACTTCCGGACGGTCCGGGTGTGTTCGTGATCGTGGCGATGATGGCCTGCTTCGGCAGCGTGGCACACGCGCCTCTTGCGGTACTGATCATGGTCGCCGAAATGACGGGATCGTTCTCGGTGGTTCCCGCAGCGATGATCACCGTCGGCATCGCGTACCTCATCATGTCGCGAACGTCGGTATCGATCTATCAAGCCCAATGGCTGAACCGCGACAGCGGACCGCAGAGCGAGCCGTTAGTCCAGCGGTAAATTCGGTAGTGAATCCGGCTGGGGTGGCCGGGCGCTGCGCCACGGTCGCGGAATGGGGGGCCTTCCGCCGGCGCGCAGCGCCCGGTCACTGAGGGGAAGTTAACAGCTATCGCGCGAGGGCGCTTACCTCGCGCGCATTCAATCGGAGGTTCTGTGGATAAGTGGCTCAAACCGGCCGTCCGGCCCCGGAACATACGGGCGGACGGCGACCACCGCGGCGGCCGGCAGTGGGCCGTACAGATGAGGGAAGAGCATCGAATCCGGATCGCTGGGGACCCCGGACTCCCAGTGGACCGGCGCGCTGAGCCGGTCTGGGTCGAGGTAGAGCAGCACCAGATCAACGCGACCGGCGAAGAGCCGATTGGCGGGCAGGTGGACCTGGCGTTGCGCCGAGAGATGAACGAACCCCACCTCGGCAAGCGAGTCCGGACGCAGTTCGCCCGCCGAACGTGCCTGGTCCCACTCGGCCAGAGAACACAGGTGGACCAGCAACGCCGGGGCCTCGGGCATGGGGCAACCCTGCACCATCGGGCAACTGCTGCAACACTGGGTCGTGAGACACGACACATTGTTCGGGCGTGGGAACAAGCCCGCACGATAAAACGTCTGAGACAGTAGACCAATCGCCCAGCGGCGGCCGCCGCCGTCAAGGGTGCCGAGTGCCTAGGGAGGAGCCCAATGAACGCAACGCTGACCAGTCCTGAATTGACGAGGGCTGACCGCTGCGACCGCTGCGGTGCTGCCGCCCGGGTTCGGGCCAAACTTCCCTCGGGCGCCGAACTGTTGTTCTGCCAGCATCACGCCAAGGAGCACGAGTCCAAGCTGATCGCATTGGCGGCCGTGCTGGAAATCAGTTCAGACGACGACTGAGCCGCCGCGCCGCCCGGGTTTCCGGGCGGGTGCGTGGTCGTGAGGAATGCTGGAAGGTCATGACGGACCAGCCACCGCCCAACCCGAGACGTCATCACGGATGGCGCATCGCCAAGCGGACACTGTCGAAAAGCTGGGATGACTCGATCTTCTCGGAGTCGGCGCAGGTCGGCTTCTGGTCGGCGCTCTCGCTGCCGCCCCTGTTGCTCGGGATGCTCGGCAGCCTGGCCTACGTGGCGCCGCTCTTCGGCCCGGGCACCCTGGCGACCATCCAGCGCCAGCTGATCAGCACCTCGAACACCTTCTTCTCCAAGAACATCGTCGCCGAACTTATCGAGCCGACGGTCCGCGATATCGTGCAGGGCGCCCGCGGCGAAGTCGTCTCGCTGGGTTTCGTGATCAGCCTGTGGGCCGGCTCGTCGGCGATCTCGGCGCTGGTGGATTCGGTGGTCGAGGCACACGATCAGACCGCCCTGCGTCATCCGGTCCGGCAGCGGTTCTTCGCCCTCGGTCTCTACGTGGTGATGCTGGTGTTCGTCACGGTGGCCGCCCCCCTGCTCGCGCTGGGTCCACGCAAGATCGGCGAGTACGTTCCGGTTAGCTGGCAGAACGTTCTGCGGTTCGGTTACTACCCCATGCTGGTCCTGGGGTTGGTCGTGGCCGTGACGATCCTCTACCGGGTGTCACTGCCGAAACCGCTGCCGACCCATCGACTGGTGGGCGGCGCGATCCTGGCCTCAACGGTGTTCGTGGTGGCGACCGGCGGACTGCGAATCTATCTCGAGTACATCACCCGCACCGGATACACCTACGGGGCGTTGGCCACCCCGATCGCGTTCCTGCTGTTCGCGTTCTTCCTTGGTTTCGCGATCATGATGGGGGCGGAGCTCAATGCCGCCATCGAAGATGAATGGCCCGCCCCGACACCCCATTGGCAGCGGTTTCGAACGTGGATGCAGAGCAGAAAGCAATCCGCTAATGGTGCCGGTGCACCCGCCGGCGCGTCGACAGAAGCGGAAAAGGCCGCCGTCGCTTCGAAGGAGGCGGAAAAGGCTTCCGTCAGCCCCTCTTGAGGCTCTCGTAGATCCGCTTGCAGTCCGGGCATACCGGGGATCCCGGCTTGGCCGACTTGGTCACCGGAAACACCTCCCCGCAGAGTGCGACGACGTGGGACCCCATCACCGCACTCTCGACGATCTTGTCCTTCTTGACGTAGTGGAAGACCTTGGGAGTGTCGCTGTCGGTTCCGTCGTCGACGCGTTCTTCGCTGTCGGTGCGCTCGATGGTGTCAGTCCGCATAGGTTCCATTGTGCCTCCTGGACCGCGATCGCGGTCAGACAGCCGTAAGAAAGATCCCCTCGTTGGATCCGGCCCCGATGTGGAACAGTGATCCCATGGAGCATGAGCTGGGTTTCGACGACGAAGGCCAGCCCGTGCTGATCACCCGTGCGGCACTGTCCTACGAGGAACAACACCGCCAGCGGGTCCGCAAATACCTGAAAATCATGTTCTGGCGCATCCCCGCCTTCCTGGCGGCCGCCGCCGCTTACGGCATCTGGCACAACGGCCTGCTCTCCCTGGCAATCCTGGCCGCGTCGATACCGCTGCCGTGGATGGCCGTGTTGATCGCCAACGACCGGCCCCCTCGACGGGCCGAGGAACCGCGTCGCTTTCCTGACGCGCCGCAGCGCACGGCGTTGTTTCCGCGCGCCGAACAGCCGGCTTTAGAGTCCGGGTTCATACCGACCCCGCAACCACAGGGCGAGCAGTCGCGCCAGGACGGTTCGCGGTAGGTCCGTCGCGAGGGCATTCTTAACAAACCCTCAGAACACACTTTCGTTTGGCCAGCTCAGAGCCGTGACAATGGGCGATGCGCGGGAACTCTCCCGCTCGGCCGGTCGTTGAACAGCCTGACAGTTGGATCCGATGAGGAGGCCACCATGGCAAACACCAGAACCTCTCAGTTTAACAGCGATCTGGACGCTCAGAGTCCGGCCGCTGACCTTGTGCGCGTGTATCTGAACGGCATCGGAAAGACCGCACTGCTGAGCGCTGAGGACGAGGTAGACCTCGCCAGGCGCATCGAGGCCGGTCTGTACGCCCAGCACCTATTGGAGACTCGTAAGCGCATGAGCGAGAACCGCAAACGCGATCTGGCGACGATTGCGCGTGACGGACAGGCGGCGCGCAGCCACCTTTTGGAGGCCAACCTTCGTCTGGTGGTGTCACTGGCCAAGCGGTACACCGGCCGCGGAATGCCGCTGCTTGACCTGATCCAGGAGGGCAACCTGGGTCTGATCAGGGCGATGGAGAAATTCGACTACACCAAGGGATTTAAGTTCTCGACGTATGCGACGTGGTGGATCCGTCAGGCCATCACCCGCGGTATGGCCGACCAGAGCCGCACCATCCGGCTGCCGGTGCACCTCGTTGAGCAGGTCAACAAGCTCGCTCGAATCAAGCGGGAGATGCACCAGACCCTGGGCCGCGAGGCCACCGACGAGGAACTCGCCGAGGAATCGGGCATCCCGGCAGAAAAGATCAACGACCTGCTGAAGCACAGCCGCGACCCGGTCAGTCTGGATATGCCCGTCGGGACCGACGAAGAGGCTCCGCTGGGTGACTTCATCGAGGACTCCGAGGCGATGTCGGCGGAGAACACGGTGATCGCGGAACTGCTGCACACCGATATCCGCCACGTGCTGGCCACGCTCGACGAGCGTGAACGCACGGTGATCCAGTTGCGCTTCGGCCTCGACGACGGCCAGCCGCGCACCCTCGACCAGATCGGCAAGTTGTTCAACCTGTCCCGGGAGCGGGTCCGTCAGATCGAGCGTGAGGTCATGATCAAGCTGCGCAACGGCGATGGTGCCGAACGGCTGCGGTCCTACGCCAGCTAGTAGTCCCTATCCGAGTGTGCCCGCCGGTCTTCCCGGCGGGCACACTGCTGCAGGGAACAGCCCGTCGTCGCAGGTGGACGGTTAGACTCGGCATGGGATGAAGGGTGGCCTGATGAACGATCTGGTCGATACCACCGAGATGTATCTGCGCACGATCTATGACCTCGAGGAAGAGGGCGTGGTGCCGTTGCGCGCCCGGATCGCTGAACGTCTTGAGCAGAGTGGACCGACCGTCAGCCAGACCGTCGCGCGGATGGAACGCGACGGTCTACTGCGGGTGGCCGGCGATCGGCATCTCGAACTCACCGCGAAGGGTCGGGAACTCGCGACGTCGGTAATGCGCAAACATCGGCTGGCCGAGCGTCTGCTGGTCGACATCATCGGACTGCCCTGGGAGGAGGTGCACGCCGAAGCCTGCCGGTGGGAGCACGTGATGAGCGAGGACGTCGAACGCCGCCTCGTGCAGATATTGGACAACCCCACCGTCTCACCGTTCGGCAACCCGATCCCTGGCCTGACCGCACTGGGCATGGAGCAGGACCCTGCCGACCACCAACGAGCCGACCACCAAGGAGCCGACCGCGAACGAGGCACCCGCGGTCGCGAGAACCTGGTGCGCCTCACTGAACTCCCGGCCGGAGACTCGGTGGCGGTGGTGGTGCGCCAACTGAGCGAGCACGTGCAGGGAGATGTCGCACTGATCGGTCGACTCAAGGAGGCCGGTGTCGTTCCCGACGCCAGGGTGCTGGTGCAGACCGGCCACGACGGCGATGTGACCATCATGGTCAGTGGTCATGAGAACGTCGAACTCCCCCACGAGATGGCCCAGGCCGTGAAGGTGGAGAAGGTCTGAGCCCCTAGATGTGGCCGGCCGGCGATACCGCACGACGTCCGAAGTCGCGCCGCGGGGGCAACCGCACACCCAGCCGCTTCGCGAGCCGGTACCCGGTGCCCGCAAGTTGCCGGATCTGCTCAGGTCGCATGCCAGACTGCAGCGCAGTGTCGAGCATGCCCGCCATCCGGTGTTTCGGGTCGCTACGCAGCGCCGCTTCCAGCGACAGCCCGGCCAGCGGTCCGTCGCCGCGGGCATAAGCCGAAAAGGCAAGCAGCACTAGTACTTCCACCCTCCACGGGTCCGGCAGGATGCGCGCAAGTACCGCCCACAGTGCCTCGGCGGCTCCGGCATCGGCACCGACGGCCAGGGCATACAGCGTGTCCCGCACCGCAAGGTCGGAGAGTCCGCACGCCAGCACCGCGAGATCGTCATCCCCTGGTTCGGCGCCTTCGCACACGCGGGCGGCCACCGCCATCACGGTCTCGACGTCGCGCCGTCCGCACCCGTCCGCATCGGCCTGCCAGTCGGCGTGACGTAGGGCGGCCCTGGCCTGAATGGGCTCCACGAGGCCTGCGGTGCGAACCGCATCGGTGATTGCGATGACGGCGTGCAGATCGGCTCGGCGCCGGTAAAGCCGACGACCGTCCAGCACCGCGGCGGCGGCCAGCGGTGAGGCGGAGGGATCCTCGACTGCCCCCTGCGCACCGCAGCCGTCGACACACCGCCACCTGCCGCCGGTTTCCACCCGATCAACCGCATGGGCGGCATACAACGCGACACCGCGGTCGGCCAGTGCGTCAGTCAGCGCGTCGCACAACTGACGGTGATCGGTATTGCACATCGGGCACAGTGCTCCCTCGGCATCCACGATCACCGCGACCACGGTGTCGGCGCCGGAGGTCGCGGCGATCTCGGCGAGGCGGTCGATGTTGTCGATGAGGTCGACAGCCAGGTCGGCGCGCATGACCGCGCCCATCCGGCCTTCCTCGAGGGATACCAGGACAAGGGACTTCTCCGGCACGAAGCCGAGAACGGCGGGCAGCGCTGCGATCAAGGCGCCGGGACGGTCGAAGCGGAACTGCGGGTGTGGGTTGGTCATGCCCCGACGCTGTCAAGGGTCACCGTCAGCCCCGCGACCTCGACCACACCAAAAGCGGCCCGCTGTGGACTAAAACGCAACTGTGGATCGAATGTTCACCCAGTTGTGACGCGGCCCACATGCGAGATCGGGGAAAGCAGCGTAAGACTTTCCCTCATGGGTTTGGAATACGAC
>NZ_JAEMSG010000122.1 GCF_016462945.1 Mycolicibacterium sp. | reverse complement strand
ATTTCGTAGCGGGGACAGGATTTGAACCTGCGACCTCTGGGTTATGAGCCCAGCGAGCTACCGAGCTGCTCCACCCCGCGATGGTGAACGCAAGGTTACCCACTCGCGGACCAACCAACCAAATCGCCAGGGTGAGAACGTCCCAACGGCTCCATCTCGCCTCGTCAGAACCGCCCGTCAGGACCTAGCCCTTCAGGACCTAGCCGTAGTGCAGTCGGCACTGCGCGATGCGGACCGTGTCGTCAACGATTTTGTACACCAGGCGGTGTTCAGCGGTGATGCGCCGGGACCAGTAACCGTGAAATCCGTGCTTGAGCGGTTCGGGTTTTCCCATGCCCTCGTTGCCGTGCCGCGCAATGTCGGCGATCAGCACGTTGATCCTCCTGAGCACCTTTCGGTCCTGGCCCTGCCAATAGAGATAGTCCTCCCATGCAGACTCGTCCCACACCAGCTTCACTCGGGCAAGTCTCGCGCGACTCCTCCGCCGGCCTCAAGTCGCTCGATCGATGCCAGCAGTCGCCGGGCGTTGGCCGGGTTCTGCAGCAGGTGGGCCGTCTCCTTCAAAGACTCATAGTCATCGAGTGCCACCAGCACGACGGGCTCCTTGCCAGCCCGGGTGATCACCACCTCTTCACGATCCTCGAGCACCGAGTCGATCGCGGCGGCGAAGTTCGCCCGAGTCGCCGAGTACGTCATCGTCTTCATGCGAACCTCCCTGACTTGTACAAGTAACTGTACAGCTCTTCAGGCCGGAAGGGCGCAGTCGCTAAGAGGTGGCCACAACTCCTGTCCCCCCAGACGCCGCCCGCACCACCGCAGCCCTACTTCGCCGAGTCGAACTTCCCCATCGCCTCATCCAGCCGCTGCAGCGCCTGACCATATTGCGCGAAATTCCCGGAGCGCTGGGCGTCGCGCACGGCACTCATCGCCGATTGCATCTCGGCCAGGGCCGCGGACTTGGCCGCTGACAATCCCGCCCCGCCGCCGGGCACTGCCGCTACCGCGGCGGGCACGTCGGGCACCGCGGCAGGCACCAGGGCCGCACCCGGTCCACTGGCCGGCGCGGGCCCCGTCGCCGTCGCACCGGCGCCCGCACCGAAGATGCCGTCGAGCGCCTGCGACACCGTGGGCCCGTAGCCGACCTTGTCGTTGTACATCATCGCCACCCGGATCAACCGCGGGTACGAAGATGCCGCATCGGATGCGCCCGGGGAGGCGTACACCGGTGCCACGTACAGCAGGCCGCCCTGGCCCACCGGCAGGGTGAGCAGGTTGCCCCAGCGGATGCGGTTCTGGTTGTCGCGGCCGATCACGCCGAGGTCCTGGGACACCGCGGTGTCGGTGGAGATCGCGTTGAAGGCCAGCTTGGGTCCGTTGACCTGACCGGGAATGGTCAACACGGTGATCTTGCCGTAGGTGTCCGGATCCGAGCTCGCCGAAATGTAGGCGGCCAGGAAGTCGCGGCGGAACCGGTTCATCGCACTCGTCAGCTGGAACGATGCCGAATTGTCATTGCGGGCAAGGTCTTTGGCCACGATGTAGTACGGCGGCTGGAAGCTCGACGCCGTCGGGTTCGGATCCAGCGGCACGTCCCAGAAGTCCGAGGTGGAGAAGAACGTCACCGGGTCATCGACGTGGTACTTGGCCAGCAGTGCGCGCTGCACCTTGAACAGGTCCTCCGGGTAGCGCAGGTGCGCGGCCAGCTCGGGGGTGATGTCCGACTTCGGTTTGATGGTGCCGGGGAAGGTCTTCATCCACGCCGTCAGCACCGGGTCCTTCTCGTCCTGGGCGTAGAGCGTGACGGTGCCGTCGTAGGCGTCGACGGTGGCCTTCACGGAGTTGCGGATGTAGGACACCTGCTTGTCGGGCAGCAGCCGGTTGTTGACGCCCACCGCGGTGGAGTCCGCCGTCGCCGAACTCAACGATGTCAGCTGCGAGTAGGGGTAGTTGTCGAGGGTGGTGTAGCCGTCGAGGATCCACACCATGCGCTTGTTGACGATCGCCGGATACACCGTGGAGTCCGTCGTCAGCCACGGGGCCACCGCCTCCACCCGCTCAGCCGGGTCGCGGTTGAACAGGATCTTGGAGTTCGATCCGATCACGTTGGAGAACAGGAAGTTTCGCTCGGCGAACTTCGCGGCGAACACGGTGCGGTCGAAGAAGCTGCCCAGGCGCACCCCGCCCACACCGGAGTAGGTGTAGTTCTTGGTTTCGGTGTTGGTCTCGTAGTCATATTCGCGGTCGGCGCCGGTCTTGCCGACGATCGCGTAATCGTCGGGCGCGCTGGCGATCACCGGGCCGTAGTAGACCCGCGGCTGATCCAGCGGGGCCGGCCCGGGTGAGACGACGCTGCCGTTGGCACCCACCACCGAGGCCAGGAACTCCGGGTAGCCGCCACTCTGGTTGGGGTCGTTGGCGATGCCGCGCACGGTGTTGGCCGGGGAGGCGATGAAGCCGTTGCCGTGGGTGTAGACGGTGTGCCGGTTGATCCAGTCGCGCTGGTTGTCGATCAGGCGGGCCGGGTTGAGTTCGCGGGCGGCGACCACGAAGTCGCGCAGCGCCCCGTCGTTGCCGTTATAGCGGTCGATGGCCAGCTGCTCGGGGAAGGAGTAGAAGTTCTTGCCCTGCTGGAACTGGGTGAAGGCCGGGCTGATGATGGTGGGGTCGAGCAGCCGGATGTTGGAGGTGGTGGCCCGATCCGAGGCCACCTGCTGGGGGGTGTTGGGGGCGTTGCCGCTGTAGTCGCGGTAGGTGACGTCCTCGTTCGTCAGCCCGTAGGCCTGCCGGGTGGCGCCGATGCTGCGGGAGATGAATTCGCTTTCCTTTTGCGCCGCATTGGGTTTGACGCTGAATTGCTCGACGATCATCGGCCAGCCCGCCCCGATGATCAGGGAGCTCAGCAGCAGCAGCACCACGCCGATGGCGGGGATGCGCAGGTCGCGCAGGAACAGCGCGGAGAACACCGCCACCGCGGCGATCAGCGCGATCGCCAGCAGGATCAGCTTGGCCGGCAGCACGGCGTTGATATCGGTGTAGCCGGCGCCGGTGAAGGGCTTGCCGGTGCGGGTGTGGCTGAGAAGTTCGTAGCGGTCGAACCAGTAGGCGACGGCCTTGAGGAGCACCAGGGCGCCGACCAGGCTGACCAGTTGGATGCGCGCGGCGCGGCTCAGTGCGGCCTGCCCGGCGGATAGCCGGATGCCACCAAAGATGTAGTGCGTCACCAGGTTGGCCAGGAACGCCAGGAACACAGAGGCGAACAGGAAGGACAGCACCATCCGGTAGAACGGCAGATCGAAGGCGTAGAAGCCGAGGTCCTTACCGAACTGCGGGTCGGTGATGCCGAAGTCGCCGCCGTGCAGGAACAACTGGATCGTCGGCCAATAGCTTTGCGCCACCAGGCCGGACAGCAGGCCGATCACGGCGGGTATCCCGAAGCCGAACGCCTTGAGCTTGCCCATGACCGCGGCGCGGTAGCGCGCCACCGGATCCCCCGGGCCGACGTTGGGTACGAATACCGGCCGGGTGCGGTACGCCAGCGCCATACCGGCGAACACGATGGCACCGACCAACAGGGCCGCCACCAGGAACACGATGATCCGGGTGAACAGCACCGTGGTGAACACCGAGCGGTAGCCGAGTTCGCCGAACCACAGCCAGTTGACGTAGGTGTCGATGAAGCGCGGGCCGATGATCAGCAGGCCGACGATCACGGCGGAGGCCAGGATCAGGGTGCGGCTGCGGCGGTTCAGCGCCGGCATTTTGGGTGGGGTTCGCATGCTCACGGGCGCGGTCCTGACGTCACGACGCCAACTCTACGCAAAGCCCCACACCTGCCGATGCCAGCAACTAGCAGGTGGGCGGTGTGCCCCCGGCGGTCAGGGTGTTCAGCGCGTCGACGGTCTGGGTGAGGTTCTCCGCCTTGACCAGGGTCATGGTGTCCTGGGCGGCGGTGCGGGCCTCGTCGCAGTTCTCTTTCGGGACCAGGAACACCGTCGCCCCGGCCTCGGCCGCGGTCGACATTTTGTGGGTGATGCCCCCGATCGGGCCGACGGTGCCGTCGCCGCTGATGGAACCGGTGCCGGCGACGAACTTGCCGCCGTTGAGGTCACCGGTCGTGAGCTTGTCGATCACGGCCAGGCTGAACATCAGCCCGGCGGACGGCCCGCCGATATTGGCCAGGTTGAAGTCGATGACGAACGGCGCCCACGGGGCGTCCAGCACGGCGATGCCCAGGTAGCCGTAGTCGCGGTCGTCATTGCGGCCGAGCTTCACCGTGGCGGTGCCGGGCGGGGCGTTCTTGCGCCGGAAGCCCAGGGTGATTTCCTGGTCGGGTTTGGTGGCCTTGAGCAACGTCGTGAACGTCTCGATAGTGGGCACCGGGGTGCCGTCGACGGTGTCGATGGCGTCGCCGGATTCCAGCTTGCCGACCGACGGGCCGGGGTCGGTGACCTTCTCCACCGTCACCGCCTTGGCGAACTTCAGGTAGTTCAGGGCGGCGTACTCGGCGTTGTCCTCGGAGTTCTGGAAGTCGGCGTTCTGGGACTTCTCGATCTCCTCGCGGGACTTCTCCGGCGGGAACACCAGATCCCGCGGCACCAGCTGCTGGCTGCCCGAGCCCCACAGCACCAGGGCCTGGCCCAGGCTCAGGCCGTCGCGCTGGGACACCGTGGTCATGTTCAGGTGACCGGAGGTGGGTTTGACCGGGGTGCCGTCGATGGCGACGACCGGCTTGCCCTCGAACTCACCGAGGGTGTCGAAGGTGGGGCCCGGGCCCAGTGACACGAACGGCACCGTGACCACCCCGAGCAGCAGCCCGAACACCAGGATGGGCACCAGGGCCACCATCAGGGTCAGAATCCGCCTGTTCACGCCGCCCACCCTAGCGGCGGTACCGTGGACGTCATGGCTGACGTGCCCTTCGGCTTCTCCGCCGGAGACGACCCCGACCGCGACCCCGCCCGCGACAAGAACCCGAACCCGTTCGGCGGCGGTGATTTCGATATGGGCGATTTGGGCAAGATCTTCTCCCAGCTGGGCGCGATGTTCTCCGGCACGGGTGGTTCCGGGGGCGGGCCGGTGAATTACGACCTGGCCCGCAAGCTGGCGTCGAGTTCGATCGGCTTCACCGCGCCCATCGCCGAGGCCACCTCGGGGGCGATCGCCGATGCGGTGCACCTGGCCGACACCTGGCTGGATGGGGCGTGTGCGTTGCCAGCGGGCGCGACCAAGGCCGTCGCATGGACACCGCAGGACTGGGTGGACGGCACCCTGGACACCTGGAAGCGGCTGTGCGATCCGATGGCCGCCCAGATCTCATCGGTGTGGTCTTCGGCGCTGCCCGAGGAAGCCAAGGCGATGGCCGGGCCATTGATGGCGATGATGACCCAGATGGGCGGCATGGCGTTCGGCCAGCAGTTGGGCCAGGCGCTGGGCACGCTGTCGAAGGAAGTGTTGACCTCCACCGACGTCGGACTTCCATTGGGACCCAAGGGAGTGGCGGTGCTGATGCCCGACGCCATCGAGGCGCTGTCGGAAGGGCTTGAGCAGTCGCGCAGCGAGATCATGACGTTCCTGGCGGCCCGGGAAGCCGCGCATCATCGCCTTTTCAGCGGCGTGCCGTGGCTGTCGGGCCAACTGCTCAGCTCGGTGGAGGCCTACGCCCAGGGCATGAAGATCGATATGAGCGGCATGGAGGAACTCGCCCAGGGCCTGGACCCGTCGGCGCTGACCGACCCGGCCGCGATGGAAAAGCTGATGTCCCAGGGCATGTTCGAACCCAAGGCCACCCCCGAGCAGACCGTGGCGCTGGAACGACTGGAGACACTGCTGGCGTTGGTGGAGGGCTGGGTGCAGACGGTGGTGGCCGCGGCGCTGGGTGAGCGCATGCCGGGCACGGTGGCGCTCGCGGAGATGTTGCGGCGCCGCCGCGCCACGGGTGGCCCGGCCGAGCAGACCTTCGCCACCCTGGTGGGTTTGGAGTTGCGGCCGCGCAAGATGCGCGAGGCCGCAGTGTTGTGGGAGCGGCTCACCTCGGCGGTCGGCATCGACGCCCGCGACGCGGTGTGGAACCACCCCGACCTGATGCCGTCCGCCGACGATCTCGATGAGCCGGCTTCATTCATCGATCGGGTGATCGGTGGGGACGTCAACTCGGCCGACGTCGACGCGCTGATCGCCGAGATCGAGAAGGACGCCGAGGGGCCGGAGGGGCCCTAGTCGGCCGGCTTCGCAATCGGGGTCTGTGTGACCTTGATTTCGCCTTGTCGGCCGGGATCAGGGAACGCGAACGTGACGTTCGTCAGGTTCCATGTGGTGTTGCCGAGTTTGGTGGTGAAATCTCCCGTGACGTTCTTGACTGGGTCGCGCCAGAGGAAATTGACGAGGGTACGGGCCGGCACGTTGATCGGATAGGTGTATTCGAAGGAGCTGGCGTCCTCCCAGGAATCGCTTCTCTCCTTAGCGATTCCAGCCTTGACGATCTTGCCGAGGGTGATTCCCAGGCTTTCGCTCACTTTGAGCGTCGATGTCGTTTTCACCGAGGATGTCTGCTTGAAGGTGTAACTCTGTTGGAGGTCCGTCTCGTTCGAGTAGGGGGCTGCTTTGTCCCGCCAATCCGAGAATGCGGTCTCGTCGTAGCTGAGTGGATCAAATGCGCAATTCGGCTGGCTTCCACAGAGTTTGCTGAGGATCTCGGCCTGCTTCTGAGCCTCTGTGCTGCCGAGATTGACCTCGGTGCCCGGCGGGTCAAGAAGGAAGGCGCGATCGCTGTCGGCTCCGGCGCCGCTGTTGTAGCGATCTACGGTGCAATCACCTGACTCGCATCCGATGTAGCTCGGCCCGCTCGCGATGCTTCCCCATGCGCTGTGAATCTTGACCGTCCAGTCCTCCGGACGGTACGCACCTGGGACCGAGGTGAACTTCGCGCGGGTGTCGAACTGCAGGACGACCCACTCGCCGATCTGGAAGTGCGTCATATCGCCGACACCTACCACCGTACCAATGGGCGGCACGTACATCAGATCATCGCCGGTGCAGTACTTCGGACATTCGCCGATCAGTTGGGTGAACACCACCGGAGACGACGAGTAATTCACCACGTTATACCAATGCCCCGCACCTGAGCCCTTGAGCGGGTCGCTGGTCAACCGCTGGCTGAAATCGCCCACGGGGACGTCGACCTCGAGAGCAGACGTGGCTGGTTTGAGAATATTGAACCCGCCGCCGTCGGAGATGACGACGGTGAAGCTGTCCTCGGTGCCCGGGGCTACATCGGCTCGGGGGGTGTAGGTCCAGGTTCCGTCGGAGGACAGCTGGACAGTGCCAAACTCCGGAGCACCGGACAGGGAATACGACAGCGCGGATCCTTCAGGGTCGACGGAGCCAAGGGTGCCGACCAGTTGGCCGTCGGCCCTGGTGAGAAATTGGTATGGGTCTACGGTCGGCTGCTGGTTAAACAGACTGCGCCGCACCAGCATGAGCGCCCCGGAGGCCAGTTCGTTCAGTGGGCAGCGCGGCAGGGTCGCCAGCGAGGCGGACGTGGAGTCGAACCAGTCGACAACGGCCGCGTTGAGCGCCTCAGCGGGGGTCACCGCCGCTTGAGCGGCCGCCGCTCGAGCAGCCGCCGCCCGCGCGACTGTCCGAGACACAGGCCGATCCACCGCCTCCGACTGGACCGTGGCAGTTGCCGATGCCGTTGAAGGCTTCTGCGCAGGTGCCGCCGTGAAATCTAGCTGTGCTGCCCGCTCACTGGCCGACGGCTTCCCGGCACTTCCCGACGCGGCGGCCGACACCGGCACCGCCGCAGTCACCCGAGGCGTCGCCGAAAGTGTGGACCGGGTGGCGGCGGTCAGTGCCCGCTTGCCGGCACCGTCGTTCGCGCTCTGGCGCGGCCCCGCGGTACGCGACGTCGCCACTGGTGACCGGGGCGTCGATTTCGCGGCGGCACCTGCAGCAGCGTTGCCCGGGGCGCGCGTCGAGGAAGCCGCAGCAGTCGAGGCGGTGTCGTTGACACTGTCATCGGCGTGGGCGGTGCCTGCGCCGGCCAGCGCTAGCCCCACACCCAGCGCGCCAGCCCCCAGCCAGGCATAGGGCTGCCGACGAAACGTATTTCGTTGTGCACCTGACGTTTTCACCATAATTGCCTCCGATCAAAGACGATTTTCGACGTTTTGCTTGATGATATTCACGTCG
>NZ_JAEMSG010000121.1 GCF_016462945.1 Mycolicibacterium sp. | reverse complement strand
GTGGGGCGCCAACTTCATCCTGAGCCTCGGCATGGTCATGCTGCTCTTGGGCTGCGGCTGGACCATGACCTCGCTGACGGACAATGCAGTCCTAGTCACCATGGTGCAGACCATGGTGAGTCTGCCGTTCATCTTTTTCAGCATCCCAGCCGGACTCGCCAACGACAGGTGGGGTTCCCGGCCGCTGCTGCTGTCCTCTCAGGCGTGGATGTTGCTGTTGACCGGGTTACTGGCCGCGATCGCGTGGTTCTGGGATCTCACACCGTGGTCGATCCTGTCAGTGCTATTCCTGATCGGGACCGGGTTGGTCGTGCAGCAGGCGGCATGGAAACCTTTCCTGCACGATATGGCGCCGGAAGACAAACTGGTTGCGGCGATCTCGTTGAATTCGTTGGGAAACAGGGTCGCCCATATTGCAGGACCGGTCATGAGCAGTTACCTGCTTGGCCTGGCCGGTATCGGCACCGTCTTCGCCACGCGCGCCGCGTCGCATCTTCTGATGATCGTGGCACTGCTGCGAGTTCCCCGACCCGCGGTCACGCGCGTCGGCGAGACCGATGCAGTCGCCTCGCTGCGCGAGGGCTGGGACATCATGCGCAAAACACCGCAACTCTATGGGCCCATGATTCGCTGTGTTTTCCTGATGGTGCCGTGCGCCGCGATACTGGCCCTGATTCCTCTGGAAGCCAAAGACAACATCCAGACCGACGTCCTCGGATACGGCGGTCTGCTCACCATTCTGGGAATCGGCACCACGGCGGGGGTATCGCTGACGCCCGTACTGCGTCGGCATATCCGGATGAATACCCTCTCAGCCATTGCGGTCGTCGTCTTTTCACTCGCGGTATTGGGTATCAGCCGTTGGGACAGCATGCTCTTGGACGGGGGATTCCTGCTCTTCTTCGGGTTTTCCTGGAGCGTGCTGAGCATCAGCCACCAGTACGCGATACAGGTTGCCGCGCCGCCGGATAAGCGCGGTCTGATGACATCGCTGTATTCACTGGTTCTGCAGGGCTCAATGGCGGTCGGCAGTTTCGTATTCGGGGTGATCGCTGAACGTTCACTGGTCAGTGTCAGCATCCTGATCGCAGGCCTGGTGGCGTGCTGTGGTCTGCTCGCGGTCCTTCGCTATCCGATTCCCGACGACCGCGCCGTTACCTCAGCCCGCTGATTCGACCAACTCGGACAGTTCCAGCCACCGAGCCTCGGTGACGGCCAGCTCCTCATCAAGTTCACGAAGCTGCGCAGTCAGCTTGCCGATACCGATGTGGTCGGACTGATCGTGCTCGGCGAGCTCGATATGTTTGGTGTCGATCTTGGTAGCGAGCTTCGTCAACGCCCGCTCCAGTGCCGCGATCTCCTTCTGGACATTGCGCAGATCGGCTCCCGATAGCGCATGCGCCTCCGCCTCGACCGGCACAGGTGTGGACGCCTTCCCCGTCTCCCGGGCGGCGGTGATGCGCAGGTACTCATCCACCCCGCCGGGTAGATGCCGCAGATGCCCGTCGAGGATCGCGTACTGCTGATCGGTGATCCGCTCCAGTAGATAGCGATCGTGGGAGACCACGATCAGCGTGCCGGGCCACGAGTCGAGCAGGTCCTCGGTGGCCGAGAGCATGTCGATATCCACATCATTGGTGGGCTCGTCGAGAATCAGGACATTGGGCTCGGCCAGCAGGGTCAGCATCAGTTGCAGCCGCCTGCGTTGTCCGCCGGACAGTTCACGGACCCGGGTCGAGAGCTGATCGCGGCCAAAGCCCAAGCACTCCAACAGTTGTGCCGGAGTCAGCTCCTTGCCGTCGACCTGATATCCGGCCTTGAGCTGACCGAGAACGTCACGCACCAGATCATCGGCGATCTCGACCAGCTCACCGGCCTGCTGATCCAGCATCGCCAGCCGCACCGTCTTACCGCGTTTGACCCGGCCGTGATCCGGCGTGATGGTTCCGGCGATCAGCCCCAGCAGGGTGGACTTGCCCGCGCCGTTGGCGCCGACGATGCCGGTGCGCTCGCCCGGGGCGATCCGCCATTCGACATCCCGCAGCACCGCCGTGTCGGCCCCATCGATTCCCGGGTAGGACACCGACACGTCCAGCAGATCAATGACGTCTTTGCCGAGCCGGTTGGTCGCGAGTTTGGCCAATTCGACGGTGTCGCGCAGCGGTGGCACATCGGCGATCAGTTGATTGGCCGCGTCGATCCGGAACTTCGGTTTGGAGGTGCGCGCTGGGGCGCCGCGGCGCAGCCAGGCCAACTCCTTGCGCATCAGGTTCTGTCGCTTGATCTCCGTGGCCGCGGCCACCCGGTCGCGTTCGACGCGCTGCAACACGTACGCCGCGTAACCGCCGTCGAACGGTTCCACGACGCTGCCCTGGTTGCTCCCATCCGAGCCGACCCCATGCACCTCCCACGTCGTGGTGGCCACCTCGTCGAGGAACCATCGGTCGTGCGTGACGACCAGCAGGCCACCCGTTGTGCGCGCCCAGCGTGATGTGAGATGGGCCGCCAGCCAGGTGATGCCTTCGATATCGAGGTGGTTGGTGGGTTCGTCGAGGGCGATCACGTCCCAGTCGCCGATGAGCAACTCGGCCAACTGCACGCGACGGCGCTGACCGCCGGAAAGTGCTCTGATCGGCGCCCGCCAGTCGATATCGGCCACCAGACCGGCGACCACATCGCGGACCTTCGCGTCCCCCGCCCACTCGTGCTCGGGGCGGTCACCCACGAGGGCCTGGGCCACGGTGTGGCCATCATCGAGGGTGTCGGCCTGCTCGAGTGCGGCCACCCGCAGCCCGCTGCGGTAGGTCACCCGTCCGGAGTTCGGGGTGATCCGGCCGGTCAGCAGGCCCAGCAGGCTTGACTTACCGTCGCCATTGCGTCCGACGATTCCGATCCGGTCACCGTCGTTGACGCCCACCGTCACGGCATCGAAGACGACGTGCGTCGGATAGGCCAGGTGCAGAGTTTCGCCGCCCAGCAGGTGTGCCACCGCGCAGAGCTTAGGCTGTCGGGGGGACTCGCCTGATTCACCAGGCAGCGTTCAGCAGGGAGCCACGATGGTAGATCTGAATTTGTCGGCGATCACCCGACCGCTGGAGCGGCTCGTCGCGACCGCCCAGAACGGCTATGAGGTGGCGCGCTGGGGCGGTCTGGAGACCGGGGCGGTGCCCTCGCCGTTCCAGATCGTCGAGAGCAATAACATGTTTAAACTGCGGCGGTACTTTCCGCCGGACAGCCGACCCGGCCGCGCATCCGTCGGACCGCCGGCGCTGATGGTCCACCCGATGATGATGTCGGCCAACATGTGGGACGTCACCCGCGCGGACGGTGCGGTCGGCATCCTGCACGCCGCCGGTGTCGATCCGTGGGTGATCGACTACGGCTCGCCCGACGAGGTCGAGGGCGGGATGGACCGCACCCTGACCGATCACATCGTCGCGCTCAGCGAGGCCATTGACATCGTCGCGAGCGCCACCGGTCAACCCGTGCACCTGGTCGGCTACTCCCAGGGCGGCATGTTCAGCTACCAGACCGCCGCCTACCGCCGGTCCAAGGATGTCGCCAGTGTCGTCGCGTTCGGCTCCCCGGTGGACACCCTGGCCGCGCTGCCGATGGGCATCCCGGCCAATATGGGCGTGGCCGTGGCGGAGTTCATGGCCGACCATGTGTTCAATCGCATCGACATCCCGAGTTGGCTGGCGCGGACCGGGTTCCAGATGCTCGATCCGATCAAGTCGGCGAAGTCGAAGGTCGAGTTCCTGCTGCAGTTACATGACCGCGAGGCCTTGCTGCCGCGCGAACAACAGCGGCGCTTCCTCGACAGTGAGGGCTGGATCGCCTGGTCCGGACCGGCGGTCTCGGAACTGCTCACCCAGTTCGTCTCGCACAACCGGATGATGACCGGTGGTTTCGCGATCAACGGCCAACTGGTGACGCTCACCGACATCACCTGTCCGATGTTGGCGTTCGTCGGTGAGGTTGACGATATCGGCCAGCCGGCGTCGGTACGGGGCATCAAACGCGCCGCGCCCAAGGCCGACGTGTACGAGGTGATGATCCGGGCCGGTCACTTCGGTCTGGTGGTCGGATCCAAAGCAGCCACCATCACCTGGCCCACCGTGGCCACCTGGGTGCAGTGGCTGTCCGGCGGCCAGGCCCGCCCGGACAACATCGCACCCATGCCGGACAGTACGGCCGACTCCAATAACACCGGTGTCGCGATGAGTTCACGGGTGATGCACGGCGTCGCCGAAGCCTCCGAGTTGGCCGTATCGATCGCCCGCGGCGCGTCCGACGCCGTCGTCGGCGTCAACAAGTCGATCCGCACGCTCGCCATTGAAACCGCACGCACCCTCCCGCGGCTGGTCCGGCTCGGTCAGATCAACGATCACACTCGAATCTCGTTGGGCCGCATTATTTCCGAGCAGGCCGAGTCGGTGCCCCACGGTGAGTTCCTGTTGTTCGACGGTCGCGTCCACACCTATGAGGCGGTCAACCGGCGCATCGACAATGTGGTGCGCGGCCTGATCAAGGTCGGGGTACGCCAGGGCACCCGGGTCGGGATCCTGATGGACACCCGCCCCAGCGCGCTGGTGGCCATCGCCGCGCTGTCCCGCCTCGGTGGCGTGGCCGTGCTGATGCCACCGGACGGCGACCTCGCTGCGGCCACCCGCCTCGGTGGCATCACCGAGATCATCACCGACCCGGCCAATCTGGCTGCGGCGGCCAAGTTGCCGGTGCAGACCCTGGTACTGGGCGGTGGTGATACCCGCGAACTTGATCTGCCCGCCCACAGCGGTGTGATCGACATGGAACGGATCGATCCGGATGCCGTGGAGTTACCCGGCTGGTACCGGCCCAACCCCGGTTACGCCCGCGATGTGGCATACGTGGTGTTCAACTCGACCGGCGGCGGGGGACTGGAGCCCAAGCAGATCACCAACTACCGGTGGTCGCTGTCGGCCTTCGGCACCGCCTCGGCGGCCGCGCTCACCCGCAACGACACCGTCTACTGCCTGACGCCACTGCATCACCAGTCCGGCCTGCTGGTCAGTCTGGGCGGGTCGGTGGTGGCCGGTGCGCGGATCGCACTGTCGCGCGGGTTGCGCCCCGACCGGTTCTTCGATGAGATCCGTCAGTACGGCGTCACGGTGGTCACCTACACCTGGTCGATGTTGCGCGAGATCATCGACGACCCCGAGTTCGCCCAGTCCGGCAATAACCCGATCCGGCTCTTCATGGGTTCGGGTATGCCGACCGGGTTGTGGCAGCGGATTCTCGACGCGTTCGAACCGGCCAAGGTGGTGGAGTTCTTCGCCACCTCCGACGGTCAGGCCGTGCTGGCCAACGTCACCGGAGCCAAGGTGGGCAGTGAGGGCCGCCCACTGCCCGGCGGTGGCGAGGTGGAACTGGGCGCCTATGACGTCGACGCGGATCTCATCCTGGAAGACCAGCGCGGGTTCGTGAAGGTCGCCGGCCGCGAGGAGATCGGTATCCTGCTGGCCCGTCCGTGGGGTCCGATCGACCCGACCGCCTCGATCAAGCGCGGTGTGTTCGCCGCCGGTGACATCTGGATCTCCACCGAGTATGTGTTCTGGCGCGACGCCGACGGCGACTTCTGGCTGCTCGGCAATCGCTCCGGGTTCCTGCACACCCCGCGCGGCGTGGTGTTCCCCGCCCCGATCACCGATGCGATCGGCGCCATCTCGGGCGTGGATCTGGCGGTGACCTACGGGGTGGACACCCCGGCCGGGACACGGGTCGTCACCGCGATCACGGTGCGGCCGGGAATGAGCGTCACTGTTGCCGATCTGAGCGAAGCGGTCGCCTCGATGCCGGCCGGCCTGCCGCCCGATGTGGTGCACGTGGTGCCTGAATTGGCGGTGAGCGCGTCGTATCGGCCTGTGTCGTCGGCGCTGCGCGCGGCCGGTCTGCCCAAGGCGGGCCGTAACAGCTGGCATCTGGACACCGATACGGGTGGGTACAGGAGACTGACGGTCGCGGCCCGGATCGCGCTGGCTAACGGGTAGTAGCTGAGGGCAGCTACAACCCGCGAACGCTGTTAGGCTCGTCAACAGCAGGAGCCCAGCTGGAGGGGACACATGACCGGAACAGGCGCCAGGCGATCATGGCTGCGGGGTGCGCGCAACGGCATTGCCGGCGTGACCCTTGCCGTCGGAATGGTGTTCGGGTCGACCGCAATCTCGCAGGCTGACGTTCTCGACGAGCTGGCCGACCAGTACGCGATCGGGACCGGCGGTGGACAGCTGTCCAACCTGCTCAAGGTCTCGCTGAAGCTGCGCGCCATGGGCTACAAGCCGTCGAAGGCCTACTACGACGAGATCACCACCGCTATGAGCTACCGTCCGAACCAGAATCCGCTGATCAACGCGCTCAAGGACACCATCGCCTATCAGGCCAAGATCAAGGCCCAGACCGAAATGCTCCAGAAGGCCCAGTCCCAGCAGAACGCCAACGGCGCCGTGATGGGCGCCGGACAGATGCCCAGCGACGGCAATCCCGGCGGTATGACTGCCGGCGGTACGCAGGCCGGCGCCGTGGTGCCAGTGGCGCCGGCTCAATAGCGTGGCGGTGCCTGATCAGCAAGCGCTCGACGCCAAACTGCTGAGCATCCTGGTGTGCCCGGCCGATCGGGGACCACTGCTGCTCGTCGACGACGTGCTCTACAACCCCCGCCTCCGCACGGCCTACCGCATCGACGACGGTATTCCGGTACTGCTGGTCGATCAGGCCGTCGATATCGGATCCGATGAACATCAGCGTTTGATGGCCCGCGCAGGCTGCGAAGAGCAGTGAGAGGTTTCCGGTAGATTTCAGCATGCTCGGGGCTGACCCGAGCCGGATTCCGGAGGCCTCCTGATCGCGCTATGTTCGGCCGACTACGCGCCCGACGCTGCCTTTCTGCACAATCCGGGCGGCTTCACCTGGTTCTACGTCGATCTCGTCGACGATCAGGGCCAGGGCGCGACCCTCATTTGGTCCTGGGGGCTGCCGTTCCTGCCGGGCTACGCTCAGGCGGCCCGGGCCGGCCGCGCGCAGCTCCCGATCGATCGCCCCAGCGTCAACCTTGTTGTTTACGGTGGTGGCCGGGCGCGGTTTTATCTCCTCTCGGAGTTGTCGCGCGATCAGTGTTCGTGGGGTGATGACGGCCGATCCTGGCGTCTCGGCGGGTCGACGTTCACCTGGACTGACACCCCGGGCGTTGACGGAGTCGCCCCGACCCGCGCGATTGAGGCCACCCTCGATCTCGCCCTGCCCACCGGCGGCCGGGCCACCGGGCGGTTGTGGCTCGACGGCCCGCTGAGGCGCGACGCAGCCGATGCGTCACGCAGTGCAACAGCGGGTGACGCGATGTCCGATGATCCGGCGTGCACGCACCGGTGGACGCCGATGATCGCTGCCAGCCGGGGTGGTCTCGAGTTGACCACCCCAACCGGCGTGCTGCGGATCGAGGGCCGGGGTTACCACGACCGCAACAGTGCCACCCTGCCGCTGCACTGCCTGGGCATTCAGAGTTGGTGGTGGGGCCGGCTCGCGCTGCCGGGCCGCGACCTGATCTTTTATCGGCTGATCCCGTCGGCACCCGGGCAGGTGTCACGTGACCTCGTTGTCGAGATAGCCGACAATGGTGCCTGCCGCGTGCGGGAGGACACCGGGTTCGAGATGGGCGGGTTGCGCCGCAACGTCTGGGGCCTGCGCTGGCCGAGTAGCGCCACCTTCAGCGACCCCGACGGCCGTCCGGTGCGGGTCGATGTCGGTGCCGTGCTCGACAACGGGCCGTTCTACCAGCGCTACCTGCTCCGCGGTCGGTGCGGCGACGACGAGGGGTACGGCATGGGCGAGAACCTAGTGCCGGACCGGGTCGACCCCGATCTGCTGCGCCCCCTGGTTCGGATGCGGGTCCACCGGGCCACGGGCCCCAACTCAATGTGGCTGCCGCTGTTCTCTGGCGATGCCGACGGCCGGGTGCGCAGGATGCTCGGCCTGTCGGCGGGTGGTTGAGCGTGACCGGGCCAGCACTCGGGGCTGACCGCGGCCTCCCCGGCCTGTCGCTGGAGGATCTGCTCGACGGCGCCGCCCCGCCGTGGGCCCGGGCCCTGGCCGCCCTGCTGGCCCTGCCCGCGCTGGCGTCACTGAGCCTGGTGGCCTTCAACGCGGTGTTCTGGACCCGCGGCCGCGCACTGCCCCCTGGCGGCCTCGCCGCCTCCGGCGGACTGAGCGGCCTCGCCGCCTCCGGCGGACTGAG
>NZ_JAEMSG010000120.1 GCF_016462945.1 Mycolicibacterium sp. | reverse complement strand
CGGTGCTGCCGGCGGCGACGGTGGTCTCGGCGGCAACGCGGGTGCGGGCGGCAACGGTGCCATTGCGGGAACGGGCGGCACCGGTGGCAGCACGGGCACCGGCGGCAACGCTGGTGCTGCCGGTGTCGGCGGGGTCGCCGGCAGGGGCGGTGTCGGCGGCACCGGCGTGAGCGCAGGCACGGTGTTCACCCCGAGCACCGCGAACCAGGCCGTCCCCGGTCTGTCGATCAACAGTTTCTCAAACACCGATGTGCTGCTGGTGTCGGTGTCGATCCCGAATGCTCCATCGGGGACGACGTTCAAGTTCACCACCACCACCGGACTGACGCCGAGCTTCGGTTTCACCTTCGGCAGTGCGATGACGACGATCAACTTCACCGGAACGAAGGTCGCCGTCAACACCGCGCTGGCCTCGATGCAGCTGTCGACCGGCGCGGCTCAGGGCGCGTTCAACTTCGACATCACGTCGTCGATCAACACCGGTACGGACGTCTACTACAACACGGTCACCAACAGCTACTACCAGTACATCCCTGCCCCGAACATCACCTGGACCGCCGCACGGGATGCGGCCAAGACCAAGACGCTCAACGGCGCGACGGGCTATCTGCCGAACATCCCCACCGAGCAGGAGAACGAGTTCATCAAGAACAACGTCAACGCAGCCAACATCTGGATCGGAGCCTCCGACGCAGCCGTAGAGGGGGTCTGGAGGTGGATGGACGGTCCGGAAGCCGGCATCCAGTTCTGGCAGGGTGGCACCGCCGCCCAGGGCGGGTACGTGACGGGGCCATTCAACTACGCCGCGTGGAGCACGAGCCAGCCCGACAACGCCGGGCGCGCCGAGCACTACGGGTCGACCAACTTCCGGGGCACGTTAGGTAAGTGGAACGACCTCCCGCTCAATGGCGCCAACCTCGTCCAGGGCTATCTCGTCGAGTACTCCGAGCCCGCCAGCGGTTGGACCGGGGTGCAGCAGCAGGAAACCACCGCGTACGTGGGCAGCGCCCGAGGCGGTATCGGTGGCGCCGGCGGCGTCGGTGGTCTGGGTGGCAACGGTGCGGCCGGTGGCTCAGGCGGTGGGACGGCCAGTGGCGGCGGCAACGGCGGTGTCGGCGGTGTCGGCGGCGCCGGGGGAACCGGCGGGTCGGGCAACGGTGGATCGGGCGGACCCGGTGGCACCGGTGGCGACGGCGGAATCAGTGGCACCGGCAATGCCGGCACCGCTGGATCGGCCGGCGGTGCTGGAACGAATGCCACCGGCACCCCGGGTGGTACCGGGGGTGCCGGCGGAGCTGCCGGTACGGGAGGCATCGTCTAGCCGGATTCAGTAGAAGCGCCCCAGCGGAGCGTAGATTTCTCGCGTGCGAACCGAGAACATCAACCATGCGTTCCTCGACGGCGTTCTGGACGGCAGCCACGAGGACGTCTACTACCACTTCGGGGTGGCGTCGTCAGATCCGCTGCTCGCCAAGCTGCGCGACGTCAAGGCCGTCATCATGGCCGGATCCGGTTTGCGGATAGGTGAATTCGCGGAGCGCTGGAGTGAGCTCAACTCCCAGGCGGAGATCATCGCCTTCCCCAAGGATGACCGCTTTGTCACCCGTTACACCGCCGGGGTGTTGTTCGCCTCACATGGGATGGGCATGCCGAGTGCCTCCATCGCGTTACAGGAGCTCTTGCGGATGGTGTTCTTCCTCAAGCGCGGCGATCTGGACGCTATGGATGAGGTGTTCTGGTGCCGGGTCGGCACCAGTGGCGGCGTCGGACTGACCGTGGGCACCGTCGTCGTCACGTCCGAAGGACTGATGGCCGACCTGCGACCCTACCGACTGCTCAATGGCGGCACCGGCGAGTACTGGTTCGACGGGAACTTCCCGGCCGCGACCTACGACGCGATCATCGCCGCGAACGAACATGCTGACTTCGACATCATCGCCGGTAAGACCATCGCCGGCAATGAGTTCTTCCTCGAGCAGTTCCGCCTCGACGGCGCAATATGTTTGGAGACTCCGGGGTCCAAGATGGGGTGGCTGCAATGGCTCCATGACAACGGCGTCGCCAACATCGAGATGGAGGGCGCGATGATCGCCGGCTATCTCAACCACTGGGGTTTCTCGAAGTTCGCAATGATCTGCTGCACGGTGTTCAACCGCCTCGAGAGTGATCAAATGACATCGACCCCGGAGCAGTTGCACAAGTTCAGCGAGGACTCCGGTGTGGCACTGTTCAACTATCTTGCGGTCAGCCTGCTCGGAGCCTGACAGCATGACTGCTCTTCATCCCAACATTAGCGAATGCGCAGCGATGCCTCATCCAAGTCGATTCCGATAACTTCGGCGACGCGAACCAAGTCAGCGTCCCAGGCCAGCAATGCGAGACCGCGGCGGTGCGCAACCGCTGCGATCATGCAATCGACCATCCCGCGCGGGGTGACGCCCGCTTGTCGGCATCGTCGGTAGATGCGGGTCGCCGCGTCGACATCGGTGACCGCATCGAAGGGCGCCAGATCGAACCGCATCATCATGCGCCGTAGATCGTTCTCGCGCGCATCACTGCGTGCGCCAGCCAGCACCTCCATCAGCACCGGTTCGGTGAACAACAGCGGCCCGTCCTCGTCGATTAGCGCTGCGATGCGCTGGTCCGCGGCGCTGCCGGTGGCCCGGTCGTATTCGACCCACGCAGAAGTGTCGGCCAGGATCACGCGACGCCGCGGGGACCGGTGTCATCCGGAACCTCACCTATGGCCCGCGCACCCCGCATCGCTAGCGCCTCGTCGCGCGTCATTGGCTGGCCCGCCAGATGTCGCAGTGCGAGGTCAACCGCCTCGGTTTTGGTGTGGACGCCGTACCGGTTCTTGATCGTCTCGACGTAGACGTCCTCTATTTCGATGTTCGTGCGGACCTTCGCCATACACGTAGCGTACACCACGCGTGTATAGTGGGTGTACTGCCCGGGCCTTGCCGTCGGACGCCGCGCGTGACTGCGAACCGATACGCCTGGTGTTCCGCACGGTTATCGTTCCCCGCGTGACCAATCACGCCGAACTGTTCCGTCGGGCCAACGACGCCGTCATCGATTCCCTAGGCCCGACACCGGACGATGTCGAGATTCCCGACGTGAAGCGCACTTCGAAAACTCTCGCCGGGCGCATCGACCACACACTGCTCAAGCCCGATGCGACTCTTGCCGCCATAGAGACGCTGTGCGATGAGGCTCGCAAGCACGGCTTCGCCTCGGTGTGCGTCAACACCCGGTGGGTGCCGACGGCCGCCGAGAAGCTGTCCGGATCCGATGTCATGGTGTGCACGGTGGTTGGGTTTCCCCTCGGTGCGATGACACGACTGGCCAAGGCCGAGGAGGCCCGCATCACGGTGGCAGAGGGTGCCGACGAGGTCGATATGGTGCTTGATATCGGCGGTCTGCTCTCCGGTGATCTGGCCGCGGTGTACGACGACATCCTCGGCGTGGTGGGTGCGGCGCGGCCGGTGCCGGTCAAGGTGATCCTGGAGACCAGCATGCTCACCGATGAGCAGAAGGCGATCGCGTGTCTGATCGCGGCCCGCACCGGCGCGGCGTATGTGAAGACCTCCACCGGCTTCGGTGGCGGTGGCGCCACACCCGAGGACATTGCATTGATGCGGCATATGGTGGGGGATCGGTTGGGCGTCAAGGCCTCCGGTGCGGTTCGCAACCACCGCGATGCCGAGAAGGTTCTGCACGCCGGCGCCGACCGGATCGGCGCTTCGTCCTCGCTCGCCATCATCGGCGGCCGCGACGCCGGTGCCGGCGGGTACTGACCCATGGCACTCCTCGACACCGCGCGCGCCTGGCTGGCCGAGGATCCCGATCCGGCGACGGCCGCGGAACTGTCTGCATTGATCGGACGCGCCGAAGCGGGGGACACCGCGGCCTCCGATGAACTCGCCGACGCGTTCGACGGCACCCTGCAATTCGGCACCGCCGGGTTGCGGGGACGCCTGGGCCCGGGCAGCAACCGGATGAACCGGATCGTGGTGGCGCGTGCCGCGGCCGGCCTGGCTGCGTATCTGGTGGCAAACGGGGGCAAGGCGATCGATGAGCGCTCGCGCGAAGAGCGAAGGGTCGTCATCGGTTACGACGCCCGACGCAACTCCGACGTCTTCGCCCGCGACACCGCGCGCATCATGTCCGGTGCCGGTATCACCGCGATGGTCTTGCCCTCTGCGCTGCCGACCCCGGTGCTGGCGTTCGCTATCCGCCATCTCGGCTGCGACGCCGGTGTCATGGTGACCGCCTCGCACAACCCGCCGGATGACAACGGTTACAAGGTCTATCTGGGTGACGGCAGCCAGATCGTTCCGCCGGCCGATACGGAGATTGCCGCATGTATCGCCGCGGTAGGGCCGCTGGCGTCGATTCCGCAGTCTGACGACTATCGCACCCTCGACGGCGCCGTGCTGGACGCCTATGTGGCACGGGCGGTTTCGCGGTTGGGCGACGGACCCCGGGAGGTCTCGGCGGTCTATACCGCCATGCACGGGGTAGGCGGTGAGGTCTTCATGCGCGCGGTCGCCGGTGCCGGGTTCGCGGAGCCGACAAAGGTCGTCGCCCAGTTCGCCCCCGACGGCCGATTCCCGACGGTGAACTTCCCCAATCCCGAAGAGCCCGGCGCGATGGATCTGGCACTGGCCGACGCACGTGCCCAGGGTGCGGACGTGATCATCGCCAACGATCCCGATGCCGACCGCAGTGCGGCCGGTATCCGGACCGCCGAGGACTACCGGATGCTCACCGGCGACGAGGTGGGCGCTCTGCTCGGCTGGTGGATTGTCGAGCGTGGACGCCGAGCCGGGTCGCCGGCCACCGGTGTCTACGCCCAGTCAATCGTCTCCGGGACACTGCTGGAGCGTATCGCCCGCGATGCGGGCCTCGGATATGCCGCCACGCTCACCGGGTTCAAGTGGATCTCGAAGGTTCCGGATCTGAGGTTTGGCTACGAGGAGGCGCTGGGCTACTGCTGCGATCCGGAAGCGGTCAAGGACAAGGACGGCATCACCGCATCCCTGCTGATGCTGGAGATGGTGGCTGCGCTCAAGGCCGAGGGTCGTGGGGTCCAAGATGTGCTCGACGATCTGGCTCGCACGTTCGGCCTGTATGCGACAAGCCAGCTCTCGGTTCGGGTTTCGGATATCGACCTGATCGCGGACGCGATGGCGCGGCTCCGGGCTGATCCACCCACGTCGCTGGGTGGCCGGGATGTGGTGGCCATGGATGATCTGGAGAAGGGCGCCGACGGTCTGCCGCCCACCGACGGCCTGCGCTTCACGTGCAAGGATGCCCGGGTGATCATCCGGCCCAGCGGGACCGAACCCAAGCTCAAGTGCTATCTGCAGGTGGTGGTTCCGGTGACGGGCGATATCGCCGACGCCCGCGCGACTACACAGTCCGAACTCGACGCGGTGCGGGCGAGTGTGGCGGAGGCTTTGGCGCTTTAAGGGCCTCCGCCGGACTTCCTCTCCTCGAGATCCCACGGCCCGAAAGCCTGCGGAAGAATCTCGGCCATCGTCTGAACACCCTGTGGCGTCATGACTTCCAGGTCCGGTCCGCCGTGTTCGTAGAGCAGTTGACGGCAGCGGCCGCAGGGCATCAGCGGATCGCCATGACCGTCGACGCAGTAGACCGCGGTCAGTCGTCCGCCACCTGAGGCATACAGCGCAGAGACCATCGAGCACTCCGCGCACAGCGTCAACCCGTAGGAGGCGCTCTCGATATTGGCGCCCGAGACCACCCGGCCGTCGTCGACGAAGCCGGCAACACCCACCGGGAAGTTCGAATAGGGGGAGTAGGAGTTCTTCGCAGCCGCGACCGCGGCAGACTTCAACCTCTCCCAGTCCACCTCGCCCATGCGAGCTAGGCCGGCGTGGCCGCGACCGCGGTCAGCGGGATGTAGACGGTGCCCTGGCAGGCGCCGCTACCGATATTGGTGGCGAACATCCCCGTCAGCGAACCATCGGGCTGCGGGTTGTAGGTGGTCACCGAACTCGCCGGATCGAAGGTGATGGTCCGGTCCGGCAGCACACAGTCCCACCGCCAGTTGTTGGTCCGCGACCATTGCGTTCCGGTCCAGTCGAATGTCGTTGTCTTTGCCGCGTTGTCCTTGGGTGTGGGTCCGTCGACGACCGATGCCACACACGATCCTGACGAACAGTCCGTCGCGAACTTGTACCAGGCGGTGTAGGGCTCCTCGCCTTGCTTCGCTGCGATGCTGGTGCCCGACTTTTTGTCCGTCTGGAAGGAGATCTTGTACCAGCCGTTCCAATTCGGTGCCGGATCGGCGGAGGCGATCGGTGCGCACACCATCGCCCCCGCTGTCAGCACAGTCGCTAGCGCTGTCCTATGCCCAGTGCTCACAGTCATAGGTCAGCGGCTGCACACACCGTTGACGATCTTGTTGCAGACGGCACCCGGCGGCGCGGGGTTGACCGTCGGTGAGAACGACGGGCCGGCCGGGGCGACAGCCTTCTCGGTGGGGGTACCCGCCGGTGCTTCGGAGGTGGCCGGAGCCTGAGAGGTGGTCGACGGTGTGCTGGTCGCCGGGGCTTCCTTTTCCTTCGTGCTACACGCGGTCAAGGTCCCCATCCCGATGAGGGCGGCGCCGCCGGCGAGAAGAGCGATCTGACGAGTAATGCGTCCAGATGTCATGGCTGTCCCTGTCTTCCTGTAGTGACCAGCCCCGCTGTTGTTTGCCCCCGGCAGGACTGTTCGGTTGTCGGCAGTCTAGTCCCCGTATCAGGGAGCGGTGAAACCTTCACGCTTGTGGGCCCCGTCGCAGAACGGCTTCTTCTCCGAGAACCCGCACCGGCACAGGTAACTCTTCTCGGTCTGTTTGATCAGGGTGCCGTCGGCGGCGAGGATCTCGACCTCGCCCGCCACCTCGAGTGGACCGTCCGTGAGGGTTTTGATGGTGACCTGGGATTCGCTCATGGGTGCATTCTGCTACATCCCGACAAACGACGAAATCCCGCATTAGTGCCGCCCGTTCAGCGTCAGCCTTCCCGGTAGCTCCACGCCCGAAGTTGCTCGGCGATTTCGTTGATATCGCCCTGAGCACCGGTGGCTACCCGGATGACGAAGTCGAAGCGGTCATCCTCGGGCGCGCTGATCCACTGACCGTTGACGGCCAAAAATGTTCGGCAGGCGGTCCAGGCGAGGCGTTTATTGCCGTCGACAAGGGCATGGTTGCGCGCAAGGGACTGAAATAGTGCGGCGGCCTTCAGATAGAGATCCGGGTAGGCGTCGCTGCCGAATGCCGACGCACGGGGCCGTGCCAGTGCCGACTCGAGCAATCCGTAATCCCCAACCGCAACGTCGTCGGCGACGGCGTGCCGGGCAATCTTCAGCAGGTCATCGAGGTCTAGGTACTCGATCATGCGTCTTTGAGGCGCTCCAGAACTCCGGCCTCCTCGGCGACCACGCGATGCAGGACTGCGTCGACCTTGGCCGAGTGCGCCCGTCGGGCGATGTACTCATCGATGGCCGCCAGTGCGACGGCTTGCATTGAACGCCCCTCGGACTCGGCCTGTCGACGCAGGGCATCCGATTGCTCTGTGTTGGTCCGCAATGTCATACCCATGCCGCCGATGATACCTGATTGATACCACCAGGCCGAAAAATCAACGCAGCGGCGTGGCCTTCACGACGCCGACCTCGTCGGGTTGGGTGATTGCTTCGGGCAGGAATTTTTCAATCCCGTACACGAACAGCGCCCCGCCGATCAGACCGCCGATCAGCGGCGCGATGATCGGCACCCAGAAGTAGAGCTCGGTGCCATTGGCCGAGAACCAGGCGTCGTGGTAGCCGGTGAGCCAGGAGGCCAGCCGCGGAGCGAAGTCCCGGGCGGGGTTGATCGCGTAGCCGGCGTTCGAGCCCCAGCCCAGGCCGATGGCCACCACCAGCAGGCCGATGAACAGCGGCGCGGTATTGCCCAGCGGGGGATTGTTGACTGCACTGGTCAGCGCGAAGATCACCATCACCAGGATCGCGGTGCCGACGATCTGGTCGAGAAACGCCGTCGGCAGCGAGACGCCGATGTCGGGCGAGGTGGAAAAGATACCCTGGGTGGCCTTGGTGTGGCCGGCGTCGACGCGGCGAATCGCATCCGCGTAGACGACCCGGACCAGCAGGGCGCCGACGAACGCGCCGAGCACCTGAGCGGCGATATACGGCAAAATCTTTCGCGCCGGGAAGCCTTTGAAGGCGGCCAGTGCGACCGTCACCGCCGGGTTCAGATG
>NZ_JAEMSG010000119.1 GCF_016462945.1 Mycolicibacterium sp. | reverse complement strand
GTACAGACCCGCGCGAGGCCGGGGCCGACGAAGTCGAACCCTTCGCTGACCTCGCCGAATCCGCCGACGGGCTGTCATCGGCGTGGGCGGTGCCGGCACCGGCCAACGCCACACCCACACCCACACCCAACGCCAGAGCGCTGGCACCCAGCCAGGCATACGGTTGGCGGCGACGCCGCGCTGATCGCTTACCAGTCTTCGTGGTGGTCGATGCCGAAACATTCTGAGCTACATACGAATTCACGACTGCTCCCTTGCGTTTGCCCCAACCCGCGAATGAAACTAGGGATGGTCCAAACACGGCAAGCAACCGAGGATCAAAGCCCCGAACAACAGCCTGTGAACGCCAAATGAACCGGCACGCGCGAAGCCGCACACCCTGATTGGTCAGGTTGGCGCGGGGTCTACCCTCGGCAGGGGCATCCCGTGAGAGTGCGAACCTAAGTCAAATAGCGGTAGGCCGGCGAGCCCGGCTCCAGCGCTTCCACGTACATACCTGACTTGGCCATCCGGGCGAGTAGGCCTTCGAGTCCGGCAGCGGACCCGAGTTCGATACCGACCAGTGCTTCGCCCGTCTCCCGGTTGTTGCGCTTGACGTATTCGAACAGCGTGATGTCGTCGTTCGGACCGAGCACCTCGTCGAGAAACCGTCGCAGCGCTCCCGGCTCCTGCGGAAAGTCCACCAGGAAGTAGTGCTTGAGGCCCAGATGCACCAGCGACCGCTCGAGCACTTCGCCGTAGCGGGAGACGTCGTTGTTCCCTCCCCCGATCAGGCACACCACCGTCGATCCCGGCGCGACACCAGCTTCCAGCAGACCGGCTACCGCTAGCGCGCCGGCCGGCTCGGCAATGATGCCCTCACTCTGGTATAGATCGAGCATCGCGGTGCACACCGCGCCCTCGTCGACGACGGTGACCGACACCATGTCCCCTGCCGCGGCCAACACCTGATAGGTCAGCACACCGGCCCGCTTCACCGCCGCGCCGTCGACGAACTGATCGACGTGATCGAGCGTCACCGGCCCACCGGCGGCCAGCGCGGCCATCATTGAGGCCGCCCCGGCCGGTTCGACACCCAGCACCGCGGTGGTGGTGGTGCGCTCGGCCAGATACGCAGTGATACCGGAGATGCAACCGCCGCCGCCCACGCCGACGACGACCAGATCGGGCTCGTACCCGAGTTGGTCGAGGATCTCGACGGCGATAGTGCCCTGGCCGGCCATGGTGCGCAGATCGTCATAGGGCGGCACCAGGGTCGCGCCGGTGCGGGCGACATCATCGAGTGCTGCCGCGGCGGCATCGTCGTACGTGCGGCCGCTGACGATCAACTCGATGAAGTCACCACCGTGATAGCGGATGCGGTCGCGTTTCTGTTTGGGCGTCTTGCCCGGGACGTACACGCGGCCGTGGACTTTCATGGACCGGCAGGCCAGCGCAAAACCCTGAGCGTGGTTGCCGGCAGAGGAACAGACCACCCCGGCCCGCAACTCTTCGGCGCTGAGCTGTTTGAGCAGGTTGTACGCGCCGCGAATCTTGTAGGACCGCACGCTCTGAAGATCCTCGCGCTTGAGGTAGACCTTGGCGCCGGTGACCTCCGAGAGCCGATCGCTGTACTCCAGCGGGGTGCGCAGCACGACGTCGGCGATCCGCAGCGCAGCGGAATCGATGTCGGCCGCGGACAGCGGACCCGACACGCGCTTATTGCTCAGTTCGGCGGACACCGATTAATGGTGCCATCGCCGGGCCGAAATCAGTGAATCGGGGCCAACACGAACACCGGGATGGCGCGATCGGTTTTCCGCTGGTAATCCGCGTAGTCCGGGTACGCTGCGACCGCCCGCTGCCACCAGAGGGCCTTCTCGTCGCCGAATACTTCGCGGGCGTCGTAGTCGCCGGTTGCGGTGCCGTCCTGCAGTTCGACACGGGGATGGGCGACGATGTTGAAGTACCAGACCGGGTTCTTCGGCGCCCCGCCGAGCGAGGCGACCACCGCGTACTCGCCGTCGAGTTCGACCCGCATCAGCGGCGTCTTGCGCAACTTGCCGGACTTGGCCCCGATCGTGGTCAGCAGGATGACCGGCTTGCCCCGCAATTCGGTGCCCTGGGTGCCACCGGACTGCATGTACAACTCGGCGTTCTCGCGCGCCCAGTCCATCGTGCTGGGTTCGTAATCTCCGGTCAGCGGCATACCGTCAGCCTAAGCGGCGGGTCTATTCGGGGTCGCGGACCGCGTTGAGGCGATCGTTCACCCGAGCCAGCGCCTCATCGAGAATGTCCACCTTGTCGCCGCGGCGTTCGTTGGCCGGCTGCGCAGCGCCGCGGCCACCCTCGGCCTCCACCCGTGCCGCACCCTGGCGCCGCAGCAGGCTGAAGTTTTTATCACGCACCGTACGAAGGCGACTCTGCAGATCCTTCAACGACTTCTCGTCCAGTCGCTCCAGCGCGTGGGGCGCGGTCTCATCGACCAACGAATTCTCCTGCTGGGTCAAGTTCACATGGTGGTTGCTCACCAGTGATTCATATCCTGTCCGGTCCGGCGGCTAGAAGGCAGGCCAGGGAAGCGGCCGACTTCGCTCCGGACTGGGCATCACCGGGTCGTCAAGCAGGGCTCGCACACGTCGCCGCAGCGCGGCCAACTCCGCAGCGGTGATGTGCTCGCGCAACTCCGAGCCCAGTGCTGAGCCCAGGGTCTTTTCCAGATTGGTGAGGTCGGTCTGGGTCTGATTGTCGATCGGCTTGCCCGCCCACCCCCACAGCACGGTGCGCAGCTTGTCCTGAACGTGCAGAGCCAGCCCGTGATCGACGCCGTACACCTGGCCGTCCAGGCCGTTCAGGATGTGACCGCCTTTACGGTCGGCATTGTTCACGATCACGTCGAAGACAGCCATCTGCCGAAGCCGCAGGTTATCGGCGTGCACCAGTCTCACTTCCTCGCCGGTGTAGTCGTAGGCGCGCACCGCCGACAGGTATCCCGCCGGAACTGCATCGACCGGGCACAGGTCCACCAGGTCAGGACCGCTTGGCTGATCCTCATTATCGTCATCGGGTTGCTCAATCCAGAGTTGGAGCATGCCGGTACCGGCCGGGCCATCCCGAATAATGGTGTGCGGCACGATGTTCCAGCCCAATGCCGCTGAGATTGCGAAGGCGCCGTACTCGCGTCCGGCCAGGGTGCCGTCCGGAAAATCCCACAGCGGCTGCTCTCCGGCAACCGGCTTGTAGACGCAGTGCACTGTGTCGTCGCCTCGCTGTGCTTCGCAGAGGAACGTGGCGTTGCTGGCTGATCGGATGCGACCCAGGATCTTCAGTTCGCCACTGCGCAACGTTTCGTGGCGCTCGTCGGTATCCGTCATGAGTCGGGCTCATCCTCGACATCGGCTATCCCGAGGCGCTGATAGCCGTTGCTGCGGATGCAGAAATGCCCCTCGGGGTCCAGTGGCTCGTCGCACAGCGGGCAGGGCGGGCGCCCGGCGGAGATGACCCGATCCGATCGGGTGGCGAACTGACGTGCCGAATCCGGCGACAGGAACACTCGGACCGCGTCGGGTCCGTCTTCGGAGTCATCGAGGATGACCGAGGCGTCGTACTCGGTGTCGGAGACGGCGAGCAGTTCCACCACCACACTCTGGGCCTCGGCATCCCAGCCCAGTCCCATGGTGCCCACCCGGAATTCCGCATCAACCGGGTTGATCAGCGGATCCAGATCGTCGACATCAGTCTCCGGCGGTAGCGGTGTCCCGAACCGGCGGTTGATCTCGACCAGCAGTGCGCTGATCCGCTCGGCCAACATCGCCACCTGCTGCTTCTCCAGGCTCACCGAAATCACCCGGGCCTCGTGAACTGCCTGGATATAGAACGTCCGGTTTCCGGGTTCACCGACGGTCCCGGCGACGAATCGGTCGGGCGTGCGGAAGACGTGGATTGCGCGGGCCATGATCAGTCCCAAAATACCGGTCGGGTCATGCCGGTCAATCGGTCGATCCGCCGACCACGGCGTCATCGCCGCCGTCGGTGGCTTTCTCCGACGCTTTGAGCGCGGAGGCGAGTTGGGCGCCGGTGTGGTTGACGTGCACCACGAACGGGCGGGCGGGCGTATAGCGGATCACACTCATCGATGCCGGGTCGGCGGTGATGCGCTGGAAACTGTCCAGGTGGGTGCCCAGCGCATCGGCGACGACAGACTTGATCACGTCGCCGTGGGTGCACGCCACCCAGAGCACGTCGGCACCGTGCTCCTCGGTCAGCCTGCGGTCGTGATCGCGCACCGCGGCCACCGCGCGCGCCTGCACCTGTGCCAGGCCCTCACCGTCAGGGAAGATCGCGGCACTCGGCTGCTGCTGAACAACCGACCAGAGCGGCTCTTTAACCAGTTCGCCGAGTTGCCGGCCGGTCCATTGGCCGTAATCCACCTCCGAAAGCCGCTCGTCGACCAGCGGCTCGAGTCCCAGTGCGGCCGCCAGCGGCTCAAGGGTGAGTCGGCAGCGCAGCAGCGGGGATCGCACCAGTGCCTTGATCGGCAGTCCGTCGAGCCGGTCCACCAACTCAGTTGCCTGAGCCAGGCCCTTCTCGTCAAGTTCGACGCCTTCGGAGCGCCCGGCGAGCGTGTGCGCGGTATTGGACACCGATCGTCCGTGGCGCAGCAGGATGACAGTCACGCAGTTGTCCTCACGACGCGCCGACCTTACCGCTGACCAGCAGCGCCATCACGGTCAGGGCCAGCGCCACCCGATAGCCGACGAACCAGTACATCGCGTGGTGGGTCAGGAACCTCAGCAGCCATGCCACTGCAGCCAGACCAACGACGAACGTGATCACCACCGAAACGGTCAGTTGCGCGCCCGTCGCACTCATTCCGTCGCTGACGGGGTGGAACGCGTCGGGAAGTGAGAACAACCCTGACGCCAACACCGCCGGAATGGCTAGCAGGAATCCGAATCTCGCCGCCAGTGGACGATCCAGGCCGAGGAAGAGGCCGGCGCTGATGGTGGCACCCGAACGCGACACCCCGGGCACCAGCGCGAGGCACTGTGTGACGCCGACGGTCAGACTGTCGCGCCAGGTGAGTTGCTCAGCGTGGCGGGTCTGCCGGCCGAGGTACTCGGCAGCGGCGATCACGGCCGAGAACACCAGCATCGCGGTGGCGATCACCCACAGGTTGCGTGCACCCGACCGGATGGTGTCTTTGAACAGAATCCCCAGCACACCGATCGGGATGGTGCCGATGATGACGTACCAGCCCATCCGGTAATCGACATTGTTGCGGTTGGTCGCATTGAACAGCCCACTGAACCAGGCCTTCAGGATCCGGGCGATATCGCGGCCGAAGTAGACGACAACCGCGGCTTCGGTGCCGAGTTGGGAAACCGCGGTGAATGAAGCGCCGGCATCCCCGGCGAAGAAGACCCGGGACACGATCGCCAGATGGGCCGACGACGAGATAGGGAGGAACTCGGTCAGGCCCTGGACAATCGACAACACCACCACCTGCAGCCACGACATTGCCGTCCCATCCACGCCGAGAACCGTACCCGGCTGGAATTCAGCGTGCCGGGCGCGGCACCGGCGCGGCCTCGGCGATTGCGTCACGTACTGCCGCCGAAAGGCTGCGCGCATCGTCGACATCAAGATCGGTGAGGCTTCGACTCGCGCCGGCGACCACATCCTCGGGCGCAGGCACCGGTCCGGCCAGTCGCGGGCGGTAAATCTCGACGAGCAACTGGCCGCGATGAACACGGAAGGAAAAGCTACGGCCGTCACCGAGATGGCCGAACCCGCTGGCGAACACACCGGTGGTGATGTCCTCAATGACGAACTCGGCGACGAACTCGGCGCCCTCGGGATGCGGGGCGGCGGCCGGCGTCATGGCGACACCATAACGCCGGTTACGCCCGCGGGGGCGGCAATCCCGACGCGGACTCGCGCGGTGTCGGGTGCTTCATTGCCGGGGACCTAGAATCGAGCGATGCGCAGCACCGTGTGCGGGATGCTGGCGGTGATGCTGCTGGTCAGCGGATGCTCGTCGAAGCTGACGGGCAGCGCACCGGCCACCATCGAGTCGGCCCGAGCCGCGGTGTCGCCGCCTGCGGTGATCGCGCCGGCCGGCCAGGTGCTGGCGTTGAACGCGCCTGCGCAGTCTGCGATCTTCGATTCCGCTCTGGCCTCGCTGGTGGTCTTCACGCCGGGGCCGAACCCGCAGTCACCCGCAACGCTGACGATCTTCGGACCCGGGGACGCCCCGCGCACGGTGGTGCTACCCGGTGGGGCCACCGCGATCGCCGGTGACGATCGCGGTGTGGCGTATGCATCCACCCGGGGCGGATTCGTCAGCGTCGACCTGGCCGCCGGCACGGTGAAGCCGACGCTGATCGACGGTCAGACCGCCACCGACTTCACCGCCATCGCCCGGCGCGCCGACGGCCGCCTGGTGCTCGGCAGCGCCGACGGCGTCGTCTACACGCTGGGGGCCGACTTCACGGTCGCCGCCACCTCCGAGATTTTCGCCCGGGTCGATGGCATCGTCACCCAGGGTGACACCGCCGTGGTCCTCGACCGCGGTCAGACCTCGGTGACCGCATTGAACGCACAGGGTTCGCCTCAGCAGGCGTTGCGGGCCGGCCTCGGCGCGACGACCATTACCGCCGACCCGGCGGGCCGGGTACTGGTGGCCGATACCCGCGGTGGGCAATTGCTGGTGTTCGGGGCCGACCCGCTGATCGAACGGCAGGGGTATCCGGTGCCCGATTCGCCCTATGGGCTGGCCGGTTCGAGGACCCTGGTGTGGGTTTCCCAGACCGCCACCAACACGGTGATTGGCTACGATCTGGCCACTGGCATACCTGTGGAGAAGGTGCGTTATCCGACCGTGCGGCAACCGAACTCGCTGGCTCTCGACCAAGACTCCGGCACCCTCTACGTGGTGTCGGGTTCCGGCGATGGTGTGCAGATAATCCCCAACGCGGCCGGTGCGCGGTGAGCGCACCACATCGGGGGCGTATGCCCGCTGCCTGGGAGGTCGAACTCTCCGATGAGTATGAATGGATTCCGCTGCGACTGCCGCCCGAGGTGACCCGCGTCAGCGCGTCAACGCGGTTGTCCATTGAGGCCGAGTACCGCGGCTGGGAGCTGTCCAGGGTTCGGCTCTATACCGATGGCAGCAGACGTGTTCTATTGCGGCGTAAGAAGTCTCGAATTGCCAATCCGCAACCGACCGATCAGCCGGGCCCGTGATCTACGACGCGGTGCGTCGGGCGCTGTTTCTGGCACCGCCGGAGCGTATCCACCACCTGGTGTTCGGCGCACTGCGCGGGGCCACCGCCAACGAAGCCACCCGGAGACCGCTGCGCCGGGTACTTGCGCCGCGCGACCCGATACTGGCGAGCACGGTGTTCGGGGTGCGCTTCCCGGGTCCGCTCGGCCTGGCCGCCGGTTTCGACAAGGACGGTATGGGCCTGAACACCTGGGGCGCACTGGGATTCGGCTATGCCGAAGTCGGCACGGTGACCGCCAGTGCCCAGCTGGGCAACCCTGCGCCACGGCTGTTCCGGTTATCGGCCGACCGCGCTCTGCTCAATAGGATGGGCTTCAACAACCACGGCGCCGGACAGTTGGCATTGCGACTTGCCCGCCACCGCGCGGACGTTCCGATCGGTGTCAATATCGGCAAGTCCAAGGTGACGCCGCCGGAAGAGGCCGCGCAGGACTACGCCGCGAGTGCCAGACTGCTGGGACCGCTGGCGGCCTATCTGGTGGTCAACGTCAGCTCCCCCAACACCCCCGGTCTGCGCGACCTGCAGGCTGTCGAGTCATTGCGGCCAATCCTGGCCGCGGTGCTTGCCGAGACGCACACACCGGTGCTGGTGAAAATCGCCCCCGACCTCTCCGATGCCGACGTCGATGCCGTCGCGGACCTGGCGGTCGAGATGGGTCTGGCCGGAATCGTCGCCACCAACACCACGGTCTCGCGATCCGGTCTGCATACCCCGGGCGTCGACGAACTCGGGCCGGGCGGGATCTCCGGCCCACCGGTGGCACGGCGGGCACTGGAGGTGCTGCGCCGGTTGTACGCGCGCGTCGGAGACACCCAGGTGCTGATCAGTGTCGGCGGAATCGAAAGCGCCACCGACGCCTGGGAGCGCATCACGGCGGGGGCGTCCCTGCTTCAGGGTTACACCGGGTTCGTCTACGGCGGAGGTATGTGGGCCAAGCAGATTCACGACGGTATCGCCGCACGCCTGCACTCCGGCGGGTTCACCGCCCTGAGCGACGCAGTGGGCTCAGCGACTCACTAGCGCCCACGGCCACGCGGTCCCCCGCCATCCCCCG
>NZ_JAEMSG010000029.1:8294-29094 GCF_016462945.1 Mycolicibacterium sp. | reverse complement strand
CCGCGCGAGGACATGGCTTTCCCGGAGGACTTCCGCATGTTGATGCGGCGATTTTTCGGGCCCTGGACCCGACGCCGCTGAGCGCTAGCGCCGCCGGTTGGTCAGCGCTCCGGACAACTGCCGCACCGAGTCGGGCACCGGGATCGCCTCGTCGCAGTCCGGTGCCCGACGCGGCTCGCCGTAGATCGTGGTCAATGGCACCACACCCGCCCACGCCCCGGCAGCGACGTCCTCGTCGGGGTCCTCGGGCCAGCCATCGCTGATCTTCAGCGACCAGTTGTCTGTCGTGATCGGCATCCGCAGCACCGTGGTGGCGGCGATTTCCTTTCGGTTGCTGGCCCGCAGTTCGGCGACGCGACCGGGGATGAAGGTGTCGGTCACCAGTTCCAGGTAGCGAACTTTGTCGTCGACCACGTCCTCGAACGTCCCGAATAACACCGCGCTGCGGTAGTGGAACGACGATTCGAACCCGCTGCGCGCCACCAGTACACCGTTGAGCGTCGTGATCGAGACCGCCGCGGATGTACCGCCGGCGAGTTGGCGCAACCACGGCGATCCGGTCGATCCGTGGAGGACGACTTCGTCGGCGATACGCGTGAACCCGATCGGTAGCGCAACCGGGTGCCCATCACGGACGAAGGCGACGGTGGCCAGCGGTGTGCTGTCGAGCAGCTCGTCGAGCTGGGCGCGCGAGGTGCTCTGCTTCTCGTCGAGGCGGCTGACCGTGGTCGATGGTTTCGGCATCGTTTTATCGTTGCACGGCTTTATCGTTGCACGCGCCGCAATGCCTCCGGGGTCAGATCTTTCAGCGTGGGATAGCCATCGACCGCCATGATCAGATCGGCTTCAGCCAGGATGGACCGCAGCACGTGGACGATCCCGTCGGTTCCGGCCAATGCCGCGCCGTAGGCGTAGGGGCGCCCGATGCCGACCGCCTTGGCTCCCAACGCCAGCGCCTTGATGACGTCGGCGCCGGAGCGGATGCCGGAGTCGAACAGCACCGGAATCTCACCGGCCGCGGCCACCACCTCGGGCAGGCAGTCGATAGCCGGCAGTCCGCCGTTGGCCTGGCGGCCGCCGTGGTTGGAGCAGTAGATACCGTCCACCCCGGCGTCGATCGCGCGCCGGGCATCGTCGGGATGGCAGATGCCTTTGAGGATCAGTGGAAGTGTGGTGATCGAGCGCAGCCACGGGATGTCGTTCCACGTCAGTGAATTTCCGAAGACGCTGATCCAGTGCGGCACCGCGGCGCGCGGGTCGGCGTCGATATCGGCGTCGACCTTCGCACGGAAGTGCGGATCGCTGATGTAGTTGGCCAGGCACAGCCCGCGCAGTTGGGGGAAATTCGCGGTCGAAAGATCGCGGGGCCGCCAGCCGGGGATCCAGGTGTCCAGTGTCACCACGATTCCCGCGTAACCGGCAGCCTCGGCGCGGTGCACCAGACTTTCGGCAAGCTCACGATCGGTGGGGGTGTAGAGCTGAAAAAGCCCCGGGGTGTCACCGAATTCGGCCGCGACATCCTCCAGCGGATCCATGGTGAGCGTCGACACGCACAGCGGCACACCGGTGCGCGCGGCGGCGCGGGCGGCGGCGAGATCGCCGTGCCGGTCAGGGGTGCACAGGCCGATCACCCCGACGGGCGCCATGAAAACCGCGGGCCAGCGTCGCCCCCAGAGTTCCACCGACATATCGCGTTCGGTGGCTCCGACGAGCATGCGGGGAATCAGGCCCCACTGATCGAACGCGGTGACATTGGCGCGCTGGGTGCGCTCGTCGCCTGCACCCCCGGCCACATAGGACCAGATCGACGGTGACAGGGCCTGCTGCGCGCGGCTTTCGAGTTCACCGAAGGACATCGGCAGGCCGGGCAGCACGCCATTGAGTCCTTGGAAGTAGATCTCCAGCTGGTAGTTGCCGTACGACTGCGTCATGGTGATGTCCTCGCATTAGGGCCGGTGTCAAAGTCTGCGACGACGTCAGCCACGCGGCGCAACTGGTCGAGGTCGGAACTGGTCGGAATCAGGTGGATCTCGCTGGTGCCGATGGCGGCGAACTCACCCAGCACCCGCGCAAGGTCATCCTCGGTGCCGGCGAAGCCGGTGCCCGGCGCCATCGCATCGACGTACTCGGTGGGGATCCAGTTCATGTAGTGGCGCAGATGGCGGTGAATCTGGGCGCGGGAGCCGACCGGGTCGCCGAGAGCGAACCAGAACGAGGTGGCCAGGTGCGGTGCCGGCTTGCACGCCTGCGCCCATGCGGTGCGACCGACCTCGAACAGCTCATCCTGTTTGGCGACGTCGAGATCCAGCGTGATGCCGGCGAGACCGTCGGCCCATGATGCGGCGCTGCGCAATGTCTTCGGCCCGATGGTGCCCACCAACAGCCGGGGCCCGCCGGGGTGCACCGGTGCCGGACCGACCGGCGCAACGGAGTCGGTGATCTTCTCGCTCGCCCACACTCGTTTCATGATCTCGACCCGGTGCGCCATATCCCGCATGGTCTGAGTCGAGGGATCGGCGCCGACGGCCAGGTAGTCCTCTTGGCGGCCGCCCACCCCCACGCCGACGGTGAGCCGGCCACCGCACAGCATGTCGCCGGTGGCCAGCGACTTGGCCAGCAGTACCGGGTCGTGCAGCTGCGGAACCACCACCGTCGTGATGAGCGGTACCCGCTGCGTCCAGGCCGCCAGCGCTCCGAGCAGGGTCAGCGATTCGGGGTTACCGAAGGCGATGCGCTCCCCCCAGCACAGGGATGAGAACGGACCCTCGTCTATTGCCTGCGCCCACTGCTGCAGCACGGTCGCATCGAGATCGGGCTCCATCACGGGCATGCTCATGCCTATCTGCACGTCCGCGATTGTGGCACGCCGTACCCGACGCGCCATCGGCTACCGCGCCGGATCCTTCCTCGCCCGGATCGGTCCGGCCGACTTCGGCGGTGCCAGCAGGTTGCCGTGCAGGCTGCCGCGCGCGGTGCGGGCCGCGACCAGCAGCCAGGTGCCGAGCAGGCCGAGATAGGCGATCACCGCGGCGACGGCGAAAGCCGGCAATCCGGTGTGCACGGCCAGCTGCGTGGTGCCGGTCACGAAGGTGCCCACCGGGAAGGTCAGGCTCCACCAGGTCAGTGCGAACGGCATGCCGCGCCGCAGTGTGCGCACAGTCAGCGCGGTCGCCAGCGCGATCCACAGCACCGCAAATCCCCACACCGGCACACCGAACAAAATTGCGAACGAGTTCATGGCCGCCGCGATATCGGGTTCGACGGCCATTGCCGCGTTGAGACCGAGAAGCCCTGCCGCCGTGATGGATTGGCCCAGCGGGCCGAGCACGATCCACAGCGTCGGCACCCGCGCGGTGCCGGAGGTTCCGTATAGCGCCAGCCGGCTCCAGATCATCGAGATGATGATGAAGGACGCCACCAATGCCAACCCGAACATCGCATAGCAGCCGTAGAACATGGTCTGCCGGCCGACCCCGGCCGGCATATGCGGAATCAGCAGTGCGCCGGTGGCTGCGGCGACCATCGGCGGGACCACCGGCATCAGCCAACCGCCGAACGCGGCATCCGGTTCCACGGAGTGCTGGGTGAACATCAGATACGGGATGCTGACGGCGGTGAACAGTCCGCCCACCGTGCCCGCCGCCCAGAGCGCCCAGGCGAGTTCGACCGCCGCGCGCCCTCCGATGAGATCAGCGCCCACCAGGACGGCACCGGATGCCACCGTCAGCAGTGCCATCGGTGCGGCGCCGTAGAAGTGCGCCATCTGCGGGTTGCGGGCGTGGCTGCGTGCCGACGTCGGGTGGCGCAGCCAGTGGCCACCCACCACGGCCAGCAACACGACCAGCATCAGCGCGGCGATCACCCACACCGCGCGGGTGAACGCGGGCAGGCCCGGAAGATGAACCGGCAGCGTGGCACCGGCGTTGGCCACAATGCCGGTGCCCATGACCGAGGCGAACCAGTTGGGTCCGATACCACCGAGTATCTCCACCCGGGTAGGTGCCACCGGGCTCTCAACCACTGTGACGTCCGCGGTGGTCTTCCTGCCGGATGTAGTCGTCGGCCATCTGCGTGACATGGTCGGGCAGCGTGCCGCCTGCGACGTCGGCAAGGGTGGTTTTCTCCAGAACCGCGCGCATGCTGGCCCGCAGCGCCCGCCACACGTCGGTCAGCGCCGCGGTGGGTCCGGAGTAGGGCAGATCGCCCAGGCCGATATCCCGCACGCTGGCCAGCGGCCCGTCAATGCAGCGCAGCACATCGGCGATGCTGATCTGCTCGGCAGACAGACCCAGTTCGTAGCCGCCATCACGTCCGCGGTGGCTGCGCACGAGGCGATCGGCGCGTAGGTCCGAGAGGATGTCGACCAGAAACTGCGCGGGAATGCCCTGGGCGTTGGCTAGATCGTCGGTCTTGACCACAACACCCGGCGGTGTCGATGCGAGCTGGATCATGGCGCGGACGGCGTACTCCGCCTTCGCCGACATCCGCATGCTGCGGATTCTGCCATTGACCGGGTCCGCGATGAACGCCCGACCGTGATGATGGACGCTAGCGGCTGTCGCCTGCGGCGGCGACCCGGCCGGCCCTGGCCTGTGTGGCCATCTTGCCGACGGTGTCGGAAACGCCGGCAACGGCAGCACCGGCTTGGTCGCTGATGGCCTTGATGGCGTCTCGGGCGGCCCCAGTGACGCCGGGGGAATTAACACCGGGGGAGGTAGTCGCCTCCGGGGTGCCGCCGGTGTTGGCTTGCGCCCCGACAATGCCGACACGGGCAGCCGGGCGACGAACCAACGCGGCCGAGGGCACGGGCACGAGCTGTGCCTCGCCGAGATTATGGCGGTCCCGGCGGTCGGTCAGGTTAGTCGCCGGGGTGCTCCCGTTGCCCTTCGGAGTGATCGCCGGCGCCCCGTTTGCGGGCGGCGCGGTCGTCAAGGCCGCGATCATTCCGGACAGCTGGGCAAGATGCGATTCAATGATGGTTCGCACCGCGCCGAGGATGATCGTCGGCGGCGCCAGCGGGGCGACAACCGCCCTGACGGCGTTCTCCAGCGCGCCACTGAGGTCGCCCCTGACCAACGCGACCAGGGTGTTGGCAATCAGCCTTGGCTCCGATGCGACCAGCGTGCCGGCCGCGAAGGCGGCCGCGACCAGTCCGTCCCCCACATACCCGGCGTCTGCCACCAGGCTGGTCACCAAGTCCCGGAGAACCGGAGCCACAGCATCCGCGACCAACGAAGTGGTCTGGGACAGCATGGCGGATGCCTGGGGAACCGCGGAGGCAAAAGCTGAGGGGTCCAAACCGGTCACCGGTGGCTCGGTCAGGACAGGAAGGTCAAACGGCGGGCCAATGTAGGGGACGGTGGCTGCGGTCAGCTCAGGCTGGGACACCGCGGCGACGCCGGCCACGAAGGCGTCAACGATCGCGTTCTTGCCCACCGAGGTGGCATCGACGGCCAATGAGGTAATCAGCTGCTTGAGCACCGAGAAGGGGTTGTCCGACTCGGACGGTGTGGGGGCAATCGCATCAAGGAAGGCCTGATTCAGCATGCCGCCGGTCTCGTCATTGCCGGCCGACAGCTTCACCGCGGGGATCTGAATGTCGGCCCGCGGCGCGATGATGGGGTTGGCGACGACAACGCCGGCAACCACCAGGGCCACCCCGGTCGACAAAATCGGACCTAGAACCCTGCGCACGTGTCTCACCACCTTCCGCCGCCATCATACCTGAGAAAAAACTGAGAAGTACGCCACCGCCGGGCCTCTGCGGGTTGTTCGATCGGGGTGCCCCTCCCTCAGAGATCGAAGGAGGGGCACCCCGCTCGTCTACTGCTTATTCGGTGCCGGCTGCCTTGGCGGCCTTGCGGGCCGCGCGGTGCGCGGCCGGCTTCTCGGCCGGAGCCGAGCCGGTAGCAGCAGCACTGCTGTCACCGGCAGCCGCCTCAGCAGCAGGAGCCGCCTCAGTAGCAGCCGCCGAACGCGCAGCAGCCGCCGACGGCGCAGCCGCCGCGGCGGCCGGGCTCACCTGCAGATCCGTCACGATCGCATTGCCCAACGCCTGAAGAACGGTGCGCGTACTGGGCACGAAGACCGCCGCGATACCCGCAGCATCCGGTGTCACGATCGCACCGGTCTGGATACCCGCACCAATGGACAGGTTCAGCAACGTACCCGGAATACCCGACGGACCCAGCAGGCCGTCAACCGCAGCATTCCACGCACCCTCGATATCTCCACTGCCCAGCGCCGCCACCGTATTGGTGACCACCGCGGACGTTGCGGCAATCACCACCGCAGCCTGCGCCGCAGCCACCGTGAGCACCTGCCCCGCCGAACCGACCACGGTGTTGATCACGGCCGACGCCTTGGCGATCACGCTGTTGAGCACATAGCCACCCGCGGCCAGCAGTGCGGAACCCGCAGTGCTGATCGCCGTGGAAATCGCCGCCAACGCACCCGGGATATTACCCATCAGCAACTGACCGACCGCGGTCCACACCGACTGGGTCAACACCGCGCCCGACGTGAACAGAGCGTTACCGGTGATATTGAGGTAGTTCAGGCCGTTATAGCCCAACTGGGAGATGATCGGCAGCGCATCATCGATGAACTGCGACACCACACCCACCGACGAATACCCACCCAGCTCGGCCGAATTCAGAGCGGCCGGCAGCAACGGATAGTTGGTCGGCGGAACACCGAAGGTGGTGCCGAAACCGGCATACGGCCAGTTCGCCGCCACCGACGGATTGCTCGCCGAATCGAGCAGATAGTTATTGGCCAGATCGAGGGTGGCGAACAGCTGCGCCAACGGGCTGTCAAAAGCAGCCAACGCAACCTGCGCAGCCGCCGGCACATTGATCGACGGCAGGCTGAGCTGAGCACCCATAACCGGGTTGATAGCAATAGCACCCGCGCCGACAACCGCGGCAGTACCCGCGATCAAATGAGAACGAAGAGAGATTTGCATGATGATTCCTCCAAGTGAGCAGTTGTTACCTGATTCCCTGAGACTACCTGAGAGAAACCTGAGCGCAAGTGGTAAATCGTAAGAATTTACTTTAGCCCCAAACGTCCCACTACGCTCAGCCTGCTTTTAGGCTAATAACTAATGATCAGAGCATGTTTCTAGCAACCGCTGATCAGGCGTGGCAATCACACTTTAACGCCGCAGGCTCACGCAGCCGTGAGCATCAACCTGAGAATTTGCCGCGGTCTCGAGGCGATTCCTGTGAGAAAGGCACCGGCCGGCGAGACGTTTGCCCGGGCCCCGCCGGCCGCGCTGCCAACCGTGCCGGTGTTGCTTCCCACGGGTGCACACAGCACGGTGCCCCTCCTCGCAGCGAGGAGGGGCACCGTGTCGTACCGAGATCTAGCGTTGTACTGCGATTTAGCCGGCTGCCTTGGCGGCCTTGCGGGCCGCGCGGTGCGCGGCCGGCTTCTCGGCCGGAGCCGAGCCGGTAGCAGCAGCACTGCTGTCACCGGCAGCCGCCTCAGCAGCAGGAGCCGCCTCAGTAGCAGCCGCCGAACGCGCAGCAGCCGCCGACGGCGCAGCCGCCGCGGCGGCCGGGCTCACCTGCAGATCCGTCACGATCGCATTGCCCAACGCCTGAAGAACGGTGCGCGTACTGGGCACGAAGACCGCCGCGATACCCGCAGCATCCGGTGTCACGATCGCACCGGTCTGGATACCCGCACCAATGGACAGGTTCAGCAACGTACCCGGAATACCCGACGGACCCAGCAGGCCGTCAACCGCAGCATTCCACGCACCCTCGATATCTCCACTGCCCAGCGCCGCCACCGTATTGGTGACCACCGCGGACGTTGCGGCAATCACCACCGCAGCCTGCGCCGCAGCCACCGTGAGCACCTGCCCCGCCGAACCGACCACGGTGTTGATCACGGCCGACGCCTTGGCGATCACGCTGTTGAGCACATAGCCACCCGCGGCCAGCAGTGCGGAACCCGCAGTGCTGATCGCCGTGGAAATCGCCGCCAACGCACCCGGGATATTACCCATCAGCAACTGACCGACCGCGGTCCACACCGACTGGGTCAACACCGCGCCCGACGTGAACAGAGCGTTACCGGTGATATTGAGGTAGTTCAGGCCGTTATAGCCCAACTGGGAGATGATCGGCAGCGCATCATCGATGAACTGCGACACCACACCCACCGACGAATACCCACCCAGCTCGGCCGAATTCAGAGCGGCCGGCAGCAACGGATAGTTGGTCGGCGGAACACCGAAGGTGGTGCCGAAACCGGCATACGGCCAGTTCGCCGCCACCGACGGATTGCTCGCCGAATCGAGCAGATAGTTATTGGCCAGATCGAGGGTGGCGAACAGCTGCGCCAACGGGCTGTCAAAAGCAGCCAACGCAACCTGCGCAGCCGCCGGCACATTGATCGACGGCAGGCTGAGCTGAGCACCCATAACCGGGTTGATAGCAATAGCACCCGCGCCGACAACCGCGGCAGTACCCGCGATCAAATGAGAACGAAGAGAGATTTGCACGGAAAGTCCTTTGGTAAGCAGTTAACACTGACGTGCTGACAGTACCTGAGAGCAGACTGAGCGCAAAGCTATTCGCTGAAGAAGTTGCTTTCGGCTCCTTCGGCCCTGCTGTGGCGAAACGCCGCCAGACTCGAAGTGACCACTTCACGGAGTCTTCAGGGCGCCTCGACAAACCTGAGGGCAACGATCCTGCCCGGCGCGCCAGCATCCGTTGATCCGACGGTGGACGGGAAGCATGAACTTGGGATTCTGTACGAAAACTGGTACCCGATTGCCAGTTCTCAGCAAATGCCGCTCAACAAATGCCGCCAGGGCACAGCGCCGACAGACGCCCCGATGGCCTACCTCAGCGCAGCCAGCACCGCCTGGGCGTATTCCGGTCGGCACACCAGCAGATCGGGCAGTAGCAGATCGGCCTGGTTGTAGCGCAGTGGCGAGCCGTCGATCCGCGAGGTGTGCAGTCCGGCCGCGCGGGCGACGGCGACCGGGGCCGCGGAATCCCACTCGTACTGGCCCCCGGCATGCACGTACACCTCGGCGTGGCCCAGCACCACAGCCGCGACCTTCGCCCCCGCCGAACCCATTTCCAGCAGGGCCCCGCCCAACGCGTCCCGCACGCGTAGCGCGACCGCGGGCGGGCGGGTGCGCGACACCACGATGCGCGGCACCGCCGGAGCCGGGGGCGGCGCCGGTACCTCAGGCGTCGCCAACGTGACACCCTGAGCCGGCAGGGCGACCGCGCCGGCAATGAGCCGACCACCCGACCACAACGCGACGTGCACGGCCCAGTCCTCGCGGCCGAGTTCGGAGAACTCTCGGGTGCCGTCGACCGGGTCGACGATCCAGACCCGATCCGATCGCAGTCGGACGGGGTCATCTGCGCCCTCCTCGGAGAGCACCGCGTCACCGGGACAGGCTGCCGCAAGCTGTTCCATCAGGAAGTCGTGCGAACGCCGATCTCCGGCGGCCTTGCGTTCCTCAGCGGCAGCGTCGGCGAATTCGGCTCGTACGTCAAGTAGGAGTCGGCCCGCCCGAGTCGCCAGTGTCGCGGCCAACTCGTGGTCGTTCCCGACCGGGTGGTTCATACCGGGACATCCAGCAGTTCGATCACCTGCTGGGCGAGTTCCGCCGCGGTGTGATCCGGGGTGAGCCGCAGGTCCGGATTCTTGGGCCGTTGATACGGACTGTCGATGCCGGTGAAGTGAGTGATCTCACCGGCGCGGGCACGGGCGTACAGACCTTTGGGGTCACGCAGTTCGCAGTCCGCCAGCGGGGTGTCGACGAACACCTCGAAGAACTCGATCCCCGCCTCCGAGTGCACCTTTCGGGCCAACTCGCGGTGTTCCTCCAACGGGCTGATCGCGGGCACCAGCACGGTCAGCCCGGCATCGGCCATCAGGGTGGCCACATGTGCCAGCCGACGCAGGTTTTCGGCCCGGTCGGCCATCGTGAAGCCGAGATCAGCATTGAGGCCGTGGCGCAGATTGTCTCCGTCGAGAATGTAAGCGGAACAACCGTGTTCGAGCAGCGTCTGCTCAGCCAGTACGGCAATGGAGGATTTGCCCGACCCCGACAGGCCGGTGAACCACACCGTGCGCCCCTTGGTCAGCCGCTCCCCCGCCGTCACCAGTGACTGGTGTCGCACCGTGTTCGGGGTGGCAGCACGGGTGGCCACCGGCGCGGTGTCGCGCACCATGCCGGCCGCGACCGTCACATTGGTCTCCGGGTCGATCAGGATGAACGATCCGGTGGCCGCATTGCGGGTGTATTCGTCGAGCAGCAGGGGCACCTGGGTGCGCAGGCTGACCCGTCCGAGTTCGTTGAGCTTCAGCGCCGTTGCGCTCTTGTCGCGGTGCAGGGTGTTGACGTCGAGGCGGTAGTCCAGACCGGTGACCCGCACCCTGGTGGTGCGGGTGGTCTGCTTGATGACATAGTCCCGGCCGGGTTCCAGCGCGGCCTCGTCGGCCATCCAGCACACCATGGCGTCGAACTCGGTGGAGGCGGCAGGCTGGTTCTGCGGGCGCGCAATCAGATCGCCGCGGGAGATGTCGATGTCATCGGCCAGGCCGATCGACACCGCCATCGGCGGAAACGCTTCGGCCACAGGGCCTTCCGGCCCGTCGATAGCGGTGATGCGGGTGATCTTGCCGCTGGGCAGCACCACCACCTCGTCGCCGGGACGCATGATGCCGCTGGCCACGGTGCCGGCGTAGCTGCGATGGTCGGCGTGCTCACGGGTCTGCGGGCGGATGACGTACTGCACCGGGAACCGGACGTCCACCAGGTTGCGGTCGCCGGCGATGTAGACGTCCTCCAGATGACTCAGCAGTGGTGGTCCGTCGTACCAGGATGCCTTATCGCTCTTGGTCACCACGTTGTCGCCGTGCAGCGCCGAGATGGGGATGGTGGTGACGTCGTGAATATCCAGCCGGGCGGCGAACGCGTGGAACTCATCGCGAATCCAGTTGTAGCGCTCCTGATCCCAGTCGATGAGATCCATCTTGTTAACCGCCAGAACGATGTGCTGCACCCCGAGCAGCGAGGCCAGGAAGGCGTGTCGCCGGGATTGTTCGAGCAGACCGTGGCGGGCGTCGACGAGAACGATCACCAGCTGCGCGGTCGAGGCGCCGGTGACCATGTTGCGGGTGTACTGCAGGTGCCCCGGGGTGTCGGCGATGATGAATTTCCGGTTGGCCGTGGCGAAGTAGCGGTAGGCCACGTCGATCGTGATGCCCTGCTCGCGCTCGGAGCGCAGCCCGTCGGTCACCAGCGCGAGGTCGGTGTATTCGTTCCCGCGTTCCCGCGAAGTTCGTTCCACGGCCGCCAGTTGATCCTCCATCACGGCCTTGGAGTCATAGAGCAGCCGGCCGATCAGGGTGGATTTGCCGTCGTCGACCGAACCGGCGGTAGCCAGCCGCAACAGAGTTTGTCCGGAGGCGACCCGGGCCGTGGTTTCGATCATCAGAAATAGCCCTCCCGCTTGCGGTCTTCCATCCCGGCCTCGGAGATGCGATCGTCGGCCCGGGTGGCACCGCGCTCGGTGAGCCGCGATAGCGCGGTCTCGGCGATGACCTCCTCGACAGTGACCGCGACTGACGCCACGCAGCCGGTGCAGGTGACGTCACCGACGGTGCGGAACCGCACCGAGGTCTCGAACACCTCCTCGCCCACGTTCGGCGCCATGAACTCGTGCACGGCCAGCAGCATGCCGTCGCGGCGGAACACCGGACGGATATGCGCGTAGTAGATGCCGGGCAGCGGAATGCTTTCGGCGCCGATATAGGCCCAGATGTCGTACTCAGTCCAGTTCGACAACGGGAACACCCGGATGTGCTCGCCCCTACGGTGCCGGCCGTTGTAGAGGTTCCACAGCTCTGGCCGCTGCGCCTTGGGGTCCCACTGGCCGAACTCGTCACGGAAGCTGAACACCCGCTCCTTGGCGCGGGCCTTCTCCTCATCGCGGCGCGCCCCGCCGAACGCGGCATCGAATTTGTTCTCCCGGATGGCGCGGAGCAGCGTGACGGTTTGCAGCGGGTTGCGCGACGGCCCGTTGTCCACCACCCGGCCGGCGTCGATGTCCTGCTGCACGCTGGCCACCACCAACCGGACTCCGTGGCGGGCGACGAGTTCATCGCGGGTGGCGATCACCTCGTCGAAGTTGTGCCCGGTGTCGACGTGCATCACCGGAAACGGCAGCCGGCCCGGCGCGAACGCCTTGATCGCCAGGTGCAGCATCACGATCGAGTCCTTGCCGCCGGAGAACAGCAGCACCGGGCGCTCGAACTCGGCCGCGACCTCGCGGATGATATGGATCGCCTCAGCCTCCAGAGACCGCAACTGACTCAGCTCGTAGCGCCGGGCTTTGGGCGCCTCGGCCACAGGACTCGCCATCGTTTCCTCATAAAGTCGGTACTTTTTACCGGATTTACCCGGATGAGGAACGGTAGCCAAACAACCTCGGCGGTGTCAACAACCCGCGACGGCTGCCTCCGGCGTGACCTGGTCCTGGAGTGTGACCTCCTCTACAGCGTGACCTCGCTGAGCTTGCCGGTCGCGACGTCGAAGACAAACCCACGCAGCGAGGTGTGCTTGACGACGAACGGACTGTTCTCGATGCGTCGCAGCGACTGACGGACGTCCTCCTCCACATCGGGGAACGCCTCGGCTGCCCACTCGGGCTTGATGCCGGTCTCGCTCTGGATGTCGCGTTTGAAGTCGTCGTCGGTGAAGGTCAGCATTCCGCAGTCGGTGTGGTGGATAAGGATGATCTCGCGGGTGCCCAGCAGTCGCTGGCTGATGGCCAGTGAGCGGATCTCATCATCGGTGACCACACCGCCGGCATTGCGGATCACGTGTGCCTCGCCCTCGGCCAGGCCGAGGATGCCGTAGACATTCATCCGGGCGTCCATGCACGCGACCACGGCCACATGCTTGCTCGGCGGCAGCGGTAGCGGGCCGGTGAAGGTTTTCGCATAATCGGCGTTATTGGCCAGGTACTGGTCGGTGACGCTCACGGCGGCCTCCTGAATTTCTGTGATGGTCGGGTCGTAGCGATGGTAGCGGCAGCCGCCGCACTACCCTGTGCTGCATGCACCGACCGCCCGGGCACCGCCGATGACGCGGTTCCTGGCGCGTCGGCTGCTCAACTACATTGTGCTGTTGGCCCTGGCATCGTTTTTGACATTCACCCTGACGTCGTTGACGTTCACCCCGCTGAACAGCCTGCTGCAGCGCAACCCGCGTCCGCCGCAGGCCGTGATCGACGCCAAGGCCGCCGAACTTGATCTGGATAAACCGGTGCCACTGCGCTACGCCCACTGGGTGTCCGGCGCGGTGCGCGGCAACTTCGGCACGACCGTCAACGGCCAAGAAGTTTCCGACGAGTTGTGGCGGCGGATTGGCGTGAGCCTGCGGTTGTTGGTGATCGGCTCGGTGCTGGGAACCGTGATCGGCGTGCTCGTGGGCGCGTGGGGGGCGGTCCGGCAGTATCGGGTGTCGGACCGGGTGATCACCGCGCTGTCGCTGCTGATCATCAGCACGCCGACCTTCGTTCTGGCCGGCCTGCTGATTCTGGTTGCGCTGCGGGTCAATTCGATACTGGGCGTGCAACTATTCGAATACACCGGGGAGACCTCAGCGGATGCCGTCGGCGGACCGTGGAATCAGTTCGTCGACCGGGTGCAGCATCTGGTGCTGCCAACCACGACACTGGCGTTGATGGCGATCGCGGGCTACAGCCGCTATCAGCGCAATGCGATGCTCGACGTGCTCGGGCAGGACTTCATCCGCACCGCCAGGGCCAAAGGCCTGACCCGGAGACAAGCCCTCTTCAAGCACGGTCTGCGCACCGCGTTGATTCCGATGGCGACGCTGTTCGCCTACAGCGTCGCCGGTTTGGTGACCGGTGCGGTGTTTGTGGAGAAGATCTTCGGCTGGCACGGCATGGGCGAGTGGGTGGTGCAGGGTATCGCCACCCAGGACACCAATATCGTCGCGGCGATCACGGTGTTCTCCGGTGCCGTGGTGCTGCTGGCTGGTCTGCTCTCCGATGTCATCTACGCCATCCTCGATCCGCGGGTGCGGGTGACATGACCGATACCCCACTGGCTTCCGGCATCGATACGGCCGCCTTCGTCTCCCGGCGCACCCTGGTGGCGCGCCGCTTCACGCGGAATCGGATGGCCGTCGCGTCGCTGGTGGTGTTGGTGCTGCTGTTCATCGGCTGCTACGCGTTGCCGCCGTTGCTGCCCTACTCGTACTCCGAACTGGACTTCTACGCACTGCAGACCCCGCCGAGCCCGGCGCACTGGTTCGGCACCAATGCGCTGGGCCAGGACGTGCTCGCCCAGGTATTGCGAGGCATGCAGAAGTCCATGCTGATCGGCGTATCCGTCGCGGTGATCTCAACGCTGATCGCGGCGACGGTCGGTTCGATCGCCGGGTACTTCGGAGGCTGGCGCGACCGGGCCCTGATGTGGTTTGTGGACCTGCTGTTGGTGGTGCCCAGCTTCATCCTTATTGCGATCATCACGCCGCGGACCAAGAACTCAGCCAATATCGCGCTGCTGATCGTGCTGCTGGCTGCATTCGGCTGGATGATCAGTTCACGTATGGTGCGCGGACTGACAATGAGTCTGCGGGAACGCGAATACGTCCAAGCGGCACGGTATATGGGCGTGCCGAGCCGGCGGATCATCGCACGTCACGTGCTGCCGAATGTGGCGTCGATTCTCATCATCGACACCGCCCTGAACGTCGGAGGTGCGATTCTCGCCGAAACCGGTTTGAGCTTCCTGGGATTCGGCGTCCAGCCGCCCGATGTGTCACTGGGTACGCTGATCGCCGACGGCACCAAATCCGCCACCACGTTCCCGTGGGTGTTCCTGTTTCCGGCCGGAGTCCTGGTGGGAATCCTGGTGTGCGCCAACCTCACCGGCGACGGCCTGCGCGATGCGTTCGACCCGGGCAGCACCAGCCTGCGGCAGCGCCGGAGCAGGAAGTGACCGTGACCCATCCGCTACTCGAGGTGAGCGATCTTGCGGTCACCTTCCCCACCGACGGTGGTGACCTCTACGCCGTCCGGGGTCTGAGCTACCGGGTCGCGCCCGGCGAGGTGGTGGCGATGGTCGGCGAGTCGGGGTCGGGCAAGTCGGCGGCCGCAATGGCGGTGATCGGCCTGCTACCCGAGTACGCCACGGTGACCGGATCGGTCAGCCTGGGTGGCGAGGAATTGCTGGCTATGTCAGACGCCGACCTGTCCAAGATCCGCGGACGGCGCATCGGCACGGTGTTCCAGGATCCGATGTCGGCGCTGACCCCGGTCTACCCCGTCGGTGATCAGATCGCCGAGGCGATCACGGTGCACCACCGGGAGGTGGGCAAAGCCGAGGCTCGCCGACGTGCGGTTGAACTTCTCGAACTGGTGGGCATCTCCCAGGCCGAAACGCGAGCGCGGTCCTTCCCGCACGAACTGTCCGGCGGTGAGCGCCAACGGGTGGTGATCGCCATTGCGATCGCCAACGATCCCGACCTGATCATCTGCGACGAACCCACCACCGCACTCGACGTGACGGTGCAGGCGCAGATCCTCGACGTGCTCAAGACCGCCCGCGATGTGACCGGAGCCGGCGTGCTGATCATCACCCACGACCTGGGTGTGGTGGCCGAGTTCGCCGACCGGGCGCTGGTGATGTACGCCGGTCGTGCAGTCGAGCAGGCCGGCGTCGCGAACCTCTATGCCGATCGCCGGATGCCCTACACGGCAGGACTGTTGGGTTCGGTACCCCGACTGAACGCCCCCCGCGGCGAACGGTTGGTGCCGATACCGGGCGCACCGCCGTCGCTGGTCACCCTGCCGCCGGGTTGTCCGTTCGGTCCGCGCTGCCCCTTGGTGACCGATGAGTGCCGCGAAACCGAACCCGCCCTGGCTACCGTCGCGCCCGATCACTCGGCGGCCTGCATCCGCACCGATCAGGTGGCCGGCCGCAGCGCCGCAGACATCTTTCGAGTGGCCACCGACCCACCGAGCATCGATGAGAGTTCCGAGACGGCGATCGCCGTTCGGGTCCGGGATCTGTCCAAGACCTTTGCCCTGACCAAGGGCGTGGTGTTCCGCCGCAAGATCGGTGAGGTCCGGGCGATCGACGGCATCAGCTTCGAGCTACCGCAGGGCCGAACGCTCGGTATCGTCGGCGAGTCCGGCTCGGGAAAGTCCACCACGCTGCACGAAATCCTGGAACTGCGCGCCCCGCAGTCCGGATCCATCGACGTGCTGGGTAACGATGTCGCGACACTGACCACCGATCGCCGCCGCGAATTGCGCCGCGATCTGCAGGTGGTCTTCCAGGATCCAGTGGCCGCTCTGGATCCGCGACTACCGGTCTTCGACCTGCTCGCCGAACCGTTGGGCGCCAATGGTTTCGACAAGGCCGGTATCGACACCCGCGTCGCCGAACTATTGGAGATCGTCGGGCTCCCTCGCGCTGACGCCAGCCGGTACCCCGGGGAGTTCTCCGGCGGCCAAAAACAGCGCATCGGCATCGCCCGAGCGTTGGCTCTGCAGCCGAAAATCCTCGCCCTTGACGAGCCGGTCTCGGCTCTGGACGTCTCCATCCAGGCCGGCATCATCAACCTGCTGCTGGATCTGCAGCATAAGTTCAACCTGTCCTACCTGTTCGTCTCCCATGACCTGTCGGTGGTCAAACACCTGGCTCACCGGGTGGCGGTGATGCAGCACGGGAAGATCGTCGAATACGGCGAGGCCGACGAGGTGTTCGCCAACCCGCGGCACCCCTACACCCGGCAGTTACTTGCCGCTATCCCCCAACCGGATCCGAATCGCCGCTAGCATCAGTGCCGTGAACCGAACAGACACAAAATCGCACTCAGCGGGTCTTCAGAACGCGATTCTGCGTCTGCTCGCGGTGGGCACGGCGACGACGCTGGTCGTGGCCGGCTGCTCATCCGGGAAACAGCCCACCCCGGCGGCCGGCGGCAACGCCGAAGTCGGGTCGGCGAGCGATATCAACCCCCAGGATCCCGCCACCTTGGCCCAGGGCGGCAACCTGCGGCTGGCCATCAGTTCGATGCCCTCGAATTTCAACACCCTCAATATCGACGGCAATGAGGCCGACACCGCAGGCGTCCTGCGGCCCACCATGCCGCGGGCGTTCACCATCGCCCCCGACGGCACAATGAAGGTCAATACCGACTACTTCACCAATGTGGAGTTGACCAAGACCGATCCCCAGGTCGTCACCTACACCATCAACCCGAAGGCCACCTGGTCCGACGGCGCACCGATCACCTGGGAAGATATCGCCGCCCAGATCAACGCCACCAGCGGCAGGGACAAGGCGTTCGCGATCGCCTCCCCGAACGGCTCCGACCGGGTCGCTTCGGTCACCCGCGGCGTCGACGATCGTCAGGCCGTGATGACCTTCGCCCAGCACTACCCCGAATGGCGCGGAATGTTCGCCGGCAACACCATGCTGCTGCCCAAGGGCATGACCGCAAACCCGGATGCGTTCAATAAGGGACAGCTGGAAGCACCGGGTCCATCCGCGGGGCCGTTCATCGTGTCGAATGTGGATCGCACCGCGCAGCGAATCACGTTGACCCACAACCCGAAATGGTGGGGAGCGCCACCTCTTCTGGACTCATTCACCTTCCTGGCACTCGATGACGCGGCTCGCATCCCCGCACTGCAGAACAACACCATCGACGCCACCGGCATCGCCTCACTGGATGAGCTGCAGATCGCGCGCAGCACCAGCGGCATCTCGATCCGGCGGGCGCCGGGCCCGAGCTGGACTCATATGACCTTCAACGGCGCACCCGGGGCGATCCTGTCCGACAAGGCATTACGGCAGGCAGTCGCCAAGGGTATCGACCGCCAAGCCATCGTCAACGTCACCCAGCGCGGTCTGGTCGACAACCCCACGCCGCTCGGGAACCATGTCTTCGTCGCCGGGCAGGAGGGCTACCAGGACAACAGCGCCGTGGTCGCCTATGACCCCGAGAAGGCCAAGGCTGAGCTCGACGCATTGGGTTGGAAAACCAACGGCGAGTTCCGGGAGAAGGACGGCAAGAAACTGGTGATCCGGGATGTGCTGTACGACTCCCAGCCCGGCCGGCAGCTGGCGCAGGTGGCGCAGAGCAGCCTCGCCCAGATCGGGGTGAAGCTGGAACTGGATGTCAAACCGGGCAATGGCTTCTTCACCAACTACGTCAACGTGGGCGACTTCGATATCACCCAGTTCTCCTGGGTCGGTGACGCTTTTGCGCTGTGCTGCCTCAACCAGATCTTTACCACCGGAGCCGAGAGCAACTTCGGCAAAATCTCCAGCCCCGCGATCGATGCCAAGGTCGAGGAGGTACTCGACGAACTCGACCCGGTGAAGGCGCGTGCGCTTGCCAATGAGGTGGACACGCTGCTCTGGGAAGAGGTGTTCAGCCTGGCACTGTTCCAGTCGCCGGGCAACGTTGCGGTGCGGAGCAAGCTGGCCAACTTCGGACCGGCAGGTGTCGGCGACTTGGACTACAGCACAATCGGTTTCATGAAATAACTCGCTGAATAAAACGGGGCAGTGCGGCTTCGATCTTGGCTGCGGCTGAGACGGCTGCCCCGGTCGCTCGCATCGCCGGCGGGGCTGCAAGTGCATCAAGGGCACCGCCGAGCGCCGACAGGTTTGCGGTTTCGCCGGTGCAGACCGCGGCCGCGATCCGTAGCGCAGCCAGTTCCCTGGTGTCCAGCAGGCTGTGACCGGCCGTCGGTAGCAGCACTAGGGCGGCATCAGGTATCAGCGCGGCAATGCGTTGGGCTACCGCTGAAGGAGTGGTCAGATCGCGGCCCCCGGAGACTATCGCCGTGGGCCAGTCGAATTCGGGCATCGCGGTGATCAGATCGAAGGGTTCGGACTCGAAGTCGGGTAGGGCGAAGGCGGCGATATCGCGCAGTGCGATCGCGGGATCCAATGGCAGCCCGTCCGGAACGCCGGCGAAGTTAAGCTCGCGGAATCCGATCGCACCGACAAGATCGGACTCATTGCGGTAGGGCACTTTTCGGTCCATCATGCTCCGGGCGGCGCGATCCATCGCCGACCAGAGCAGTCGGCGGCCATCATGCAGCAGGTCGAGTTGACGGCCCAATAGGCCCACCCCGCCGAGGCTGTACACGGCTGCGACGATCAATGCGTCGCTCGGCGCTATTGCGCCGCGCTCGGTCAGCGCCCGGACCTTGGCCGCCAACTCGGCAGTAGATGCGTCGCTGCCGTGCCAGAACATGCCGCGCATCACCTGGCGGACGATCTCGATATCGCCATGGTTTAGCAACGGCGAGTCGAGGATCATCGCGTGCACCCGCGCGGGGTGACGGACACCCACACCGGCCGCCAGATAGCTGCCGTAGGACGTGCCGTAGACCACCGCGCTGTCGACGGCGGCGTCGTCGAGAACCGCGGCGACATCATCGACCACCTGCTTAACGGTCAGTGCGGCCGACGGCAGATCAGCACCGGAATCGTCGTGGCGCGACATACCGATTCCGCGGTGCTCGACCATGATGACATCGAGTCCGGCCGCGGCGGCCCGCCGGCGCAGTCCGCGGTAGTGCCCGATCGAGGCCACGCCCGGCCCGCCCGGGATGATCACCAGCGGGTGGTCACCGGGGTGCCCGGTGCGGACGTAGAACAGGTCGAAGTGCTCGCCGGTGGCCGCGGTGACCGGCCGTCGCACCGATCGCACGCCAGGCAGCGCGGCCAGTTTGTCGTGCGCGCGGCGACGTTTCGCGCCGAACGTCATCGGTACACCGCGGCCATACCGACGATTCTGCCAAGACTTGCCGGTTAGGGAGGAAAGTCACTAGCTGGTCGCGGCCGCCAGTCGTAACTGAGGACTGGGATGACTGAGTTCATGAGCCAGACCGACGCCTTCACCTGGCCGACTGATGACCAACTAGCCCAGTTCGATGAACTGAGCGCTGTCGATACCCACATAGCGATCCGGTGTGCAGGTCAGCACAATGACCTGGCCCTCACCGCCCAGGTCGCCGAGGACCTTGCGCATGGCGTCGAGACGATCAGGGTCAGCGAAGCCGAGTGCGTCATCGATGACCACCGGCACGGTTTCGTGATCAGCCACCAGCGCCGCCCCGGCCAATCGGACCAGGATGCCCAACTGTTCCTTGGCGCCGCCGGAGAGCAATTCGTAGGGCACCGTGACGCCGTCCACGGTGCGGCTGACGATGCTGAGGTCAGGGTCCACCTCCAACCGGCAGTTGTCGCCGAATACCGGTTTCGAGAGCCGCTCAAGTTCGTTCCGGAACGGTTCGGCGTAGCGTTTCTTGGTGTCGTCGCGGTGGCGGTCGATGACCGCCTTGAGCAGGTTGACTGACCGGGCCCGCCGCCTGATGCGGTCGAACTTGCGACGAGCCGCCGCCTCGGCGATCCTAGCGTCGTCGAGCTTGCCCTTGCGGCCCTCGGAGCCCGCCATCTCCAATGCGCCGTTGATCTCGTTCAGCTGACGATCGATATCACTGCGCTCGGCTTTCAACTTCTCATCAGCGGCAGCTGCCGCGGCGAGCTCCGCCTCAATGACCTCGGGGGTGAGGGCATCCCGCTTCGCCGCCAATTCGGTCACCGCCACATCGGCCTGGCTCAGCTTCTCGGCGTCGACCAGTGCGGCCGTCATCACCTGGTCGTCGTCGGCCTCGGCGCGCTGGGTGGCCAGCTTTTCCCGCACGGTTGCCAGCTCGATCTCGGCGTTCCTCAAATTGGAGCGCAG
>NZ_JAEMSG010000029.1:0-8284 GCF_016462945.1 Mycolicibacterium sp. | reverse complement strand
GGAGCGCAGAACCTTTGCGGCCGTGGCTTTTTCAGTGAATTCGGTATTGGCCGCCTCAGCAATCTGCCGTTCGGCGGTGGTTTTGGCGCGAGCAGGTGCGACGGCTTCCTCCGCGGCAGCCTGCTCGGCCCGGGCAGTGTCGAGGTCGAGGCCCTCGACCTCGGGGAGTGCGGCGACCAGTGCGGTCAACCGCTGGGTAAGCGCTTGGGGATCCTCTGCGCCGCACAGTCCGGTCAACTGCGCTGTCCGCTCACGGCTGTGGCCGGTGAGGTCCTTACGGCGCTGGTCGATCTCGCGGGCCTGCCCGGTATCGGTGACACCGGCCGCTGCCAGCAAGCCATCCAGTTGCTGTTGCGCCTCAATGAGATTGGCCTGAACATCCGCGGTGGTGGCCCCGGGATCGATGCGCATACTGAGCACGCCGGGCAGTTCCACGGTAGTCGGAATCGAGGTGTCCGGACGCCACGGCTGCCCGGCGGTGAGCATGACTGATTCACCGTCGACCAGCAGCATCAGATCTGCCACCGGGGTGAACTCGACCGTGCCGGTGCTGAGCGACATCTGGTCGGTGAAGCGCCGCACCGTCGCGGCCACCGCGTCGATCTGCGCCACAGCCTCCGACGTGAGGCCGATGCCGGCCAACTCGTCGGCGATCCGGCCGAGTTCGGCCTGCACAGTGTCGACTTCGGCCAGCTTGCCGCGCGCCTGCGCGCCCTCGGCAATTCCGCGGGCCTGCTTCGCCCGCTCCTCGGCCTGCACGAGTGCCGCTGTGGACTGCCCGGCGGTCGCGGCGGCCGTACCACTGGCGATACCGGCGAGGGTCTCGGCTTCATCTGTCGCAGTCAGTTTTTCGCGTAGTGCGACGATGGCAGTCTCACGGGCGGCAGCGTCGTCGGCCAGTTGCACCCGTTGATCACGCCGGGACTCTGACCCGGAGGCGCTGTTGCGTGCAGACTCGGCGGCCAGCCCTGCATTGCTCCACGCCCTGGTCACGTCAGCGAGGCCGTCGGCTGCATTCTGCGCGGCCACCCGCCGGTCGCCGGCGGCCTGCACCAAACCGTTCAGTTCGCGGTGCCGTCCGGTGAATTGGGCGTGCCGGATCACCAGCGCGTCGACCTCGTCGATCGCCGTCTGGTATCGACGAACCTCGGCTTCGGCGGCGGCGAGCGCGACCTGGACGTCCTTCCACTCCTTGGCTGCCCTGCCGGTCGCCGGGGTGAAGTATTTGACGAACTCGGCGGTGATCGCGCTGGTCAGCAGCGACTCTGTGCCGGACAGGGCGTCGGAATCTCCGGCGGCGGCCAAATCCAGCGCCCTGGACAGCGCGTCACTGCCCCTGAGGCTGACCGCCGCTGTCGGCGCCGACTGCAGCACCCGCTGGGCCTTCCACAGACCGAAGTCCATGGTGTCGGCCAGCATCGCCAGCACCCGCTGATGTGCCGGCTCGCCGGTGAGGTTCTCGGGCACCGGTTCCAGGATCGTCAGCGTGGTCTCGGGCTTCTTATTGAAGCGCTTGCGGTACCTGAAGCGGTACTTGCCGGCGCTGATCTCAGCGAGCACCTCGGTGGCTACGTCGGCGTCCGCCGGTTGAATCTGCCTGACGTTCTCCTTCCTCGATGTCGCAGGAACCTCAAGCAGCAGGTCGAGCGCCTCCACCATCGAGGACTTACCGATCTCGTTGGGCCCGCAGACCACGACCACGCCCCGATCGGGAAAGGGGATCTCCCGGTGGGTGATCCCCTTGAAGTTGGTCAGTTCCAACCGATGCAGTTTCACGACTCGCCCCTGCCGGCCAACCGGGTCAGCAGGGAGAGTGCGCCCTGAGCGTCGTCGGCGACTTCACTATCGGCGGAACGCGCCAGCGCCACCAGTTCCTCGAGTGCGGCCGCGGCGAATCCGCGCAGACCGAGACCGTCGAACTCCCCATCGGCGGGAAGGACGGCGAGTTCGGTGTGACGATCCCACATGCTCAGTGCGGCGAATGTGCGACCGAATTGCTCCAGCACGTCGTCCAGTGCGGCGTGTTCGGTGACCGTCAGCGTGCCGACGAGCACCAACTGGACCACGGTGCGCTCCTTATCCGCCATAACGTCCAAATCGCGATCCAGGTCGGCGATATCGTCCGCGCCGTCGAGTTGACGCCTCAGCGTCACGAACCGCCAGCGGCCGATATGCCGGGCATCGACGGTCACCGGGTGCGTCGGATCGGCGAGGTCGAGGTCAACCACGAGGACGTAACCCGGGTCAGATTCGATGTCGTCGTAGTTGGTCACTTCCGGTGCACCGGAGTACCAGACCCGGCCGCTGCCATCGACATCGGTGCGGGAGTGCTTGTCCCCCAACGCGACATAGTGCACCGTGCCCCGGGCGATGGCGTCGGTCACGGCGGCAAGCCGGATCAAAGCCGGGTCCTCCTTGTTGGGCGACAGCGTGTCGACTCCACCGTGGGCGACGAGGACTCGCGCGGTCCCATCGGGTTGCAGACCGTCTAACACTGCAGCAGCGAGGTCCGCAGTTGGCCGCTTGGACCGCCACGGCGCCGCAACCAGTTCGACACCGAGCCGCACGGGCCACACACCGTCGCGGTCGAGCACGATGACGTTGCTCGGGCACTCCCGCTTGAACAGCGCGCTGGTGTAGACCGAACCCGCTTCCAGCGAGTCGTGGTTGCCGGGCAGCAGGTACACCGGAACCCCGATGGCGCGCATCGCCTCCAAAGACTGGCTGACGACCTCCGGGGCCAACTGGTTGCTATCGAACACGTCGCCGGCCACGAGGACGAACTCGGCGCCCGTCTCAGCGGCCAGCGCGCCCAACCCGGCGACGGCCTCCCGGCGCGCAGCCGAGTACCGCGACTGGGCGTCATCGTTGAGGAAGTGGCGGGTCATCCCGAGTTGCCAGTCGGCAGTATGAAGAAAACGCACGCCCCCATCCCTTCTTCCCCAATCGGTGTTGGCGCGAGTGTATGGCGGGGGTACGACAAGTCCGGGGACCCCACCGGACATCTGCCCTAACCTGGGACCAATGAGAACGCTGGTGCTGATGCGGCACGCAAAATCCGCCTACCCCGATGGCGTCCCCGACCACGACCGGCCGCTGGCCGCGCGCGGGATCCGGGAAGCCGGACTGGCCGGCGCCTGGCTGCGCGATGAAGTGCCGCCGATCGACGCGGTGCTGTGCTCGACGGCGCTCCGAACCCGTCAGACCCTGGACCGAACCGGCGTCGAAGCCCCCGCGAGCTACCTCGAACAGCTCTACGGGGCCACTCCTGGAACGATTCTGGGTGAGATCAATCAGACCGGCGACGATGTGCGCACCCTGCTGCTCGTCAACCACGAACCCACCGTGAGCCAGCTGGCACTGGGCCTTGCCGGCCACCCGGGAAGCGATCCGGAGGCGCTCGGCCGCATCGAGATGAAGTTTCCGACCTCCGGTATTGCCGTGCTGCGGGTACCCGGGGCCTGGTCGGCCCTGGAAATCAACGGCGCGGAATTGGTCTCATTCCACGTGCCGCGCTAGCTGCCGCGCTAGGTGCCGCGCTGAGGTCAACTCCCCCGGCGAGTCGCGTCTAGGAGTTGGTGGCCAACGTCAGCTCCATCAGCTTGATGGCCTGGCCGCACGCGTCGATACCCGGCGCCTGCGGGTTGATCCACCAGCCGACGACACCGGCGGCATCACTGGCCACCCCGCAACCGCCGTTGGGATCGGTGGTGCGCATCACGATTGATGCGACGCCGGCCACCGAGCGGCTTTCGACCTGGTAGTTGAGGTTCTCGGCGACTTTGCGCTCGTTGTCCAGGCTGCCCTGCTCGTACCACATCCGGGTGATGTCGATCAGACCCGCGGGGTTGGCCGCCTGCCACCGGCAGACCGCGCCGACGAAGGTGCTCTGGATGTCCAACGGGTCCGCGCCCACCGTCTTGGCCAACACGTCGGAGGTCAGGACGTCGCACTCCTTGAGCAGGTTCGGGTATTCCTTGGCGGACTTGTCGTTGCGCTGCGTGCTGCCCGAGCCCGTTTTCATCGCGGTGCCGCCCACCGTCTGCGCGCACCCGGTGAGTACGGCCAGGGCGGACAGCGTGGCAACCGCGCCGATGAGGGGGCGGCTAGAAGTTCCAGGCATCAGCCGCCTCATTTCGCGTTCACAATCGACTGGCGGGTCAATTCTTTGGCCACATCGCAGGCCGGCGGATAGGGCTTCTCGGCGAAGCTGATCGACCATTCGATGAAGTCGTCGTTGAAACCGATCGCAATCTCGCACAGGTTGTCGCCCAGCATCGGGTCGGTACCCACCGCGACCCAGCCGGCATGACCTTCGATGGTGATGTCCTCGACGCTGGTGCGCGAGAGTTCCTCGGTCTTGCGCTCACGCCCGATCGGGCTGCCCCGGTACCAGGTGAAGGAGAAGTGCGGCCCGAGGATGCCGCCGCCGGCCAGCCACTGGCAGCCGACGGAGTTGACCGCGGTCTTCAGCAGGCCGGTTACCCCGGTCTGCTCGGCGAGTGTCTGGTCACTGATACCGCCGCACTCGGGAAACATCGGCCCGTGTTTACCGTCCTTGCCGGGGCCCGGCGAATCCTGCTGCTGCTGGGTCGACTGCGACTGGTCCGTGGTGGAACTCGAACACGCGCCGAGGGAGGTGACCACCGCCACGGCGGCGACAGCGAGGGCCGCGAGTCTGCGCGTTACCGTCATACGCACCTGCTGTTTCTCACATGAAGCACTGTAGCGGCAGGCGCGGAATGAACCGCCGACACACCGGCTGAACTGCGGTTTGCCTGCGCTAGCCGGTATGGGACAGTAACGAGATGCTCCTGGCACTGGTGCGGCGGTATGTCCTCCCGTACCGGTGGCTGGTCGCGGCGGTCATGGTGCTGCAGATCGTCAGTTCGCTGGCCTCGCTGTATCTGCCGACGGTCAACGCGGCGATCATCGACGACGGCGTCGCCAAGGGCGATACCGCAATGATCTCCCGGCTGGGCCTGGTGATGCTGGCCGTCGCCGCCCTGCAGGGTGTCTGCGCAATTGGCGCGGTGTATTTCGGCTCCCGTACCGGGATGGGGTTCGGCCGCGATGTTCGCTCGGCGATGTTCCACCACGTCACAACCTTCTCCGACAGCGAGACCGCCCGCTTCGGCGCGCCGTCACTGTTGACCCGCACCACCAATGACGTCCAACAGATCCAGGTTCTGGTGCAGATGACCGCCACCGTCCTGGTGACCGCTCCGATCATGTGCATCGGCGGCATCATCATGGCGATCCACCAGGATGCCGGGCTGTCCTGGCTGCTGGTGGTCAGCGTGCCCGTCCTGGCGGTGGCCAACTATCTCATCGTGACGCAGATGCTGCCGATCTTCCGCAGCATGCAGCTCCGGATCGACGCCATCAACCGGGTCCTGCGCGAACAACTCTCCGGCATCAGGGTGGTCCGGGCATTCTCGCGCGAACCCTTCGAACAGCAGCGGTTTGCCACCGCCAACAACGCCGTCTCGGATGCCGCCCTGGCGGCCGGGCGCTGGCAGGCGCTGATGCTGCCGGTGACGACACTGACCATCAACATCTCCAGCGTCGCGCTGATCTGGTTCGGCGGCCTGCGCATCGATGCCGGCCAGATGCAGGTCGGCTCGCTGATCGCGTTCCTGTCCTATTTCATGCAGATCCTGATGGCCGTACTGATGGCCACCCTGGTCCTGGTGATACTGCCCCGCGCCTCGGTGTGCGCCGAGCGGATCACCGAGGTCCTGGACACCGCGCCGGCCATCACCAGCCCACCCTCACCACGTCGCCCAACCGGGGGCATCCACGGCACGGTCGCGCTGGACCGTGTCACCTTCAGCTATCCGGGTGCGGAGCGCCCGGTGCTGGAAGGGGTGTCATTCACCGCACACCCCGGAACCACAACGGCCATCGTGGGCGGAACCGGTTCGGGTAAGTCGACACTGGTGTCGTTGATCTGCCGACTGTACGACGTGACAGCCGGCGCCGTCCGGGTCGATGACGTCGATGTGCGCGACTACGACACCGAATGTCTGTGGTCCTCGCTCGGGCTGGTGCCGCAACGCGGATACCTGTTCTCCGGCACCGTGGCCGACAACCTTCGTTACGGCAAGTCCGATGCGACAGAAGACGAGATGTGGGCCGCCCTTGGGGTGGCCGCGGCCGACGACTTCGTCGCTGCCCATCCCGACGGGCTCAACACCCGCGTCGCGCAGGCCGGTATCAACTTCTCCGGCGGCCAACGCCAGCGGTTGGCGATCGCACGAGCGGTCATCCGCGGGCCGGCCATCTATCTGTTCGACGATGCGTTCTCTGCACTCGACACCCGGACCGACGCCCGGGTCCGGACGGCACTGCATGAGGTTTCGTCGACCTCGACCGTCATCATTGTGGCGCAGCGGATCTCGACGGTGACCCATGCCGATCAGATCATCGTTCTCGATGCCGGCCGAGTGGTGGGTGTCGGTACGCATGACGAGTTGCTGGATCGCTGTCCCGCGTACACCGAGTTCGTCGACTCGCAGTCACTCGGAGCCGGAGGTCGGCTGTGACAACCCCACCCCTGCGCGGCGCGATGCGCCCGATGATGACCGACCCTGCCGCGGCACGGTCACGAGATTTCACCGGCTCGGCCCTGCGCCTTTTCCGACGCCTTGCGCCGCAACGTGGGGCGATCGTCACGGTGCTGGCATTGTCCATCGGGGGCATCGCGCTGTCGGTGATCGGCCCCCGGGTTCTCGGCCACGCTACCGATTTGTTGTTCAACGGGGTGATCGGACGGCAGCTACCCGCGGGAATCACCAAGGAGCAGGCGGTCGCCGCGGCACGCGCCCGCGGGGATGGTAACTTCGCCGACCTGCTGAGCGGAATGAACGTGATCCCGGGAACCGGAGTCGACTTCACCGCGGTGGGACGCACCTTATTGCTGGCCCTGATCATGTATCTCATTGCCGCACTCCTCATCTGGTCGCAAGCCAGGCTGCTGAACAGCATCGTCCAGCGAACCATCACCGCGCTGCGCTCCGAGGTCGAAGACAAAGTCCATCGTCTGCCGCTGTCATATTTCGACTCGCGTCAACGTGGTGAGTTACTGAGCCGGGTGACCAATGACGTCGACAACATCCAGACGTCGGTGTCGATCACCATCAGTCAGCTCTTCACCGCGGTGCTCTCAGTCATCGCGGTGTCGGTGATGATGCTGACTATTTCGCCGCTATTGACCCTGATCACCGTGTGCACGGTGCCGCTCTCACTGTGGGTGACGCGGGCAATCGCACGCCGGTCACAGAGGATGTTCATCGCGCAATGGGCGAATACGGGTCGGCTCAATGCCCATATCGAGGAGACCTATAGCGGCTTTACTGTGGTGCGGACGTTCGGCCACCGCGCTTCCGCTCAGGAACAGTTCGGTGAGCTCAACACCGATGTCTATCGCGCAAGCTTCGGCGCACAGTTCTTCTCCGGCCTGGTATCCCCCGCGACGATATTCGTCGGCAACCTCAGTTATGTGGCGGTTGCGGTCCTCGGCGGTTATCAGGTGGCGACCGGCCAGATCACGCTCGGCAGCGTGCAGGCATTCATCCAGTACGTGCGTCAGTTCAACCAGCCCCTGACCCAGGTCGCCGGTATGTACAACACTTTGCAATCCGGGGTGGCCAGTGCCGAGCGGGTGTTCGACTTTCTTGACGAACCCGAGGAATCAGTCTCAGCGGCAACCGAACTCCCCAGCGGTCGCGGTCGGGTCCAATTCGACAATATCTGGTTCAGCTATCAGCCAGGCACACCGGTGATCGAGGATCTGTCGTTCACCGCTGAGCCCGGAACCACGGTGGCGATCGTCGGCCCAACCGGCGCGGGCAAGACGACGCTGGTGAACCTGTTGATGCGGTTCTACGACGTGGACTCCGGGCGGATCCTGCTCGACGGTACCGACATCCGAGAGGTGAGTCGGCAATCGTTGCGGTCCCGGATCGGGATGGTGCTTCAGGATACCTGGCTGTTCGGCGGGACGATCGCCGAGAACATCGCCTACGGCAGGCCCGAGGCAACCGAGGATGACATCGTCGAAGCAGCCCGGGCTGCCTACGTGGATTACTTCGTCCGGTCACTTCCGGACGGCTATCAAGCCCGGGTGACCGACAACGGCAGCAATCTCAGCGCAGGCGAGAAGCAGCTCATCACGATCGCCCGCGCCTTCCTGGCCCGGCCGCAACTTCTGATCCTCGATGAGGCGACGAGTTCGGTGGATACTCGCACCGAGCTGCTGGTGCAACAGGCGATGATCGAA
>NZ_JAEMSG010000028.1:12091-29489 GCF_016462945.1 Mycolicibacterium sp. | reverse complement strand
GAGCTCCACCATGTCCAGGCCCGCCGCCGAGGTGCGCCGTGTGATCAAGGCCTATGACGTTCGTGGTCTTGTCGGTGCGGAGATCGACGAGGGCTTCGTGGCGGATGTGGGTGCGGCCTTTGCCGGGATGCTGCGCGATGAGGGAACCAAAAGCGTCGTGGTCGGCTACGACATGCGGGAGAGCTCACCGACGTTGGCCGCCGCCTTCGCCGAGGGCGTGACCGGCCAGGGTTTCGACGTCATTCGAATCGGGCTGGCCTCCACCGATCAGCTGTACTTCGCCTCCGGAATGTTGGACTGCCCAGGCGCGATGTTCACCGCCAGCCACAACCCGGCCACCTACAACGGCATCAAACTGTGCCGAGCGAAAGCCAAGCCGGTAGGTGAGGACACCGGACTGGCCGGTATCCGCGAGACCGTTATCGCCGGCGTGCCGAGCTACCACGGCGCCCGCGGACAGATCCGCGATCGCGATGTGCTCGCTGACTACGCCCACTTTCTGCATTCACTGGTTGACGTTCACGGACTGCGCGCGCTGCGGGTTGCCGTCGACGCCGGCAACGGTATGGCCGGTCACACCGCACCCGCCGTCCTGGGCACCATCGAAGGACTTGAGCTGTTGCCGCTGTTTTTCGAACTCGACGGGTCGTTTCCCAACCACGAGGCCAACCCATTGGAGCCGGCCAACCTGGTGGATCTGCAACGTTATGTGCTGGACACCGGTGCTGATATCGGGCTGGCATTCGACGGCGATGCCGATCGTTGCTTCGTCATCGATGAGCACGGCGATCCGGTGTCGCCGTCAGCGGTCACGGCACTGGTCGCCGATCGCGAGTTGGCCCGCGAACCTGGTGCCACGGTGATCCACAATCTGATCACCTCCCGGGCGGTGCCGGAACTGATCGCACAGCGGGGCGGTACCGCATTGCGCACCCGTGTCGGGCACTCCTACATCAAGGCACTGATGGCCCAGACCGGCGCCATCTTCGGCGGCGAGCACTCGGCGCACTACTACTTCCGCGATTTCTGGGGTGCCGATTCCGGCATGCTGGCCGGCTTGCACGTGTTGGCGGCCCTGGGCGAGCAATCGCGACCGCTGTCTGAGCTGATGAGCGAATATCAGTGCTACGCGGCTTCCGACGAGATGAACTTCCGGGTTAACGATGCTCCTGCTTGCGTCGATGCAGTGGTGAAGTCCTTTGAATCGCAGACGGTTTCGCTTGATCACCTCGACGGTGTGACCGTTGACCTCGGCGACGGTGCCTGGTTCAATCTGCGCACGTCGAATACCGAGCCGCTGCTGCGGCTCAACGTGGAGGCTCGCACCGCCGACGATGTCGACCGGATCGTCGGGCAGGCCGCCGAACGAATCGCGGCGAACGCATGAGTGCGGCCCAAGCCACGGTCGACCTCGACGACACCGCTGGGTTGGTGGAGGCCGACCGCGACGGCCTGCTTCGCGCCTCGGCACTGGCCGGAGCTCAGGTGCGGGCGACCGCGGCTGCCGCTGATGAGGGTGCGTTGGATTCGGTGACCGATGGCCAGCGGCCGCGCTCGGTGATCTGGATCGGCGGTCGCGGTGCCGCCGAAGCCGCCGGCGCCATGCTCTTTGCGGCGTTCGCCGCTTCGGCGGGTGAACCGCTGGTCACCGCCGCCGACCCGCCACCATGGATCGGGCCGTTGGACGTTCTGGTGGTCGCCGGTGACGATCCGGGCGACCCGGTGCTCGTGAATGCCGCCGCAACCGCCGTGCGCCGCGGTGCCCGGGTGGTGGTGGCTGCGCCCTATGAGGGCCCGCTGCGGGATGCGACCGCGGGTCGCGCCGCGGTTCTTGAGCCCCGGATTCCGGTGCCCGACGAGTTCGGCCTGTGTCGTTACCTCGCCGCCGGTCTGGCCGCGCTGCAGGCGGTCGATCCCGCGTTGCCGACCGACCTCAATGCGCTGGCCGATGAGCTCGATGCCGAGGCGTTGCGCAACAGTGTCGGCCGTGAGTTGTTCACCAACCCGGCCAAGGCTCTCGCCGAGCGGATGTCGCGACGCCAAGCGGTACTGGCCGGTGACTGCCCGGCCACGCTGGCACTGGCCCGCCATGGCGCCGCGGTGCTTTTGCGGGTGGCCGGTCAACCGGTGGGAGCCGCCGGTCTGGCGGATGTTCTGGTGGCAATCTGCTCCGGTATCGGAACCGGTACGTCAACCGGGTTCATCGATCCGGTGGATGCGCTGTTTCACGACGAGGAGATCGACGGACCGCGTCCGACGCGGCCCAGGATGCTGGCGCTGGCGCTGACGCTGGTCGCCGAGCGACAGGTGCTGGCGGCACGGGTGGCCGGCTTCGACGATATCGATCTGGTGGGAGTCGAGGACATCGAGGATGCCGGATCCATTCCGGTATCAGGCGGGCGTACCGAACAGCAGCTCGCCACCCTGGCGCTGCGGCTGGAGATGGCGGCCGTTTACCTGCGCTTGGCAGCGGGATAGGAACGCCGTGCAGCTGATCCGCGGAGCGATCCGGACCTATGCCTGGGGGTCGCGGAGTGCGATCGCCGATTTCACCGGCCGGCCCGCGCCGACGGCGCATCCGGAGGCGGAGTTGTGGCTGGGTGCCCATCCCGGTGATCCGGCTCACCTTGAAGGGCCCGGGGGCGAGACGTCACTGCTCGATGCCATCAGCGCTGATCCGCAAGCTCAACTCGGCTCCGTGGTGCGGGATCGGTTCGGTGGTGTGCTGCCGTTTCTGGTCAAGGTGCTCGCCGCCGATGAGCCACTGTCGTTGCAGGCGCATCCGAGCGCGGAACAGGCGGTTGAGGGCTACCGGCGAGAAGATTGCCGCGGGGTGCCGCTCAAGTCGCCGATCCGCAACTATCGCGACCGCAGTCACAAGCCCGAATTACTGGTAGCGCTCAGCGATTTCGAGGCGCTGGTCGGCTTTCGGCCGGCGGCGCGCTCGGTCACTTTGCTGCGGGCGCTTGAGGTACCGGGTCTTGATCCGTTCATCGGACTACTCGCTGATCAGTCTGATGCATCCGGCCTGCGTGCGCTGTTCACCACCTGGATCACCGCGCCGCAGCCCGCCCTCGATGTGCTCATCCCCGCAGTGCTGGAGGGCGCGGTTTCCTACATTCGTTCGGGTGCAAAGGAATTCGCCCCCGAGACCAAGGCCGTGCTGGAACTCGGGGAACGCTACCCGGGTGATGCGGGCGTATTGGCCGCGTTACTGCTCAACCGCATCAGTCTCAAGCCAGGCGAGGGGATCTTCCTGCCGGCCGGCAACCTGCACAGCTATCTGCACGGAATGGCCATCGAGGTGATGGCCAACTCCGACAATGTGCTTCGCGGTGGACTGACACCCAAACACGTCGATGTGCCCGAACTGCTCAAGGTTCTCGACTTCACGCCGGTCGTCGATGCCCGGGTTCACACCCATCGTGACGGTATCGAGTGGGTGTACGACACTCCGACGGCGGAGTACGCCGCCTGCGTCCTGACCCTGGATGGCGAGCACCTCGGCCATCAGGTGGACGCTCCCTCGCATCATGGGGGTCCGCAGGTTCTGGTGTGCACCGAAGGTTCGGTCGTCGTGCGCTGTAAGTCCGATGAGATTCACATCAAGCGCGGCGGGGCAGCGTGGGTTGCCGCCGATGATGGTCCCATCAGTGTGGAGGCAACGCAGGCGGCACGGTTGTTCCGCGTTACGGTCGGTCTGTGAGGTTGGCTGACACTGATGCCGACTAACACCAATGCCGACTAACACCAAGGGCCCAATACAGGAGTTGTGCGATGTCTAGTTCCGGCAGCACCCGGGCGATCGTCGCGGCGCTGTTCGCCAACGCCGGCATCGCCGTCGCGAAGTTCATCGGGTTTCTCATCACTGCGAGTTCGTCGATGCTGGCCGAGGCGGTGCACTCGGTGGCCGACACCTCGAATCAGGCACTGCTGCTGTTCGGTCAGCGACGAGCCCGCAAAGACGCGAACAGCCTGCACCAGTTCGGCTACGGCCGCAGCCGATACTTCTACTCGTTCGTCGTCGCACTGGTGCTGTTCACCCTCGGCGCGGCATTCGCGCTCTACGAGGGCTACCACAAGATCACCCATCCCACTCCGATCACCTCCCCGATGATCGCCGTCGCGATCCTGGTGGTGGCAATCGGCTTGGAAAGCTACAGCTTTCGCACCGCAGTCGTGGAGTCCAGACCACTCAAGGGAAGCGGTAGCTGGTGGCAGTTCATCCGTCACTCGCGCAATCCCGAGTTGCCGGTGGTGCTTCTGGAGGACACCGGCGCACTGCTCGGTCTGCTCTTCGCTCTCACCGGAGTCGGGCTCACCGTACTGACCGGCAACCCGATCTGGGATGGCATCGGCACGGCTGCGATCGGCGCACTGCTGGCCGTCATCGCCGTGATCCTCATGGTGGAGATGCACAGTCTGCTCATCGGCGAGGGTGCCACCGTCGAGGACTACCGGGCTATCGAGGCCGCCCTGGCGGCGACCGAAGGTGTGGATCGGGTCATCCACCTCCGCACCCAGTATCTGGGTCCCGAGGAGATGCTCGTCGGGGCGAAGATCGCACTGGCATCAGGTAGCGACTTGGCGACGGTGGCGGCTGCCATCGACGCCGCCGAGGCTGCGGTGCGGGCGGCGGTTCCGATGGCCACGGTCATCTACGTGGAACCGGACCTCGACCGCTCCCCATCCCGGTAGCGTTGGCCGCTATGTCGTTCCGCATCAAGTCGGTCGAGCAGTCCATCCTCGAGGCCGAGGATCCTTCGATGCGGCTGCGCAAGGAACTGACGTGGCGTGATCTCACCGTCTTCGGGGTCGCCGTCGTCGTCGGGGCCGGCATCTTCACCGTCACCGCAACAACATTCGGCAATATCACCGGTCCGGCAATTTCGGTGTCGTTCGTCATCGCGGCGATCACCTGTGGGCTGGCGGCGTTGTGTTACGCCGAGTTCGCCTCGACGGTGCCGGTCGCGGGTAGCGCCTACACGTTCTCCTATGCGACCTTCGGCGAGTTCACTGCCTGGGTCATCGGCTGGGACCTGATTCTGGAATTCGCCGTCGGTGCGGCGGCGGTCGCGAAAGCCTGGTCCAGTTATCTGGGGACGGTTTTCGGCTTCTCCGGGGGCACGGTGCGGATTGGTTCGGTCGACCTCGACTGGGGTGCGTTGTTGATCATCGCGATCGTCACCGCACTGCTGGTCGTCGGCACCAAGGTATCGGCGAAATTCTCCGCCGTGATCACCGCGATCAAAGTGTCGATTGTCATCCTCGTGGTGATGGTCGGATCCTTCTACATCAAGGCCAAGAACTACACCCCGTTCATTCCGCAGGCTCAAGCCGGCAAGGGCGCTGCCGGAACGGGAATAGACGAGTCGGTGTTCTCGCTGATGGTCGGAGGTGGAAGCAGCCACTACGGCTGGTACGGCGTGCTGGCCGGCGCCTCGATCGTATTCTTCGCGTTCATCGGTTTCGACGTGGTGGCTACCACCGCCGAGGAGACCAAGAACCCGCAACGCGACGTCCCCCGCGGCATCCTCGCCTCACTGGCCATCGTCACCGTGCTCTACATCGCGGTGTCGATCGTGCTGTCCGGGATGGTCAGCTACACCCAACTTCGGGATGGCGCACAGGGTGCCGGGAGCTCGGCCAACCTCGCCACCGCGTTCTCCCTCAACGGTGTCGACTGGGCCGCGAAGGTCATCTCGATCGGCGCACTGGCCGGCCTCACCACGGTGGTCATGGTCCTGGTGCTGGGCTTGTCGCGGGTGATGTTCGCGATGGCCCGCGACGGGCTGCTGCCGCGCGGACTGGCAATCACCAACGAACGCCAGGCCCCGGTTCGGATCACCCTGCTCGTCGCGCTCCTGGTCGCCGTGGCGGCCGCCGCCCTCCCGATGTCCAAACTGGCGGAAATGGTCAACGTCGGCACGCTGTTCGCGTTCGTTCTCGTCTCGGCCGGGGTGATCGTCCTGCGTCGCACCCGGCCTGACCTCGAGCGTGGATTCCGGGCCCCGTTCGTTCCGTGGTTGCCGATGCTGTCGGTCGCGGCGTGTACCTGGCTACTGGTCAACCTAACCGTGTTGACCTGGATACGGTTCGCGGTGTGGATGGCGATCGGCGTGGTGGTCTACCGGCTCTACGGATACCGCCACTCGGTACTCGGGCGACGGTTGGACGCCGATGCAACCGCCGAGCGGCATGGGGCCGCTGAACCGGCTTGAGCAGGGCCCCGATAACCTAACGGCCATGAATCTGACCGCCGACTCCCGCAATGGGATCGACTTCAAAGTCGCCGACCTCGAGCTGGCCGAATACGGCCGCAAGGAGATTCGCCTCGCCGAACATGAGATGCCCGGCCTGATGTCGCTACGGCGTGAGTACGCCGACGTACTTCCGCTCAAGGGTGCCCGTGTCTCCGGCTCATTGCATATGACAGTGCAAACCGCGGTGCTGATCGAGACCCTGGTCTCCCTCGGCGCCGAAGTGCGCTGGGCCTCATGCAATATCTTCTCCACCCAGGATCACGCCGCCGCGGCGACCGTCGTGGGTCCCAACGGCACACCCGAGGAGCCCCTGGGTGTCCCGATTTTCGCCTGGAAGGGCGAGAGTCTTGAGGAGTACTGGTGGGCCGCCGAGCAGATGCTCACCTGGCCTTCCAAAGATGGTGTCCCGGCGCCAGCCAACATGATCCTCGACGACGGCGGCGATGCCACCATGCTGGTGCTGCGCGGCGCACAGTTCGAGAAGGCCGGTGTGGTTCCCCCCGGCGAGGAGGACGACTCCACCGAGCACAAGGTCTTCCTGAACCTGCTGCGCGAGAGCTTCAAGGCCGATGCGACCAAGTGGACGCACATCGCCGAGGCCATCAAGGGCGTGACCGAGGAGACCACCACCGGCGTGCTTCGGCTCTATCAGTTCGCCGCCGCCGGCGAGTTGACGTTCCCGGCGATCAACGTCAACGACTCGGTAACCAAGAGCAAGTTCGATAACAAGTACGGCACCCGGCACTCGCTCATCGACGGTATCAACCGCGGCACCGACGTGCTGATCGGTGGCAAGGCCGCGCTGGTCTGCGGCTACGGCGATGTCGGCAAGGGCTGCGCCGAGGCGCTCAAGGCCCAGGGTGCCCGGGTCGCGGTCACCGAGATCGACCCGATCAACGCCCTGCAGGCGATGATGGACGGCTTTGAGGTCAAGACGACTGAAGAGGCCATCGGCTGGGCGGACATCGTCATCACCGCCACCGGCAACAAGGACATCATCACCCTCGACCACATGCGGGCGATGAAGGACAAGTCCATCCTGGGCAATATCGGCCACTTCGACAATGAGATCGACATGGCGCGCCTTGAGCGCGATCCGGCGATCCGGCGGATCAATATCAAGCCCCAGGTCGACGAGTTCGTCTTCCCGGACGGGCATTCCATCATCGTGCTGAGCGAGGGCCGACTGCTGAACCTCGGCAACGCCACCGGCCACCCGTCGTTCGTGATGAGCAACAGCTTCTCCAACCAGGTGATCGCCCAGATCGAACTGTGGACCAAGAACGACGAGTACGACAACGAGGTCTACCGACTGCCCAAGCATCTCGACGAGAAGGTCGCCAAGATCCACGTCGAGGCACTCGGCGGCACCCTGACGAAACTGACCAAGGATCAGGCCGAGTACATCAATGTCGACGTCGACGGCCCGTACAAGCCGGAGCACTACCGTTACTGAACATGGCTGAACAGCTCCACAGCGGCGACCACGACCTGGAGACGATCGTCTTCGAACGCCGGAGTATCCGCGGCTACACAGAGCAGGCGGTACCGCGCGAGGTGTTGGAAGACGTCATCCGGATCGCCCAGCGCGCGCCATCATCGATGAATACCCAGCCATGGCACTTCCATGTGCTCACCGGCGACCCACTGGAGCGCGTCCGCAAGGGCAATACCGAGAAGATGGTGGCGGGATCATCCATCGACCGTGAGATCACGCTGAACCACGCGTACGAGGGCCCGCATCGCGACCGTCAGGTGGAAATCGCGGTCCAGCTCTTCGAGGCCATGGGTATCGCGCGCGACGACAACCTCCGTCGCCAGGACTGGGTGATACGCGGTTTCCGCCAGTTCGATGCACCGGTATCGGTGGTGATCACCGTCGACACAGAGCTGGCGAATGACACCATTGCCCATTTCGACTGTGGCGCAGCAACATACGGCACCGTGATCAACGGCCAGGGCATCATGCAGTCATCGGTGGTGCGGGAGAATGCGAACATTCCCGCCGATCAGGTGATCATGACCTGCGTCGCCATGGGCTATCCGGATGAGGATTTCGTGGCCAACCACGTGCAGTCGCGTCGGGCCACCGATGGCTCAGTCGTGTCATTTGTGGGATTCGACTAGCGGCGAGGGACCCAGAGTGCTCATCGTGATCGAGGGACTCGACGGCGCGGGTAAACGCACGCTGACGCAAGGCCTGGAGCGGGCCGTAGGCGCCGTCGGCCGTTCGGCCACCACGATTGCGTTCCCGCGCTACGGCCAGTCGATTGCCGCTGATCTTGCCAGCGAGGCTCTGCACGGCCGACATGGTGATCTGGCCGCGTCGGTGTATGCAATGGCGGTGTTGTTCGCCCTCGACCGGGCCGGTGCCAAGGAGCAGATCGCCACCGCGTGCCGCGACCACGATGTCGTCATCCTGGACCGCTACGTCGCCTCCAACGCCGCCTACAGTGCCGCCCGCCTGCACCAGGACGCTGATGGCGAGATGGTCGCGTGGGTCGGTGAACTTGAGTACGGCCGGATGGGACTTCCGGCGCCGGACCGCCAGATTCTGCTTGACGTGCCGGTGGCACTGGCCGCCGAGCGGGCCGAGCGCCGGGCCGGCCGGGAAGCCGACCGGGCCCGCGACGCCTACGAACGCGACACCGGCCTGCAGCAGCGCACCGGGGCGGTCTACGCGGGGCTGGCCGGCCGCGACTGGCACGGCTCGTGGTCGGTGGTGGGCGCCGACGTCGACCCCGCCCGGCTGGCCGCCTCACTGCTGGTCTAACGGCGTGGGAGCCGGGGATAATCGCGATTCGGTGACACGATGCTCCCCATGAGGCAACGGATTCTGGTCGTTGACGACGACCCCTCGCTGGCGGAGATGCTCACTATCGTCCTGCGCAATGAGGGCTTCGAGACCGCGGTGATCGCCGATGGTTCCCAAGCCCTGACCGCGGTACGTGAACTGCGACCCGATCTCGTGCTGCTCGATCTGATGCTGCCGGGCATGAACGGTATCGATGTATGCCGGGTGCTGCGCTCGGACTCCGGTGTGCCGATCGTCATGCTGACGGCCAAGACCGACACCGTCGACGTGGTGCTGGGCCTGGAGTCCGGGGCCGACGACTACATCATGAAGCCGTTCAAGCCCAAGGAACTGGTCGCCAGGGTCCGTGCTCGGCTGCGGCGCAATGAGGACGAGCCCGCCGAAATGCTGTCCATCGCCGATATCGAGATCGATGTGCCCGCCCACAAGGTGACCCGCGAGGGTGGGCAGATCTCGCTGACACCGTTGGAGTTCGACCTCCTGGTGGCGTTGGCGCGCAAACCGCGACAGGTGTTTACTCGAGAGGTGCTGCTCGAACAGGTGTGGGGCTATCGGCACCCCGCCGACACCCGACTGGTCAACGTGCACGTCCAGCGGTTGCGGGCCAAAGTCGAGAAGGACCCGGAGAACCCGCAGGTGGTCCTGACCGTTCGAGGAGTGGGCTACAAGGCCGGACCTCCGTGACCCGCCCGGTCAAGGCCGCATCGGAGGAGCCGCGGCAGTGACCCGGGCCTCGAAGCGGCGCTTTCGCGGCCCGCGGGGGCGATCAGGTCCCCTGGTGCGGGGCACGAGTGCGCTGACTCGGGCGGTGGCGATGGTCTGGCGCCGCTCGCTGCAGTTGCGGGTGGTGGTTCTGACGCTCGGGCTTTCTGCCGTGGTCATTGTGATTCTGGGCTTCGTACTGACCAGTCAGATCACCAACCGGGTCCTCGACTCCAAAGTCCGTGCCGCCACCGAAGAGGTCGACCGGGCGCGCGTCACCGTCAGCGGGATCGTCAGCGGCGAAGAGGCGCGATCCCTGGACAGCAGCCTCCAGTTGGCCCGAACCACCCTGATATCCAAGACCGGCCAGACCTCCGGGGCGGGTTTGGCGGGCACCTTCGACGCGGTTCTGGTTGTCCCGGGCGAAGGCCCCCGCGAGGCGACCGCCGCCGGACCCGTCGACCAGATTCCCCGCTCGCTGCGCGATTTCGTCAAGGCCGGGCAGGTGAGCTACCAGTACGAGACCGTGCGGACCGAGGGATTCTCCGGTCCGGCCCTGCTGATCGGCACACCCGCTCCGTCGCGCATCACCAACCTTGAGCTCTATCTGGTCTTTCCGCTCACCGGCGAGGAGAGCACCATCACGCTGGTCCGCGGAACCATGGCCACCGGCGGTTTGGTGCTGTTGCTGTTGCTGGCCGGCATTGCGCTGCTGGTCTCGCGTCAGGTGGTGCTGCCGGTGCGGTCGGCATCGCGGATCGCCGAGCGGTTCGCCGAGGGCCACCTCTCCGAGCGGATGCCGGTACGCGGTGAGGACGATATGGCCCGGCTTGCGGTGTCGTTCAACGATATGGCCGAAAGCCTGCAGCGGCAGATCAATACCCTGGAGGAGTTCGGCAATCTTCAGCGGCGGTTCACCTCCGACGTCAGCCATGAGTTGCGGACCCCGCTGACGACGGTGCGGATGGCCGCCGACCTGATCTATGAGAACAGCGAGGATCTCGACCCCGCGCTGCGCCGCTCGACCGAACTGTTGGTCAGCGAGTTGGATCGATTCGAGACTCTGCTCAACGATCTGTTGGAGATCTCCCGCCACGATGCCGGCGTGGCCGAACTGTCGGTCGAGGCGGTCGATCTGCGCACGACGGTGAACCGGGCATTGGGCAATGTCGGGCACCTGGCCGCCGAGGCCGGTATCGACATGCTCGTCGATATGCCGGCGGAGGTGGTCATCGCCGAGGTCGACCCGCGCCGCGTCGAGCGCATCCTGCGCAACCTGATCGCCAATGCCATCGACCACGCCGAACACAAACCGGTGCGGATCAAGATGGCCGCCGACGAAGACACCGTCGCAGTCACCGTCCGCGACAGCGGAGTCGGTCTGCGACCGGGCGAGGAGAAGTTGGTGTTCAGCCGGTTCTGGCGCTCGGATCCGTCCCGGGTTCGCCGCTCCGGGGGTACCGGCCTGGGCCTGGCCATCAGCATCGAGGACGCCCGCCTGCACCAGGGTCGGCTCGAGGCCTGGGGTGAGCCGGGTAAGGGCGCATGTTTCCGCCTGACGCTGCCGCTGATTCGCGGTCACAAAGTCACCACCAGCCCGCTGCCGATGAAACCCGTTGCGGCGCAACGCGAGCGGGAACCAGCGGGGGAACGCGTGTGACGAATCAGTCGCTGACCTCGCTGCTGGTCGGTTTGATGGTTCTGCTCTCAGGGTGTGCGGGAGTGCCCAGTTCCTCTGCGCCCCAGGCGATCGGGACGGTCGAGCGGCCGGCTCCCAAGCAATGGCCGGAGCCGAACTCCAGCATGGATCCCGACCAGACACTTCGGGAATTCCTCAAAGCCACCGCAGATCCCGCCGACCGTCACGCGGCAGCGCGCCAGTTCCTTACCGAGTCGGCCTCCAAGGACTGGGACGATCAGGGCAGCGCATTGCTGATCGACAAGGTGGTGTTCACCGAAACCCGCTCCCTGGACAAGGTTTCGGTGACCATGCAGGCCGATATCCTCGGATCGCTCTCGGATATCGGCGTCTTCGAGACCGGTGAAGGTCAGTTACCCGACCCCGGACAACTCGAATTGGTGCGGACATCCAACGGCTGGCGGATCAACCGACTGCCCAACGGGGTGTTCCTGGATTGGCAGCAGTTTCAGGCGGGCTACAAGCGCAGCACCCTGTACTTCGTCGATCCCACCGGTAAAACCGTCGTGCCTGATCCCCGCTACCTGGCCGTGTCCGATCCGGACCTGTTAGCCACCGAACTCGTCACCAAGCTCATCGCCGGCCCCCGACCGGAGATGGCCGCCGCCGTGCGCAACCTGTTGGGCCCACCGTTGAAACTGAGCGGTCCGGTGACTCGGGCCGACGGCGGTAAGACCGGTATCGGTCGCGGATACGGTGGTGCTCGAATCGATCTGGAGAGCCTCACCATCACCGACCCGAGCAGCCGATTACTGATTGCAGCGCAACTCATTTGGACGCTTGCCCGCGCCGATATCAACGGTCCCTACCTGATCAACGTTGACGGGACGGCGCTCGACGAGCGGTTTATCGACGGGTGGAAAACCACCGATGTCGCCGCCACGGACCCCGGCGCCGCCGACGGTGCGACGGCCGGAGTGCATGCGCTCATCGGCGGCTCACTGGTGGCGCTGGACGGGCAGAGCTCAGTCAAGGTGGAGGGTTCGTTCGGGACGATGGGGGACCAGCAGTCGGCCGCCTTCTCCCGGACCGGTCGCGATGTGGCATCGGTGGTGGCCACGCCGGACGGCGGGGCGTCGCTGTGGATCGGGCCCAACGGCGGACAGGCGGTGCGGGCCACTGACGGCCGGACGCTGACGCGGCCGTCATGGGCACTCGATGACGCGGTCTGGGTCGCGGTGGACGGCAACAGCGTGGTCCGGGTTATCCGGGAGGAAGCATCCGGCGAGCCCGCCCGTATCCCGGTGGATTCGGCCGCGGTCACCTCGCGTTTCCCCGGTGTCATCGCCGAACTGCAACTCTCCCGGGATGCCACCCGGGTGGCGATGGTGATCGAAGGTGAGGTCGTGCTGGCCGGTGTCGAGCAGACCCCAGGCGGGGAGTTCACCCTGACCTACCCGCGGCGCATCGGCTTCGGACTCGGCAACTCAGTCGTCGCGCTGTCCTGGCGCACCGGCGACGATATGGTGGTCGCCCGCAACGACCCGCTGCATCCGGTGTCGTACGTGAACCTCGACGGCGTGAACTCCGACGGCCCGAGCACCAACCTGGTGATGCCGGTGGTGGCGGTGGCGGCCAATCCCTCGGCGGTCTATGTCTCCGATGCCCGCGGGGTGGTTCAGCTGCTGAGCACCAGCGGCTCCGGCGGCCAGGCATGGTCGGAGCTGCGGGGGTTCATGGCGCCGGGAGCGATACCGGTGCTGCCGGGCTGAGATGCTGTCGGTGCGCTCGCGCAGACTGCGGGCATGCTGGATCTGATCCTTCCGCTGGAATGCGGGGGCTGTGGTGCGCCGTCGACCCGGTGGTGTGGGACCTGCGCGGCCGCGTTGGCCGTGCACGCCGACGAACCCCATGTCATCGCCCCTCGTATCGATCCCGGGGTGCCGGTCTTCGCCCTCGGTCGCTACTGCGGCGCCCGGCGCAACGCCATCGTCGCGCTGAAGGAACGAGGCCGCCGGGACCTGGCCGCGCCCCTGTCGCAGGCGCTGGCGGCGGGCATCCACCGCCTGCTGGACTGGGGCATTGTCGCCGGGCCGACGTCGGTGGTTCCCGCCCCGACCCGTCGTTCAGCGGCCCGCCGGCGGGGCGGTGACCCGGTCACGCTTATCGCCTCGGCCGCCGCAGCCCCGCACCGATCCCTGCGCGTCGCGCCGGTCCTGCGCACCACCTGGGGTGTCCGGGACTCGGTAGGCCTGGACAGCGCCGCCCGGGAACGCAACATCACCGGGCGGGTGCGCCTCTCGGCGGTGCCGTCCGGTGAGGTTCTGCTGGTTGACGACATCATCACCACCGGGGCCACCGCGCGAGAGGCGGTCCGGGTGCTGGTTTCCGGTGGTGCTCGAGTGGCGGCTGTGTTGGCCCTGGCACAAGCGTGACCGCTCCGTTGTCAAACACGGCCCGGTAAAGGGTGGCAGCGCCAACCGACTGGGACTACCGTCGGGGATAACCGCGACACCGACCGTTCAGGAGGTGGTTCTCAAGACCTCTGGCGCCGTCGGGTGTGCGTTTCCGGCAACCGTGTGCGGCGCAGTCATTGACGACCGGCCGCATGTGCACCAGCGCGTGCGAACCCGTAAGAGAAACGAGTTGCCAAGCATGTCAACACAATCCGTGAACTCAGTTGAACTCTCCGGAGAAGATGAGAAGCTCGAACCCACCGCCACCGCCCACGTCCAGGTGACCGGCCGCAATGTCGAGGTCCCCGACCATTACCGGGTCTACGTGGGGCAGAAACTCGCCCGCGCCGAACGGTTAGACAACACCATCCGCCGCTTCGATGTCGAGCTTTCCCATGAGAAGAACCGCCGCCAGCGCAAGAACTGCCAGCACGTCGAGATCACCGCCCACGGTGACGGCCCGGTCGTGCGCGGTGAGGGCTGTGCGGACAGTTTCTACGGCGCCTTTGAGGCGGCCGCGCACAAACTCGAGGGCCGCCTGCGCCGCGGCAAGGATCGCCGCAAGGTGCACTACGGCGACAAGACCCCGGTCTCCGTGCGGCAGGGCAACACCGCGCTGCTGCCGGTGGAACTGGCCGAGGCGTTCACGCCGGCCGAGCCGACCCCACCCGTGCACCAGATCGCCGCTGATGACCATGAGCCCGGCCGGATCGTGCGGGTCAAGGAGCACCCGGCCAAACCGATGGCCGTCGATGACGCCCTCTACGAGATGGAACTGGTGGGCCACGACTTTTTCCTGTTCCACGACAGGGAGACCGATCGGCCCACGGTGGTCTACCGGCGCCACGCCTACGACTACGGACTGATCCGGCTGGCCTGAGGAGGCCGTACCGGCGCGTCACCTAGGATGGAGGGCGCTCGAACCTCCGGTCCACGGGGGACAAAACCGCCAATCCGCAGGGGAAAATGTGCTGTCGAAGTTGTTGCGCCTCGGTGAAGGCCGCATGGTCAAGCGCCTCAGGGGGGTGGCTGACTATGTCAACACCCTATCCGACGACGTGGAGAGGCTCACCGACGCCGAACTGCGGGCCAAGACCGACGAGTTCCGCGCCCGGGTAGCCGACGGCGAAAAGCTTGACGACCTGCTGCCCGAGGCTTTCGCGGTGGCCCGCGAGGCAGCCTGGCGGGTGCTCTCACAGCGCCACTTCGACGTTCAGGTCATGGGTGGGGCGGCGCTGCACTTCGGAAACGTCGCCGAGATGAAGACCGGCGAGGGCAAGACCCTGACCTGTGTGCTGCCGGCCTACCTCAATTCACTGGCCGGCAATGGCGTGCACGTCGTCACGGTCAACGACTACCTGGCCAAGCGCGACAGCGAGTGGATGGGCCGAGTGCACCGCTTCCTGGGCCTGGATGTCGGCGTGATCCTGTCCGGGCTGACGCCCGACGAGCGGCGCGCGGCCTATGCCGCCGATATCACCTATGGCACCAACAACGAGTTCGGCTTCGACTATCTGCGCGACAACATGACGCATTCGTTGGAAGAACTGGTCCAGCGCGAGCACAACTTCGCGATCGTTGACGAGGTGGACTCCATTCTCATCGACGAGGCCCGCACCCCGCTGATCATCTCCGGCTCGGCCGATGGTTCGTCGCACTGGTACACCGAATTCGCCCGGCTGGCCCCGATGATGGAGAAGGACGTCCACTACGAGGTCGACCTGCGCAAGCGGACTGTCGGCGTGCACGAGTTGGGCGTGGAGTTCGTCGAGGACCAGCTCGGGATCGAAAACCTCTATGCGGCGGCCAACTCACCCCTGGTGAGTTACCTGAATAACTGCCTGAAGGCCAAGGAACTGTTCCAGGCCGATAAGGATTACATCGTGCGCGACGGTGAGGTCATCATCGTCGACGAGTTCACCGGCCGGGTGCTGGTGGGCCGGCGCTACAACGAGGGCATGCACCAGGCCATCGAGGCCAAGGAGAAGGTGGAGATCAAGGCTGAGAGCCAGACGTTGGCCACCATCACCCTGCAAAACTACTTCCGGCTCTACGACAAGCTCGCCGGTATGACCGGCACCGCCGAGACCGAGGCGGCCGAGCTGTTCGAGATCTACAAGCTCGGTGTGGTGCAGATCCCGACCAACCGGGACATGGTCCGAAAGGATCAGACCGACCTGATCTACAAGACCGAGGAAGCCAAATACATCGCGGTCGCCGACGATATCGCCGAGCGACACGAGGTCGGCCAGCCGGTGCTGATCGGCACCACCAGCGTCGAACGCTCCGAGTACCTCTCGCGTCAGTTGCAGAAGCGCGGCGTACCGCACAACGTGCTCAACGCGAAGCAACACGAGCAGGAGGCGAACATCATCGCCGAGGCGGGTCGGCTCGGCGCGGTCACAGTGGCCACCAACATGGCCGGCCGCGGTACCGACGTCGTGCTGGGCGGCAACATCGACTTCCTGACCGACCTGAAACTGCGCGATCGCGGCCTGGACCCGATCGAGACCGCGGATGAGTACGAGGCCGCCTGGCATGACGAGCTGCCCAAGGTCAAGGCCGCGGCTAGCGAGGAGGCCGAGGGCGTGATCGCCGTCGGCGGACTGTACGTGCTGGGCACCGAGCGTCACGAATCACGCCGCATCGACAATCAGTTGCGTGGCCGCTCGGGGCGCCAGGGTGACCCGGGCGAGTCACGCTTCTATCTGTCACTGGGCGACGAGCTCATGAAACGGTTCAACGGAGCCACCCTCGAATCCCTGTTGACCAGGCTCAACCTGCCCGATGACGTGCCGATCGAGGCCAAGATGGTCACTCGGGCGATCAAAAGCGCGCAGAGCCAGGTTGAGCAGCAGAACTTCGAGATCCGCAAGAACGTGCTCAAGTACGACGAGGTGATGAACAAGCAGCGCAAGGTCATCTACGCCGTTCGTCGCCGAATCCTCGAGGGTGAGGATCTGCAGCAGCAGGCTCACGACATGCTGGTCGACGTCGTCACCGCCTATGTCAACGGGGCCACCGCTGAGGGCTATGTCGAGGATTGGGATCTCGAGCAACTGTGGGGTGCGCTGCGGACGCTGTACCCGGTGGGCATCGACCACCATGCACTCGTCGATTCCGAGGCGATCGGCGAAGCCGGTGAACTGACCCGCGAGGAACTCCTCGACATGCTCGTTGCCGACGCGGAAAAGGCGTATGCCAAGCGCGAAGCCGATATCGCGGCGATCGCCGGCCCGGACGCCATGCGTCAGCTTGAGCGCAACGTGTTGCTCAATGTGTTGGACCGCAAATGGCGTGAGCACCTCTACGAGATGGACTATCTCAAGGAGGGCATCGGACTGCGGGCGATGGCCCAGCGCGATCCGCTGGTGGAGTATCAGCGCGAGGGCTACGACATGTTCATCGGCATGCTCGACGGGCTCAAGGAGGAGTCGGTCGGCTTCCTGTTCAACGTCCAGGTGGAGGCAACCCCGCAGGCGGCAACAGTTGAGGCGCAGGCCATGCCGGAAGGGTTGCGGGC
>NZ_JAEMSG010000028.1:0-11991 GCF_016462945.1 Mycolicibacterium sp. | reverse complement strand
CAACCCCGCAGGCGGCAACAGTTGAGGCGCAGGCCATGCCGGAAGGGTTGCGGGCTAAGGGCATCGAGGACGAGGCATCGCGCCAGTTGACCTACGTCGGCCCCAGCGAGGACGGCAACGCCGAGATCCAGCAGCATGACGCGCCCGAGCCCGGCTCGACCAGTCGCAAGGAACGGCGGCAGGCCAAGCGGCAGGAGTCCAAGGGCCGGAAACTGCTGCGTCGGGGTTAACCTTCCCGGTCGATTTAACCGAGGTGCAGGGCAACCACCTGCCAGCGCGGGCCGGTGGCTGTCGGGAGCAGTTCGACGCGGCAGGCGATGGCGTGCACGCGGTCACCCCGGCTGTAGCTCGCGGCGATCTCGGCCGCGGTGCCGTCGCTCCGGACTGATTGGGCCCGCACCCGCCGCAATCGTGCCGCATCCGTGCCATCACGCAGACCGACCACCGTCAGCAGCGAGTCCACCAGACCAGCGGTCATCAGCGGCCGCAACTGGGCCAGCGAGCGGCGCCGGTCGATGACCTCCAGCACTCGTCGTAGCGCCGCATCGGCGAAGACGGCGGCGGCCCGGACGCTGCTCGGACCCCGGTCCGCTTCGTCGGGGAGACGTGTGGCCTGCGCAGGCGTGGCTGCCCGGGGGCGCAGCACGGTGACCGGGGGCAGTGTCGGAGGCCCGCCGAACGCCTGTGGTTCGTAGTCGACGACGGGGGTGATGGGCTGTAAAACGTTGGCGGTCTGTAACACGTTGGCGGACAACAGGCACTCTCCACGGATCGGTCGAATCGGGCCGGTCGCTGGAGAGTGGCGAACCCGGGTTCATGATCCCACATTCAGCAGCGGCGCGTATTCACCGTTACGGTTAGGCGGTGACCCGGCTGTCGGCATCGGATACCGCGTTCTACCGCCAGGAGAACACCGCGACGCCGATGTACGTGGGCTCGCTGTCGATCCTGCGGCGGCCCAGGGGCGGACTGAGCTACGACACCATGCTGGCGACCGTCGAGCAGCGGCTGCCGCAGATCCCGCGGTACCGCCAGAAGGTACGGGAGGTGACGCTGGGTCTGGCACGCCCGGTGTGGATCGACGATCCCGACTTCGATATCACCTACCACGTACGCCGCTCCGCCCTGCCGTCGCCGGGGAGCGACGCGCAATTGCACGATCTCGTCTCGCGGCTGGCCGGTCGCCCACTGGATCGCACCCGGCCGCTGTGGGAGATGTATCTCATCGAGGGTTTGGAGCGCAACAGGCTGGCGTTGTTCATCAAATCCCACCAGGCGCTGATCAATGGGATGACGGCGTGCGAGATCGGCCACGTCATCGCCGACCGCACCCGTCGCCCCGTCGAGACCGGCGAGGATATTTGGTTGCCCGCTCGCGAACCGTCGGCAGCCGAACTGCTCAGCGATGCCGTCGGTGACTGGCTGGCACGCCCCGGCCATGAGTTGGGTGCGTTGCGATCGACGGCCGTCGACATCGTGACCAATACCGGCGAGCTCGCCCAGCTGACCCGTCGGGCGGTCGACGTCGCCCGCCGGTTGGCGCGCGGCAGCGCACCGAGCAGCCCACTCAACACCACCGTGTCGCGCCACCGCCGGTTTACCGTCGCCAGCGCCGCACTGGCGGACTTCCGGCGGGTGCGGGCGAGGTACGACTGTGATGTCAATGACGTCGTACTGGCGGTCATCGCCGGGGCGCTGCGCAACTGGCTGCTCTCCCGGGGAGAGCCGGTGACGGCCAGCCTGACGGTGCGGGCGATGGCGCCGATGTCGGTCTATCCGACCGACGAGCTGGAGTCCTCGGGTCCCGGACAGGCCATCAGCGAGGTGGCCCCGTTCCTGATCGACCTCCCGGTCGGGGAGGGCAACCCGGTCGTGCGGCTGTCCCAGGTCGCGCACACCACCGAGTCGCAGTCGGCGGCAGCCAGCCTGGTGGAGGCCAACACCATCCTCACACTGTCGGGTTTTCCGCCGCCTACATTGCACGCCATGGGCACCCGGGTCGCGACCCAATTTCCGGCGCGCCAATTCAATCTGCTGATCACCAATGTGCCGGGGCCGCAGTCGCAGCGCTATGTTGCCGGGGCCAACCTGCTGGAGACCTATGCAGTTCCGCCTCTGCTACACGATCAGGTGCTTGCCATCGGTGTGACGTCCTATTGCGGCATGCTGTACTTCGGCATCAACGCTGACCGTGACGCCATGAGCGATGTCGAGGTGCTTCCCGAACTGCTGGCTGAATCCCTCGAGGAGTTGATCGAGGCAGCGGCCCAATAGGATTTCCGCAGGGATAGGATTCGGCGGTGGGCGAGAAAGAATCCGATTCAGACGCGAAGTCGACGCCGAAGGTGCCGAATCGCGTCTACGAAGCCGAGTTGTTCCGGTTGCAGACTGAATTCGTCAAACTGCAGGAGTGGGTCAAGGCCACCGGGGCGCGAATCGTCGTCATCTTCGAGGGCCGTGACGCCGCCGGCAAGGGCGGCACCATCAAGCGGATCACCGAGTACCTCAGTCCCCGATCGGTGCGTATCGCCGCACTGCCCGCCCCCAGCGAACGCGAACGCGGGCAGTGGTACTTCCAGCGCTATATCGAACACCTGCCGACCAAGGGTGAGATCGTGCTGTTCGACCGGTCCTGGTACAACCGCGCCGGTGTGGAACGGGTGATGGGGTTTGCCACCCCGCAGGAGCAGGCCCTGTTCCTGCGGCAGTGTCCGATCTTCGAGCAGATGCTCATCGACGACGGAATTCTCCTGCGCAAGTACTGGTTCTCGGTCTCCGAGGAAGAACAGCTGCGCCGGTTCAAAGGCCGCGCCAACGATCCGATGCGCCGCTGGAAGCTGAGCCCGATGGACCTGGAGTCGGTCTATCGCTGGGAGGATTATTCGCGTGCCAAGGACGACATGATGGTGCACACCGACATTCCGGTGAGCCCGTGGTTCGTCGTGGAGTCCCATATCAAGAAGAACGCGCGGCTGAATATGATGTCGCACCTGTTGTCGACCATTCCGTACGAAGAAGTTAACCCTGAGGCCGTCAAACTGCCGAAGACCCCGGTGACCGGGAACTATCGGCGCCCATCGCGCGAATTGGCAACGTATGTCGATGATCACGCCGCGGCGTTGTTAGGGGATCGTGAATAGCCCGAGTGGTCGGTACTGATGCGGGTCTATATTCCGGCAACGCTGGCCATGCTCCAGTTGCTCGTCCGCGACGGTGAGATGCAGCCGCGCAGCGGCACCGCATTTGCCGTGACGCCGACATTGCGGGAGGCCTATGCCGAGGGCGATGACGAGGAGCTCGCCGAGGTGGCGATCGGTGAGGCCGCGATGGCCTCGATTCGGCTGCTGGCCGCCGAGTCCGGCGCCGACGGCTTGCCGTTGCGCCGAGCGGTGCTGATTGCCGACACCGACGCGCAACCGCGGCCCGATCTCGACAGCGCGGTGGTGCGTCTGCGCGGCCGGGTGAGTCTTGATCAGGTGGCGGCGGTGTACGTCGACAATGCCGCTGCCGAGCCTGCGGTCGCGGCCGCGATCGAGGTGATTGACTCCGCTGACCTCGGCGATGAAGACGCCGAACTCACCGTCGGCGACGCCCAGGATCACGACCTGGCCTGGTACGCGACCCAGGAGTTGCCGTTCCTGCTCGACCTGCTCTAAAGCCGCAGCATGCGGTGCCGGGGGTTGCGGTACCGTAGGTTACGTGAGCACGCAGGTCACGATCGGCGGCGCGATGCGGGCCGTGGTCGGCCGGGTCACCACACCGCTGCTGCCCGATGACTACCTCAAGCTGGTCAACCCGCTGTGGTCGGCCCGCGAACTGCGCGGCCGGATCGTCGAGGTCCGCCCCGAGACCCACGATTGCGCGACGCTGGTGATCAAGCCAGGTTGGGGCTTTGGCTTCGACTACCAACCCGGGCAGTACATCGGGATCGGCCTGCTCGTCGACGGCCGCTGGCGGTGGCGGTCGTATTCGCTAACATCCGTCCCGCGGGCCACCGGTGCCCGCACTGTCACGATCACCGTCAAGGCCATGCCGGAGGGCTTCCTGTCCACCCATCTGGTGGGTGGTGTGCGACCGGGCACCGTGGTGCGACTGGCCGCGCCGAAGGGCAACTTCGTTCTGCCCAACCCGCCGCCGGCGTCGATACTGTTCATCACCGCCGGTTCCGGGATCACGCCGGTGATGTCGATGCTGCGAACTCTTGCGCGGCGCGGTCTGCTTACTGACATCGTGCATGTGCACTCGGCCCCGATCGCTGCAGATGTGGTGTTCGCCACCGAACTCGCAAATCTGGCGCGATCTCATCCGGAATACCGGCTGCTCACTCGGGTAACTCGGGTGCAGGGCCGACTCGACCTGAACCGTATTGGTGATGAGGTGCCGGACTGGCGTGATCGGCAGACCTGGATATGCGGACCGGCCGCCATGCTCGACACTGCTGAGAAGCTCTGGGCCGCACACGGTATCGCCGATCGTTTGCACTCTGAACGGTTCGCCGCGGCTCGGACGACAGACCGGGGACAGGGTGGTGCCGTGACGTTCGCCCGCAGCGGTAAGACGCTGGCGGCCGACGGGGCCATGTCACTGATGGAGGCCGGCGAGCAAGCCGGAGTTCTCATGCCGTTCGGCTGCCGTATGGGAATCTGTCACACCTGCGTGGTGGGGTTGGTTCAAGGGCGGGTGCGTGATCTGCGGACTGGCGCCGAGCACGAGGCGGGAAGTCGGATCCAGACCTGTATCTCGGTGGCATCGGGGGATTGTGTGCTCGATGCCTAGAACCCGAATGCCTAGATCCCGAATGCCCAGAACCCAGATGCCCAGAACCCGGGACAGCAGGAGGGCCGCACGATGGCGATAACCGATATCGAAGCCTTCTCACATCTGTCCGACGCCGATATCGAGAGCCTGGCCGTCGAACTCGATGCGATCCGCCAAGACGTCGAGGACTCCCTCGGCGAGCGCGATTCCCGCTATATCCATCGCACCATTGCCGCGCAACGCGGACTCGAAGTGGTCGGCCGTGTGCTGCTGGCTTTCGGATCGAAACGATCGGCGTGGTTGGCCGGTACCGCCACCCTGGCGCTGGCGAAGATCATCGAGAACATGGAGATCGGCCACAACGTCATCCACGGCCAATGGGACTGGATGAATGATCCCGAGATCCACTCCTCCACATGGGAATGGGATATGAGCGGGGCCGCGAAGCACTGGCGCGTCACGCACAATTTCTCGCACCACAAGTACACCAACATCCTGGGGATGGATGATGACGTCGGCTACGGGATCCTGCGTGTCACGCGCGACGAGCCGTGGCAGCCCTACAACGTCTTGAACCTGTTCTTCAACACCATGCTCGCGGTCGGATTCGAGTGGGGGATCGGCCTGCAGCATCTGCAGCTGAGCAAGATTCGCGACGGTCCCGAGGCGCGGTCGGCAATGTTCATCCGGGTGCGCGAATTCGGCGCCAAAGCCGCGCACCAGTTGATCAAGGACTACGTGGCCTACCCGGCGTTGACCGCACTCTCGCCGCGGGCCGGTTTCACCTCCACGGTGAAGGCCAACATCCTGGCGAATATCCTCCGCAACGTCTGGGCCAATGCGGTGATCTTCTGCGGCCACTTCCCCGACGGCGCCGAGAAGTTCGCGCTCTCCGATATGGAGGGGGAGAACAAGGGCCAGTGGTATCTGCGTCAGATGCTCGGCAGTGCCAACATCGATGCTGGACCTGCATTGGCGTTCATGACCGGAAACCTGTCGTATCAGATCGAACACCACCTCTACCCGGATCTGCCGAGTTATCGGCTGGCGGAGATCTCGGTTCGGGTGCGCGCACTCTGTGACAAGTACGACCTGCCCTATACCAGTGGGCCGATGCTGGTGCAGTTCTCCAAGACCTGGCGCACCATCGCCAAGCTGTCACTGCCGGACCGGTTCCTGCGCCACACCGCCGATGACGCCCCGGAGACCCGTAGTGAGCGGATGTTCGCCGCACTCGGGCCCGGATTCGCAGCCACCGATCCGGTCAGCGGTCGCAGGCGTGGACTGAATACCGCGATCGCGACGGTGCGGCGATGGCGCGCGGACCGCGCTCAGGCCGGGACGTAGACGAAGGTATCGGGGTTCGGCCCGCGGCGGCCGGCTTTGCCGTCGTTGAGGCGGATCGCCGGGGTAGGGGCAGGGCCGTCAATGCTGCTCATCGTGTCCCTTGCGCGGGTATGCGGTGCTCTCGTCCATGGCTGCCAACAGCCGTCGCACGGCGTCGACCCGGCGGGCCGGGTCCCCGGTCAGGGTGTCCAGCGCGCATTCCGGATCCGCCGGCGGACCACGGTGGCCGCACCCGCGTGGGCAGTCGGCGACCGCCTGCGCCAGATCGGAGAACGGTGCCACAACGTCGTCGGGGCGGATGTGGGCCAGTCCGAACGAACGGATCCCGGGGGTGTCGATCACCCAGCCGCCACCGGGTAGGGACAGCGCCACCGACTGGGTCGAGGTGTGGCGGCCCTTGCCGACGCCGGACACCGCGCCGATAGCCCGGTGTGCTTGCGGCACAAGCCGATTCACCAGTGTCGACTTACCGACGCCGGAGTGGCCGAGTAGCACGGTGATATGTCCGTTGAGCAATGCCTGCAGGCTGTCCAGTGGCTCTTCGCGCCCCGCGGTGATCACGGTGAGGTCGAGGTCGGCGAACTGTTCGGCGAACGGCGCCGCGGGCGCCAGATCAGTCTTGGTCAGACACAGGATCGGGTGCAGACCGCCGGTGTAGGCCGCGATCAGTGCCCGGTCGACCAGGCCGGTGCGTGGCGGCGGGTCGGCCAGTGCCACCACCATCATCATCTGGTCGGCGTTGGCCACCACCACCCGCTCGGTGGGGTCGGTGTCATCGGCGGTGCGACGCAACACTGTTCGGCGTGGTCCGCGGCGCACGATCCGGGCCAGGGTGTCGGTTCGGCCGGACAGATCACCGACGATGTCCACCTCGTCACCGACGACGATCGGGGTGCGGCCCAGTTCGCGGGCCCGCATCGCGGTGACCGGCCGGCCCGGATCACCGTCGAGGACGCAGCCCCATCGGCCGCGGTCCACCGTCACCACCATGGCGGCCTCGGCGTCGGCGTGGGTGGGGCGGGTCTTGGTGCGCGGTCGCGATCCCCGGCCGGATCGGACTTTGACGTCGGACTCGTCGTACTCGCGGGTGCTCAACGTTCGTCGTCGCCCAGCATGCCGGTCCATAGCCGCGGGAAGTCCGGCAGTGTCTTGGCGGTGGTGGTGATGTCCTCGACCTGTACTCCCGGTGTGCGCAGCCCGACGATGGCTCCGGCCGTCGCCATCCGGTGATCGGCGTAGGAGTGCCAGATTCCGGCGTGCAGTGGTGCGGCCGTGATGGTCAGACCGTCGGCGGTCTCGACGCAGTCGCCGCCCAGGGCGTTGATCTCGGTGCGCAGCGCGGCCAGCCGGTCGGTCTCATGACCGCGTAGATGTGCGATGCCGGTCAGGTGGGACACCGATCCGGGTGCGGCGAGGGCGGCCACCGCGGCCACCGACGGCGCGAGTTCACCGACATCATTGAGGTCGATGTCGAATCCGCGGTAGTCGGCCGCGCCCTGAATTTGAAGCGCGGAATCCGTTGGGTGCACAGTCGATCCCATCACACTGAGGATCTCGAGGATGATGTCGTCCGGCTGCACACTGGCGCGCGGCCACCCGGTGATCCGCACGACACCGCCGGTAACCACCGCCGCTGCCAGGAATGGCACCGCATTCGACAGGTCGGGCTCAACATCCCAGTGTCGAGCCGCGACCGGTCCGGGTTGCACGGCCCAGCGATTGGGTGTGGCGTCATCGACGTCCACGCCGGCCTGGCGCAACATCGTGACCGTCATCGCGATATGTGGCGCCGAGGGCACCGATGTCCCGGTATGCAGCACCTCGAGGCCGCTGGTGAACGCCGCGCCGGACAGCAGCAGACCGGATACGAACTGCGATGAGGCTGAGGCGTCGATATGCACCGGGCCACCGGGCACTGTGCCGCGGCCCCGCACCGAGAACGGCAGACCGTCACCGTCGATCTCCACACCCAGTCCGCGCAGCGCATCCAACAGGGGTGTGATCGGTCGGGCCCGGGCCTGTTCGTCGCCGTCGAAAAGTATGGCCGCGGTGCTCAGTGCGGCCAGTGGTGGCACGAACCTCAGCACCGTGCCGGCCAGACCGCAATCGATGCGCGCCGCTGCGCCCGGGTTCAGCGACCCGCTGACCGTCAACGCAGACCCCTCGCCGGCGATGCTGAGTCCCAGGGTGCGTAGCGCACCGATCATCAGGTCGGTGTCCCGGCTGCGCAACGCCCCGCTGATCGTGGAGGTGCCCTGGCCGCCGGCTGCTGCGAGACCGGCCAGAATCAGGGTGCGGTTGGTTTGGGATTTTGACCCCGGCACGGTGACCGTCGCGCGCACCGGACCGGTGGCGTGCGGTGCCGGCCAAGGGTTCACGCCCTCCATCCTGCCCTGCCGGGGGATCGTGGCGGTTGGTGGATCGCAGCGGGTGGGACCATAGCGTCATGTGCGGGCGATTCGTGATCACAACCGGTCCGGCACTGCTGGCTGCGCGGCTCGACGCGATCGACGAGACCGGTGACCGTTTCACTCGCCCGAACTACAACGTCGCCCCGACAACGACAATCGCTGCCGTGGTCGCCCGGCACGCCGAGCCGCCAGACGCCCCGGCTCGCCGAATCCTGCCGATGCGCTGGGGGCTGTTGCCGCCGTGGGTGAAAGCCGACGCCGACGGCAAGCCCCAGCCGAAGTCGCTGTTGATCAACGCCCGTGCCGAGACACTGACCTCATCGCCGGCATTCCGGGCAAGCGCGCGCCGTCAGCGCTGCCTGGTGCCGATGGACGGCTACTACGAGTGGTTGCCCGATCCCGACCGCGAGAAGGCTCCGAAGACGCCGTTCTATATGTCCCGGCGCGACGGCTCGCCGCTGTGGGTGGCCGGTCTGTGGTCGGTCTGGCGGTCGGGGCTACCGGGCGAATCCGTGGCTATGCTGACGTGCACGGTCATCACCACCGATGCGGTGGGTGGGCTCGCCGGGATACACAACCGGATGCCGCTGATGCTCGACGATCATCACCTGGATCGCTGGCTGAGCCCCGATGATCCGGCGCCTGAGGACCTGCTCGTCGCGCGGGCAGATATCAGCGGTATCGAGATCCGGGAGGTCTCGAGGCTGGTCAACCGCGTCGCGAACAATGGACCGGAGCTTCTCGAACCCGTGTGATGCTGAGGAGAGCACTGTGAATGATCTGGAACCGTTCAAGCCTTCGATCGACTGGGGTAACGAGCTGACCAATTCGCTGCTGTGGATCACCGGAGCCTCGGTGATTGCAGCGGTGTCTCTGCTCATCGCGTTTGCACTGCTGGCGCGATTTACCCTGTGGGGCCGGCAGTTTGCGGCCATCACCGGGGCCTACTTCTCCGGGCGGGACAGCCTGCGGGTCTGGCTGGTGCTCGGTGCCCTGCTGGTGTCGGTGATCACCAGTGTGCGCCTGTCGGTGCTCTTCAGTTACCAGGGCAACGACCTGTCGACGTCCGTGCAGATCGCGGTACAGGGCGCGGCGACAGGCAATGCCGCCGTGAAAGCCTCTGGTGTTCATGGGTTTTGGATATCCCTGCTGATCTTCTCGGTGTTGGCGGCGCTGTTGGTGGCTCGGATGGTGATCGACCTGTATGTCACACAGCGCTTCATGCTCGCCTGGCGCGCCTGGTTGACCGATCGACTGACCGGCGACTGGCTCGACGGTCGCGCCTACTACCGCAGCCAGTTCATCGGCGACACCATCGACAACCCGGATCAGCGGATTGAGAACGATATCGACGTGTTCACCGGCGCGTCCGGAATGCAGCCGAATAGTCCGCATCAGACCAGTAACGGCACCCTGTTGTTCGGCGCGGTGTCCTCGATCGTGTCGGTGATCTCGTTCACCTCGATTCTGTGGCATCTCTCCGGTGATCTGTCGGTCTTCGGGTTGGTATTGCCGAAGGCGATGTTCTGGAGCCTGTTCATTTACGTGGCGATCTCCACCGTCGTCGCCACTCGTCTGGGGCGGCCGCTGATCAAGCTGACGTTCAACAACGAGAAATACAACGCGGCATTCCGGCACTCGCTGACCCGGCTGCACGACTCCGCCGACACCGTGGCCTTCGATCGGGGTGAGGCATTCGCGCGCCTGCAACTGCGTGAGCGGTTCGCCTCGATCGTCGACAACTACCGTCGATTCGTGCGCCGCACCATGGGGTTGGTCGGCTGGAACCTGTCGGTCAACCACATCATCATCCCGGTGCCCTGGCTGATGCAGGCGCCCCGGCTGTTCGCCGGCCAGATCAAGTTCGGCGATGTCACCCAGTCGGTGACGGTGTATAGCTCCATCCAGGAATCACTGTCGTGGTTCCGCAACTCCTACGATCAGTTCGCCGGATACCGCTCCTCGATCATCCGGCTCTACGAGCTGGTGGCCGCGGGGGAGAAGGCCCGCGGGCTCCCACAGCTGGCCGTGGAGGCGAGCCAGAGCGGGGTTATCGAACTCGATGCGGTCGACGTCCGCAATCCCGCAGGCGGGCAACTGATCACCGCGTTGGATCTGCGTCTGGAACCCGGAGACACCATGATCGTTACCGGGAAGTCCGGTTCCGGCAAGACCACTCTGCTGCGCAGCCTTGCGCAACTGTGGCCGTTCGCCGGCGGCACGATGCGGTGCCCGACGGACGTCGGCGAGGTGATGTTCATGTCGCGGCTGCCGTATCTTCCGTTAGGCGATCTGCGGACCGTGCTCTCCTATCCGCGCCAATCCGACGAGTTCACCGACGACGTGCTGCGCGCGGCGTTGTTGGCGGTGGCGTTGCCCGACTGCGTCGACCGCCTTTCCGACGTGGCGGAGTGGCAGAGGGAACTGTCACCCGGTGAGCAACAGCGCATCGCTTTTGCCCGGTTGTTGTTGGCCAGACCGAAGGCGGTCTTCCTCGACGAGGCGACCTCGGCGCTCGACGAAGCCCTGGAGTTCATGATCCTCAGCGAGGTGCAACGCGAATTGCCCGGCACCGTCTTCGTCAGCATCACCCATCGCAACGCCGCCGACCCGCTGCACAAGCAGCACCTGGAACTGCTCGGCGGCGGCGAATGGAAGCTCAGCCCCGCCGGGGATGTGTTGCCCGGTGGCGTCGGGAGCAGCCTGTCCTGACCCCCGGGCCGGGGGCTATTCTCGGGATCACACGCAGCGCAGCTGAGAGGAGCCGCCATGACCGCGGTAGATCCCGGAATCGATCAGGACACCATCACGGTGCACAACCCCGCCGACGGCCGAGTTGTCGGGTCGGTACCGATCGACGGTTCCGAGACGGTGGCCGCCAAGGCCCGTGAACTGCGGCTGTTCCAGTCCGAGTGGGAGGAGATGGGCCCGCGCGGACGCAAAAAGCCGATGATGGCCTGGCAGGACTGGGTCCTTGACAACGCCGATCATCTGACTGAGGTACTGATGTCAGAGACCGGCAAATCCCGTCGTGACGCCAGCATTGAGCCGATCACCATCGCTGATGCCATCAAGTACTGGGCCGGCAACGCCGAGGAGTTCCTCGCCGACCGCCATCCCAAGGCGCACAGCCCGTTGTTCGCGGTCAAGAAACTGACGACGATCTTCCGGCCCTACCCGCTGGTCGGGATGATCGAGCCGTGGAACTTCCCGCTCGCGATGCTGGCGCTGGATCTGGTGCCCGCACTCGCCTCCGGTGCGGCGGTATTGCTGAAACCCTCTGAGGTGACCCCGCTGTCCGCGGTGGAACTCGCCCGCGGATGGAATGAGGTCGGCGCACCGCCGATCTTCGCTCTTGCCACCGGCTACGGAGCCACCGGCGCGTCGGTCATCGAGAACTCCGACTACGTTCACTTCACCGGGTCGACGGCCACCGGTCGCAAGGTTGCGGTGGCCTGCGCGGAGCGGCTGATTC
>NZ_JAEMSG010000194.1 GCF_016462945.1 Mycolicibacterium sp. | reverse complement strand
TCATCGCCGCTTCGCCTTCCGGTCATCCTTGATGTGACCCTTGAACGTCCGCGTGGGTGCAAACTCACCCAGCTTGTGACCGACCATCGACTCGGTGACGAACACCGGCACATGCTTGCGTCCGTCGTGGACGGCGAAGGTATGACCGATGAAGTCGGGGATGATGGTCGAACGACGGGACCAGGTCTTGATGACCTGCTTGGTGTTCTTGTCGTTCTGAACGTCGACCTTCTTGAGCAGATGGTCGTCGACGAACGGACCCTTTTTCAGGCTGCGTGGCATCTTTGCTTCTCCCGCCTAGCGCTTGTTCTTGCCGGTGCGCCGGCGTCGGACGATGAGCTTGTCGCTCGGCTTATTCGGTTTACGGGTGCGGCCCTCGGGCTTGCCCCACGGGCTCACCGGGTGACGGCCGCCGGAGGTCTTACCCTCGCCACCACCGTGCGGGTGGTCAACCGGGTTCATCACGACACCACGGACGGTCGGGCGCTTGCCCTTCCACCGCATCCGGCCGGCCTTGCCCCAGTTGATATTGGCCTGCTCGGCGTTGCCGACCTCGCCGACACTGGCGCGGCAGCGCACGTCGACGCGGCGGATCTCACCGGACGGCATACGCAGCGAGGCGTAGGCGCCCTCCTTGCCGAGCAACTGAATGCTCGCACCGGCCGAGCGGGCCAGCTTGGCACCGCCGCCGGGGCGCAACTCGACGGCGTGGATCACGGTGCCGGACGGGATATTGCGCAACGGCAGGTTGTTGCCCGGCTTGATATCGGCATTGGGGCCCGACTCCACGATCGCGCCCTGGACCAGGCCCTGCGGCGCGATGATGTAGCGCTTCTCGCCATCGAGGAAGTGCAGCAGCGCGATGTTGGCGGTGCGGTTCGGGTCGTACTCGATATGAGCGACCTTGGCGTTCACGCCGTCCTTGTCGTGGCGACGGAAGTCGATCACCCGGTAGGCCCGCTTGTGGCCGCCGCCCTTGTGGCGGGTCGTGATTCGGCCGTGCGCATTGCGACCGCCGGTGCTGTGCAACGGACGGATCAGCGACTTCTCCGGCGTCGCGCGAGTGATCTCGGCGAAATCGGAGACGCTGGCACCGCGGCGACCGGGGGTCGTCGGCTTGTACTTGCGAATTCCCATATCTGTTTCCTAAAGCTTTCCGCCGGCCTAGGCCGGTGCTCCGAAGATGTCGATCGGCTTGCTACCAGCAGCCAGGGTCACGATGGCGCGCTTGGTGTCCTTGCGCTTGCCGTAGCCCGACTTGGTCCGCTTGCGCTTGCCCTGCCGGTTGGCGGTGTTCACCGAATCGACCTTGACCGCGAAGATCTTCTCAATGGCGATCTTGATCTGCGTCTTGTTCGAATCCGGGTGGACGATGAACGTGTAGACGTTGTTCTCGATCAGCCCGTAGGACTTCTCAGAGATCACCGGCGCCAGAATGATGTCGCGGGGGTCAGTCACAGTTGCCATCAGGCTGAAACCTCCTCGTCCTTGTCCGCCTCGGCTTTAACAGCCTCGTTCTTGTCCGCCGCGTGATGCGCGATGTAGGAGTCCAGCGCCTCGACGCTGAACACCACATCGTCGGCATTGAGCACGTCATAGGTGTTGAGCTGATCCGGTGCGATCACATGCACGCCAGGCAGGTTGCGCACACTCAGAGCGCCGACCTCATCGCTGCGGCCGATGACCAGGAGGACCTTCGCGGTCTTTCCGGGCGTGCGGCCTGGAACCAGCGTGCCCAGGAACGTCTTGGCACTCTTGGTGGACGGGGTCTGCCCGGCCACCAGTTCGGTCACCGCGTGAATGCGCTCATTGCGGGCGCGGTCACTCAAGGCCCCGCGCAGCGCAGCCGCGATCATCTTCTTGGGCGTGCGCTGGCTGTAGTCGCGCGGCTTGGGACCGTGCACGATGCCACCGCCCCTGTACTGCGGTGCGCGGGTCGAGCCCTGCCGTGCCCGGCCGGTGCCCTTCTGCCGGTATGGCTTGCGGCCGCCGCCGGAGACCTCACCGCGACGCTTGGTCGAGTGCGTTCCCTGCCGGGCCGATGCCAACTGCGCTGTCACCACCTGGTGCATGAGCGCGATGTTCGCTTCGACGTCGAACAGTTCGGCGGGCAACTCGACGCTGCCGCTCTTCTTACCGCCCGGGGAATGGACGTCGATCTTCATAGCCATTACTTGTCACCTCGTTTGACGGCAGTGCGAACCATCACCAGGCCGCCGTTGCGACCGGGGATGGCACCCTTGATCAACAACACGCCGTTGGCGGCGTCGACCTTGTGCACCACCAGGTTCTGCGTGGTGATGCGGTCGCTGCCCATCCGGCCTGACATCCGGGTGCCTTTGAAAACGCGGCCCGGCGTGGAGCATCCGCCGATCGAACCGGGCCGACGGTGCACCGCCTGAGCGCCGTGGGACGCGCCCTGGCCCTTGAATCCATGGCGCTTCATGGTGCCGGCGAAGCCTTTGCCCTTGGAGGTTCCGGTGACGTCGACGTAGTTGCCGTCGGCGAAGATCTC
>NZ_JAEMSG010000027.1 GCF_016462945.1 Mycolicibacterium sp. | reverse complement strand
CCTCTGCGATGCGGGCATCCGGACGATCGGTCTTGTTGACCACCAGGATCACCGGCAGGTGCGCAGTCAGCGCCTTGCGCAGCACAAACCGGGTCTGCGGCAGCGGGCCTTCGGAGGCGTCGACCAGCAGCAGGACCCCGTCGACCATGGACAGGCCGCGTTCCACCTCACCACCGAAGTCGGCGTGGCCAGGGGTGTCGATGACGTTGATCACGGTCTTGCTGCCGTCGGGGTTACGGCGGTGCACGGCGGTGTTCTTGGCGAGGATCGTGATGCCTTTTTCCTTCTCCAGATCCCCGGAGTCCATCAATCGCTCGACGGCGTCGTCGCCGCGGTGGCTCAGTGCCCCGGATTGCCGCAGCATGGCGTCGACGAGGGTGGTCTTACCGTGGTCGACGTGCGCCACGATGGCGACGTTTCGGAATTCATGCTGGGAGTTGGGGCTAGTCACACCTGTGATTGTCGCAGTGTGGGGGCCGGTTCGCGAAAACGTGTGCGCTGATCAGCGGGCAAGACGGTTGCGCAACTCGGGTAGCCAGGCCCGGTCGGCGGGCACCCATGCCAACTCGAGCAGATCGCTCGCCTCGACCCACCGCAGCGCGTCGTGGTCGAGGGCCGCCAGCGTGCCGCCGATCTGGCACACCTGGTAGGCCCGCAAGATCAGCGCATCGCCGATCACTACGTCTGCGCCGATCCGCTCACCCACCACCACCTCCACGCCGAGCTCTTCGAGCAACTCACGTGCCAGGGCTTCAGCATCAGTCTCCCCTGGCGCCACCTTGCCGCCCGGTAGCTCCCACAGTCCGGCCAGTTCCGGGGGCCGCTGCCGCTGTGCGACCAGCAGCGCCGAACCGGAGATCAGAGCCCCGGCAACGACAACCTGCATGGCGTGTGACGGTATACCGTTGGCCCATGGCTGTGCTGAACGATGATGAAGTGGACGCCGCCGCGGCGGATCTAAATGGATGGCAGCGCACCGACGGCGCGCTGCGTCGGTCGGTGAGCTTCCCCGTGTTCCTCGACGGGATCGAGGCGGTCCGCCGGGTGGCCGAGCACGCCGAGCGGGCCGATCATCATCCTGATATCGATATCCGTTGGCGCACAGTGACTTTCGTCCTCGTCACGCATTCCGAAGGAGGGATTACCGACCGGGATGTACAGATGGCTCGGGAGATCGACGGAATCGTATCCGGCCTCGATTCCCGGTAGCCGCGATCCACGCCAGGGTGCCGAGCGTGGCGACGAGATACACCAGGCCGGCCCAGGCCAGGTACCACGGTCTGCCGATCTGCCAGATGGTCGGCTGGGCGAAGCTGAGTAGCCACGGGACACCGATGAGGGTCAGCGCCAGCCATCCCCAGCCCAGCACCCGCGCGCCAGGACGGCTCCGCCACGGCCCATCGAGCAGCCAGATCATCAACGGCACCAACCAGATCCAGTGATGCGTCCATGAGATCGGCGAGATAAGCAGGCCGAAGAGTTGGACCACCAGCAGTGAGCCAAGTCGGTCGCGTTGCGCACCAGCGTCCGCGCCGAGCGCGCGCCAGGCCAGTGCGGCCAGGGCCGCTGTCGCGGTGATGGCGATCAGCACCAGTGGTCCGTAGCCCGCATCGTGGCCCAGGACACGCGAGAGGCCGCCCCGCCATGACTGGTTGAAGGACGTCCCTATCGGTCCGACCCGGCTCGCGTCGCCCAGTAGGTCGGTGAAGTAATAGCGGGCCTGCGAACCGATGGCGACGAGCGACAGTCCGACGGTGCCGGCAAAAACCACAGCCGTGAAAAGTGCTGTGCCCCAGCGCCGGACGCCCAAAAAATACAGAACAGTGATCGCCGGTGTGAGCTTCACTCCGGCGGCCAGCCCGACCAGAAGGCCCGATAACCACCACCGGGTGCTGCAACCCGCCCACAGCACTGCGAGCACCAGGATCACATTGATCTGCCCGTAGTCGAAGGCACTGCGCAGCGGTTCGGTCCAGATCGCGATGGCCGTCCACAGCATCGCCCTGGACGAGGAACCGTCCCCAACTCCGAGCAGCCGTTGGCTGCACCGGACCACTCCGTAGAGGGCGGCAATGGTCCCCAGCTGCCAGCACAGCGCCACCAGGGCGAAGGGCAGCAGGCTCAGCGGATAGAACACCAATGCCGCAAACGGCGGGTAGGTGAACGGCAGTGGGAAGTCCGGCGTCTGGTCGGCGTAGGCGTAGGAGTACAGCGTTCCCGGCTCGTCGAGTGCCGCCGCACCACCGACGTACACGTGCAGGTCGACCAAGTTAGCGCCATTGGGAACCAGATAGGTCCAGGCCAGCCGGGCCGCGACACTGGCGATCAGCACTACCGGCGCCAGCCTGATCAGGCGACCGTCCGCCGGCCATCCCGGTGAGGCGGTACGCACCGTGTGACTGTAGCGACGGGGCGATGTCACCGATGGCCATCGCTCCCGTAACGGTTGAATAACCGCCACTCGTGTCACTTGAGTAACTCGTGTATCGGGCTACCTTCGGGTTCCAGGACCTGCAATCAAGGGAGTGGGATCACAATGTCACGTTTTGTACGCCTTTCATCTTTAGCTAGATTCAGTGCCGCCAATGCGATTGCAGCTGCCGGGCTCTGCTCGGCCGCTGTCGCCCTCAGCCCGATCGCGGCTGCCGATCCCGTCCTGCCGCCGGTGATCCCGGACGTGCCGGCTCTGGGCATGCTCCAGCAGCTCGCCTCCAACCCCGCCGGGATCGGCGCGGTGCTGCAAACCGCAGCTACCGCTCTCAGCGGTGCCTCGTCGATCGTGGGTGCGCCCGCCGGCTCGACACTGCCGGTCTCGCCCATCAATGTGCCGGGCGCTGCCCCGGTTGCGCCGGTTGCGGCCTCGACCAGCCCGATAGCCGAATACCTTCCGCTGCTGAACCAGATCGGTATCCCGGGCAACCTGGTCAACCTGGCGCCGTCGCAGATGCCGTTCCCGATCCAGATCGGTAACACCGCGGGTGTCTCGCCGGCGGCGGTCACCGATCCGGTGACCATGCCGGTGGCCGGCGCGGTCGCGCCGATCGCTCCTGCACCGCCGGTTGGTGGGGTGCTGAACCCGCTGCCACTGCTTGCCGCTCTGCCCTGATCCGTTTTGTCCTGACCATCAACCACCTGACGGGGAACACTGTGCTGCAGATCGCCAAGCTCGCCACCGGCCTGACCGCCGCCGCGTTCGCCATGACCGCGGTGGTTGTCAGTCCGGGCGCGGCGGCTGACCCGACGATCCCGTTGGATCCGGGTCAGTTGCCCGGTATGGAGGCGGTGCAGAACCTCAGCCCGGTGATCCAGCAGGCCGCAGCGGTTCCATCATCGGCACAGCAACTGCTGCTGGCTGCCGCCTCCCAGCTCGCCGGCAACGCCGCCACCCCGGCCGGGTCGGCGGCACTTGCCGACGCGGTCACCCGGTTCGTCCAGGACGGCGGACCGGCCGGGCTGGCATCGGCTCTACCTTCGGGCACCCTGCCGTCAGCCGCCGTCACCCAGCAGGCGGCGATCGGTCCCGCCCATGGCACTACGCCGCTGATGACACCCGGCACCGGCAACGGCCCGATCCCACTGGAACAGCATGTGCCTGCCGCAGGCGCAATTCCCGGCACCGATGCCCACCTGCCCACCGGCATCGATCCCGCGCATGCGGCGGGACCTGTTGCGGACACCCTGCCCGCCAACACCATGCCCGCCAACACCATGCCCGCCAACACCATGCCCGAGGTCTCCCGCATGGTGAGCCCAGCCGCAGCCGTCGCCCAGGCTGCGGCGCCGGTTCAACCGGTCGCACCTGCACCGGCGGCAGCCCCGTCCTTCGATCCCAACAGCCCGCCAACCCAGGACTTCATGTACCCGTCGATCAGCGCCGGCTGCCTCAAAGACGGCGGCAACGTCATCGCGGCCGCACTGTCAGTCGCAGGCCCGGCGAAGATCCCCACGCCTGGCCCCGGCTCAGGCCAGACGGCCTACGTGTTCACCGCCGTAGGCACGCCTGCGCCGGCCGCCGAGCAGAAGCTGCCGCTCAACGTCACCTGGGTCAACCTCACCACCGGGCGCTCGGGCAGCGCGACGCTCAAACCTAACCCCGGTATCAACCCCGAGGGCCCGACCACGCTGACCGCCATCGTGGACACCGGCTCGGGCAGCATCATGTCGACGATCTTCGGCCAGGTGACCACTCTGGACAAGCAGTGCACCTTCATGCCGACGATCGGCTCCACCGTCGTACCGTGACCGTCGTTTAGAGCACAGCCTCGGCGATCGCACCGAAGCTGCGGACCGTCTCGTCGCTCTCGGCCGCCGGCATGGGAGTCGCAAAGCTTGAGAAACGCGCGATCACTACGCGCGAGGGAACATCGATATAGCAGTACTGTCCGAAAATGCCGATACCCGTGAACGCACGGCCACCCTTGAGCACCCAGAACGCATTCCGGTACATGGACCAGTCCGCACGCTCCTCCGGCGTGATCGTGGGGCTCTGGAGAAAGCAGCGTTTCGCGTCCTCATCGCCATGCCGTGTGTCGTGAACCCACTCGGCGGGGATGATGCCCTGCCCGTCGCGGAGGTAGGCGAGACCGAAACGCGCCAGGTCGCGAGTGGAACACGACAGTCCGCCTTCGACCACCGCGTCGCCGACGACATCGAGCATGTGGTCCGCGTCGTGCTCCATGCCGAGTGGTACCCAGAGCTGTTCAGACAGCGCATCGACAAACCGCCGTTCGGTGACGATCTCCACCAGGCGGGCCGCGACGTTGGTCAGCACGGAGCGATAGTCGAAATAGTCCCCGTGCTCGCGTGATTTCGGATAGGTACGGAAATGCGCGTATATGCCGATCGGCTCGAGACCGCCGAGCCGCCGATAGTTGGCCTGCCGCTCGTAGTCCAGGAGCGGATTGGATCCGTCAGGGTGGGCATAGAGTTCGTAATCCTCGACGAACTCGGTTCCGGCCGTCATGTCGATGACCTGACGAACGGTGGCGCCGTCGAGGCTGCTTCCGGCGAACTGCGGTGCGATGTCGGTGACCAGTTGGTCCATCGCGATCAGACCCTTGCCGACCTGGATACCCAGCATCGCGCCGACGAACGACTTCGACACGCTCATGCACAGGTGCGGCGTGCGCGGCGTCATGCCGTTCGCGTAACGCTCGTAGACCACCACCCCGTCCTTGAGAACGACGAGGCCCTCACCGTTCGTCGCGGTGAACTGACGATCGACGGTGGTGGTCGAGCCGTCCGTGGCCATCATCTCAACGGTGCCGAGATCCTGTAATTCAACGGGCAGCGCACTGACGACGCCCGAGTCGTTCGCCACCCGCGCCGAGGGCGCGAACTCGCGCACACGTTGGAAAGAACGACTCTGATACGGATGGTCGAGCCAGTTCTCGGAGGTCGTCCGGGCAGGGCCAGACCGCGGCATCTAGTAGGCCATGAACAGGATGTGTTCCCGCTCGTATTCCATACCCGGGTGGGCCTGAGCCAGGTGCGCCTGGGCCAGCTCGACAAGCTCGTCCTCGTCCTTGCCGACGATCGCCTCTCCGCAGGGGCAATTCAGATGCGTCTTCATTGGTTATCTCCCGTTGCTCAGGTCGTGGCTGCTTCAGCCCTGGCCGCTTTCATCTTCTTCTTGTACGCCCGAACCTGATCCAGCGACCCCTTATCCACCACATCGGCGATAGACATGTGGGCGCCGTCCCTGCCGTAATCGCCCGCGGCCGCTCGCCAGCCCTGCGGAGTCACCCCGTACTGCTTGCCCAGTAGCGCCAGGAAGATCTTGGACTTCTGGTCGCCGAAACCGGGCAGCGCCTTCAGTCGACGCAGCACCTCAGCGCCATCGGGATCATCGGTGGTCCATAGCCCGACTGTGTCACCGTCGTAGCGGGCAACGATCTCGCGGGCGAGATCCTGAATCCGCCTGGCCATTGACCCCGGGAAGCGATGCACCGCAGGGGTTTGCGCGCAGGCGGCGGCGAAGCGCTCCGGGTCGGCCTCGGCGATCAGACGTGCGTCGATGCCGCCCAGGCGGTCGGCGATCTTTCGCGGCCCCGCGAATGCGACCTCCATCGGAATCTGTTGATCCAAGGTCATACCGATTAGCAGGGCAAACGGGCAGTCGTTGAGTAGCTGGTCAGCTTCGGGGTCACCTGTCAGGTGCACGGGTGCTGGCGGTCTGCTCACAGCCCCATTTAACCCGGTTCAGCAGGGTTTCGTCAGTACTCGTCCCAAGCGGGGTTATCGGGTGACAAACCAAGAAGAAAAGTACCGGTCTCAGTCAGCCTGCAACGAAATGATCCCAAACTTCGATGCGCGGCCTTTGGCAGGGGCAGGCCGGTGGGCACTACTGCACAACAACGAAACCACCTTGTTCACAAACGACGACAACATCCTGTGTGCCGAAGGCGATGGGGACGAAGCGTATTGGCTCGGGATAGAGATCGACAGCGCCTTCGACGCAGGCGAAACGGCGACACAAGCGTTTGACAGACTGCGAGCCGGTGCCACGGTCATTTCCGGCGATCTGTCTGAGCTGAAATAATTGTGGGTGGGAAACATCCCGCCGAGTAGAGAACAGCGACGTTGGCCCCCGTTCGTAAGTCATTCGCACTTAACGTGAACCGGCGTTGCACTCGTAGCCGCACCGATCTTGTCGGCAAGCGTCTGAGAGACATTGACAATCGTCCACAGATCACCCCTCACCCAGTCCAAGTTGACTACACCGAACGCTTTCCCCACAGCGCAGACCATGTCGTTCAACGCGCCCTCCCAGTTCTCAAGCTGGCCCTCGTCCTTCCAGACCTGAATGACGATGCCCTCACCGTCAAGATCGCACTTCGCATAATCAAGCGGGTCTCCCAACTGCATCGTCCCGCGCTGATCCTTCGGAACCACCTTGAAACCCGTGCAAGGCAAACCGGCCTGACTCAGCATCGCATTGACCTCAGAAGCTGACTTCGGCGCACTGACAGCTTCCTTCGTGACCGCTGGCGTAGCAGCACCGCCAACCGTGCCGCCACCACCGCTGCTACCGCATCCAGTGATCAGAGCTAGTCCCGCAAGTAGACACACGCTTCCCCATAATCTCCCCATCCTCGGACCATAGACCCCACTTCTATCCCTGCTCGTGGGATGACCAAAAGAACTCTCCTGCCGACAGTGGCTCACAGGACACCACTCCCAATCACTAGTTGGTCGGGGAGATCAGTCTGGCGGCGGGGTAGGAAGTCAGCTGCAGACGCGCCATAGCGTTAGTCTAGGCACCCCCGGCCGACCCCGGTTAGGCGCTGCCGCTCCGGCGTCGGAACTCCCGCCGGTTCTCCACCACACCGTGCGCACGCACCTGCTTACCGCCGATGTCCTTGTGATCGGCCCCGCCCGCCGACTTGGCTTTCTTGCGTTCCAGCGCCTCGCGGAACTTGCGCTTGGTCTCGTCCTGGGGGTCCGAGTCGTCCTTGGCCATGTTTGGAGAGTAGCTCAACGGATACCGGGCGGCATGCCATAAAGATGGTGGATCGGCAGTTGCAGCAGCACCCGCCGATCGGTGACCATGGCCCGGCGGTAGTCGTCCCAGTCGGAGTGCTCGCCGGACACATTGCGATACAGCGCGATCAGCGATTCGACAGTATCGTCGTCCGGAGAGGTCGCCGGCGGACTCAGTATCGCGTCCCCCTCGGCGACCGCATAGGACCAGCCGTCCTCCGAGCTGACCAGGATCGAGGCACGGGCGTCGCGGCGAAGGTTACGTGTCTTGGCCCGCGGTTCGGTCACGGACACCTCAATGGTCAGCGAGCGCGGGTCGAAGTGATACGTGACGTTGGACAGCTGGGGTCTGCCGTCGCGTTTGATCGTCGCCAGGATGCCCAGCGAGTTGCCGGTAATCACTGCGAGGAGCTTGTCGTCGAAGACGTGACGGGCCACATCGGTGAGCCTACTGCCGTGGTTGCGTGGTGGTCCGCCGGTAGGCTGATAGCGAAATGGACCGCCCCGCAAAGGTTGACGCCGACATGATCACCGGTGTCTCTGAGACCGCCCTACTGACTCTCAATGGCCGCGCTCACCAGGCCGGTCTGCCCGAGCCGATCATTGACGACCCGATGGCCATCATGTTGCGCGATTCCTTCGACGTCGACTACGCCAAGTTCGGCCGCCAGGGCCAGGAGATGGCGCTGCGCTCGCTGGCCGCCGACCAGTGCACCGCGGCGTACCTGCGCGCCCATCCCAAAGCCACCGTCGTGGCACTCGCCGAAGGTTTTCAAACCAGCTTCTGGCGCCTGGACAACGCCGTGCCCGGCGCGCAGTTCAGGTGGATGTCGGTGGACCTGGCTCCGGTCATCGAGTTGCGCGAGCGACTGTTGCCCCAAACCCCGCGCATCACCAACCTCGGCCAGTCCGCTCTGGACTACAGCTGGATGGACCGCGTCGAGGACTCCGATGGGGTGTTCATCACCGCCGAGGGCCTGCTGATGTACCTGCAGCCCGACGAGGCGATGAATTTGATTACCCGGTGTGCCCAACGTTTTCCCGGCGGCCAGATGTTCTTCGACCTTCCGCCGACGATCGTCAAGAAGATCGCACCCAATGGCCTGCGCTCATCCAAGCACTACCGGGTGCCACCGATGCCGTTCAGTCTCTCGATCAACCAACTATGCGATCTGGTGGGCACAATGCCTGGACTCACAGCGGTACACGACATACCGATGCCCCAGGGGCGCGGCCTGTTCTTCAACAAGATCTTCCCGGGCTTGTGGGGATTGGGCCCGCTGAAGCCTTTCCGGGGCGTGTATGCACTACTCGAATTCGGCTGAGCCTCAGCTGAATTCGGCGTCCAGGTAGCGCATCGCCGCCGGCTTTCCCAGCCCCAGACTGCGGGCCACCTCGACATAGTTTTGCGCCGCGGCCGCCATGGCAGCATCGGCGGGATCAGAGCGGGCGACGAAAGTACCCCACCGCCGGCGGGTTTCGACGATCCCGGCGCCCTCCAGTTCGCGGTAGGCGCGCGCCACGGTGTTGGGTGCCAAACCGAGTTCTGCGGCCAATTCCCGCACCGGGGGAAGCCGGGTGCCCGCGGCCAGCCGCCCGTCTCGGACGGCGTCGATCACCGCAACCCGTAACTGATCGAACAGCGGTGCCCTTGAGTCGCTGTCGACCCGCAGCCACTGCGCCAGTTCCGTCACACACTTCAGTATCGCCGATAACGGCTATCTTGGGGATGTGCGTATCGCGGTGCTCAGCGGAGCGGGGATCTCCGCCGAAAGCGGGGTGCCGACATTCCGCGACGACGCGACCGGCCTGTGGGCGAAGTACGACCCGTATGAGCTGTCCAGCACCGACGGCTGGCAGCGCCACCCCGAGCGAGTGTGGGCCTGGTATCTATGGCGCCACCACCTAGTGCAGCAGGTAGCGCCCAATGACGGCCACCGCGCGGTGGCGGACTGGCAGGACTTCGCCGACGTCACCGTGATCACCCAGAACGTCGACGACCTCCATGAACGGGCGGGCAGTCGCCTCGTGCACCACCTGCACGGCAGCCTGTTCGAGTTCTGGTGCGACACCTGCGGCTCGCGCTATCACCAACCGCTGCCTGATATGCCGACACCCGAACTGGAGATGATGCCGCCATCGTGTGAATGCGGCGGGCTGATCCGGCCGGGCATCGTGTGGTTCGGCGAGCCGCTGCCCGATGAGACCTGGCAGGCCGCGGTGGAGGCAGTCGCCAACGCCGATGTGCTGGTGGTCGTCGGCACCTCGGGCATCGTCTACCCGGCGGCGGGCCTACCGGAGTACGCACTGACGCGTGGCACGGTGGTGGTGGAAGTCAACCCCGAGCCCACCCCACTGTCGGCCAGCGCCACGGTGACGATTCGCGACGCTGCCGGTGCGGCGCTGCCCGGACTGCTCACACGGCTGCCCGCGCTGCTGGATGTCAAGGGTTCTTGACCGCCCGGCCAAGTGCTATCTCAGAGACTGGAAGCGGAACCCAGGCCGGAAACGTCCACTGATGTCGAGCGGCCTCGACGGTGAAGCCCGCATTGCTGATCGTGCGTTCGGTGTGACGATGGGTGTGACAGTTGCCGGCGATCCGCGGCCACACGGTGAAATCCGCCAGACGCTGCAATCCCCCACGCCAGCCGGCACTGGCGACATGCTCGAAGTACCTCAGTTCACCTCCGGGTTTGAGCACCGAGTTCAGTTGGTGCAGAACAGCATCGGGATCGTCAACCGAGCACAGCACCAGTGAGCAGACGACCGCATCGAATGGTTCGGCCGCAGGCATGGTTTCGATGGTGGATTCGATGACGGTGACCGGTACCGATACGCCGGCCGCCGCTGCCCGGGCCACCGGTGCCAGCCGGGTCTCCGGCTCCAGCGCGACCACCTGTTCGACAGTGTCGGGGTAGTAGGCGAAATTAGTACCGGTTCCCGCGCCGACCTCGAGTACCCGACCCGAAAGGCCGGCCAGGTTCTCGCCTCGCAACCTCCGCAACAGGGGCGTCTCATGTGCGGACATCACTGTCCACATCCGCGCGAAGAACGGGTGGTCGAGAGTTTTCTCCGGCAGTGGCGGCTTCCGTGTCATCGACCTCACCCTAATCACCGACTCAATCGCCTCCGTGTGCCCCTACCGCGACACGGTGGCGTCCACCGATGCCCGCCCGATCCGGTGGCTCTTCGCTGATGCCGATGCGCTGGTGCAGCCGGGTCAAGGGTCCCGGTGCCCACCAGTTCCATCGACCCATCACTCGCATGAACGCCGGCAGTAGGGCCATCCGGACCAGGGTTGCATCGACCAGCACGGCCAGGGTCAGTCCCAGCCCGAAAATCCGCATGAATGACACCTGTGCGGTGATCAGCGCGGCGAACGCGATCGACATGATCAGCGCGGCCGCAGTGACGACACGACCGGTGCGGGCCAGTCCCAATGCCACGCTCTCGTCGCTGCCGGCGCTGGTCTGCGGGGAGCGCAGCCAGTACTCCCGAATACGGGCCAGCAGGAACACCTCGTAATCCATCGAGAGCCCGAATGCCACGCAGAACAACAGCACCGGCATATTGACTTCCATCGTGCCGGTCGGTGTTGTGCCCAGCGCACCCAGGTTGCCGTCCTGGAAAATCCACACCAGTGCCCCGAACGCCGCCGACAGCGAAAGCAGATTCAGCACAATCGCTTTCAGCGGCAGCACGATACTTCCGGTGAGCAGGAAGAGCAGCACGAAGGTGATGACACCGATCAGCCCGAGTACCACCGGCATCCGAGAGGTGATCGCCGCAACGCAGTCCCGGTTGACCTGGGCGCCGCCACCGATCAGTACCTCACGTCCGGCTGGTTCGGCCACGGCGTGCAGCCGGTCGAGTTGAACCTTTGATGCCTCCGAAAAAAGCGCGGCGGTGCTGCGCACCGACAGGAACGCGCTTCCGTCGGCCATCCCGGTAGGCGCCGACGGCGGACCAACCCGGTTGCCGGCCACGAATGTTCCACCGGGGGCGGACACCAGGGACACGTCGGGCACCCGGGAAAGGTCGGCGGCATAGCGGTCGAGTTCGACCGGGTCGGCGCCGTTAGCGTCCGGAATCACCATGCTCACAGCAGTGTTGAAGTTGCTCGCGAAATCATTGCGCAACTGGTCACCAACCTGATGCGTCGACGCGCTCGTGGGCAGTACGCGATCGTCGGGGTTGCCGAACTCGATCCGCAGGAACGGAACCCCCAGAAGCATCAGCAGAGCGACGATGGCGGCGCCGATCGGTATGGCCCGCCCCATTACGAACTTCGTGGAGCGGTACCAGAACTGCCGCTGCACGGGTTTGGCGACCGGCTCGGTGCGCCCCAACACGCGGCGTACCGACCGGCGGATGTCGAAGGAGTCCAGCCGGTCGCCGAGCAGGACGATCGCCGCCGGGGTGACGATTACGGCGGTCGCCGCGGCGAACGCCACCGTCGCGATGCCGGAGTAGGCGAAGGATTTCAGGAAGTACATCGGGAACAGCATCAACGCTGACAACGACAGCGCCACCGTCACCGCGGAGAACAGAACGGTGCGACCGGCAGTGCTCATGGTGCGCACCAGGGCCGCCTCCCGGGTGGCGCCGGCGGCGATCTCGTCGCGGAAGCGACTCAGGATCAGCAGCGTGTAGTCGACCGCCAACGCGAGGCCCAGGGCGGTGGTGATGTTAAGCGCGAAGATCGACACTTCAGTGAAGCTGGTGATCAGTCGCAGCACTGACATCGCACCCAGAATCGACATCAGGCCGACCATCATCGGCAACGCCGCGGCCACCAGTCCACCGAAAACCCACACCAGCACCAGAAAGCTCAGCGGGACAGCGATCGACTCCATCAGGAGCAGGTCACGTTGGGTCTGCTCGTTGATCTGCCGGTAGATCATCGCGGTACCGCCGGCCCGGACTAACACCCCGTCTCGGTCACCGGCCACCTCACCCGCCAGCGCAGCGGCGAATCCCTGCGCTTTATCCTCGCCACCGTCGATGGTCGCGACGATGAGGCCGGTCTTACCGTCGGTGCTGACCAATTCAACTGCCTCGGCGGGCGGCGAGGTCCACGGCGAGCTCACGCCCAAGACATTGGGCGAGGATTCGAGAGTCTTGACGATATCGGTCCCGGCAACGCTGGCACGGCCGCCGGTGGCTCCGGAGGCATCGGTGACAGTGATGAGCAGCTTCTGGTCGCTCTGGTCGAACTTCTCGCTGAGCAGGCGACCGGCCCGGGCCGACTCTGAGCCGGGATCCTGAAAGCCCCCTGCCGAAAGGTGGTTGGCCACCGGAATCCCGAAGACCGCGGTGGCGGCCATCAGCAGCGCTGCAATCGCGAGGATCTGCCGCGGCGAGCGAATAGCCCGCAGGGCGATTCTGTGCAGCACAGCGGCCATCCTTTCCCCCGACCAGCTAATTAGCGCCTAAATCCAGTGTTCCGTGGCGCCACGGACCGGTCAACTCGTGCAGGCGGCGGTAACCCGCCGGTAAGAAATTGCCACCATTTTCCGAACCGTGACTCAATGATTCCTTAAACGAGACTAATAGGGTCAGGGGCATGTGGATCGACGAGAACAGTGCCGACGTCATCAAAGTGGACTTCGAAGCGCTTTACCACGGTGATTTCCTTGTGGAGGGTGACACCTCCGAGCAGTTTGAGGATCTCCCCCCACTGGCCAACGCCAGCTGACCGACGCGCGCCATACAAGGCCGCGTCGGACCGACGTAGTTTCGCGCCGCGTCGAACCGCTCTCCAACGCACACAGTGCCCGCCTGGATTCAGGCGGGCACTTTTGCGTCTGAGGCTGTGATGAGCTGTGAACAGCCCGAATCAGACGTTCGCGTCCGTCCGGACCATTCCGGCGAGTCGCCCGGTGATGATGTCCTCGGCCTCACTGACAATCCGGCTCACCAGCTCACCGACCGTCGGAATGTCGTGGATCAGGCCCATGACAGTGCCCACCGACCAGATTCCGGCGTCGAGGTCACCCTCATCGAAGACGCGTCGGCCACGAGATCCCGCCACCAGGTCCTTCACCTCGTCGAACTGACCGCCACCGTCGAGGATCTCCACCACCTCACGGGACACCGCGTTGCTGGCCACCCGGGCGGTGTTGTGCAGGCTGCGGAAGATCAACTCGGTGCCGCGTTCGTCGCCGTCGACGATGGCCTGCTTGACGTTCTGATGGATGCAGGACTCGACGGTACACATGAAGCGACTGCCCATGTTGATGCCGTCGGCGCCCAACGCCAGGGCAGCCACCAGGCCGCGGGCGTCGGCGAATCCGCCGGAGGCGATCATCGGGATCTCGATCTCCCTGGCCGCCGCGGGGATGAGCACCAGGCCCGGGATATCGTCCTCGCCCGGGTGTCCCGCGCATTCGAAACCGTCGATGCTGATGCCGTCAACGCCCAGGGTCTGCGCCTTGATGGCGTGCCGCACCGAGGTGCACTTGTGCAGCACCTTGATGCCGTTGTCGTGGAACATCGGCAGGTGCGGCGCCGGGTTGGAGCCGGCCGTTTCGACGATCTTGATACCGGCGTCGACGATGACCTGCCGGTACTCGTCGTAGGGCGGTGGGTTGATCGCCGGGAGGATCGTCAGATTGACACCGAACGGCTTGTCGGTGAGATCGCGGGTCTTGGCGATCTCGTTGGCCAGCTCCTTCGGCGTCGGCTGGGTCAACGCCGTGAGGAACCCGAGCGCCCCCGAATTGGCAACGGCGGCAACTAATTCGGCGCGACCGACCCACTGCATACCACCCTGGGCGATCGGGTGCTCGATATCGAACACCTCGGTGAACTTAGTGATCAGTGTCATATCGCCTTTCCTTACCGCGGCTACCGCGGGGCCATGCGAATGGCGCCGTCGAGACGGATCACCTCGCCGTTCAGCATCGAATTCTCAACGATGTGCACGGCCAGCGCACCGTATTCGGCCGGGTTGCCCAGCCGGGACGGATGCGGCACCTGTGCGCCGAGCGAGGCCTTGGCCGGCTCGGGCAGGCCCGCCAGCAGAGGCGTGTCGAACAGTCCCGGTGCGATGGTCATCACGCGGATCTTCTTGTCGGCCAGGTCGCGGGCGATCGGCAGGGTCATTCCGACCACGCCACCCTTGGACGCCGAGTAGGCGGCCTGCCCGATCTGACCGTCGAACGCCGCGACCGAGGCGGTGTTGATGATGACGCCACGCTCCTCGCCGACCGGGTCGTTGTTGACCATCCGCTCGGCACCCAGTCGCAGCACATTGAAGGTGCCGACGAGGTTGATGTTGACGATCCGGGCGAACTTCTTCAGGGGATAGACCCCGCCCTTACCAAGAACCCGGATGGCGTCGCCGGTGCCCGCGCAGTTGACCACGATGCGGACCGGACCCATCGACTCGGCGATATCGAACGCCTGGGTGACCGCGTCCTCGTCGGTGACGTCGGCGGGCGCAAAGCGCACCCGGTCGCCCAGTTCGGACGCCACGTCCTCGCCCTTCGAGGACGGCAGGTCCAGGATGACGACCTTGGCACCGGAGTCCAGCAGTGCCCTGGCGGTCGCCAGACCCAGCCCTGAAGCGCCGCCGGTGACCACGGCCACCGCGTCCTTGATCTCCACGTATGTGATCCTTTCGCGCATTCCGATTTCCGGCCCAGGGCCGAGTCGACCTACTGGTTGGTTGGGGACTATACCCAGTCCCGCAGCACCGCCTCGGTGTCGGCACCCGGAACCCCGGGCGGGGTCGGCTTGTCCGGCACGGTGCGGGAAAACCGCGGGGCCGGGGCCGGGAAGATCGAGCCGGCCTCGGTGTAGAAGGTGTCCCGTGCGGTGTTGTGCGACTCGGTCTCGATCTCGGCGAACGACAGCACCGGCGTCACACACGCATCGCTGCCGGCGAAGATCCTCGCCCAGTGGTCGCGATCGTGGGTGGCGAAGGTTTCGGTGAATATCGCCCGCAGTTCCGGCCAGCGTGCGACGTCGTTCTGGCCGGGCAGCGCGGCGCCGTCCAGTCCGAGTTTCTCGAGCAGTTCGGCATAGAACTGCGGCTCGATCGAACCGACGGCTACGTAGCGTCCGTCGGCGCATTCGTAAGTGTCGTAATAGGGCGCACCGGTGTCGAGCATGTTGGTGCCGCGCACATCGCTCCACAGACCGGTGTGCCGGAACGCGTAGATCATGTGTGCCAGCACGCTGGACCCGTCGACCATCGCGGCATCGATCACCTGGCCGTTACCTGACTGTTCCCGCTCCCACAGTGCCGAGAGGATCCCGACGAGCAGGAACATCGACCCCCCGCCGAAGTCGCCGACCAGGTTCAGCGGCGGCACCGGACGTTCGCCGGCCCGGCCGATGGCGTGCAGCACTCCGTTGAGCGAGATGTAGTTGATGTCATGACCCGACTGCTGGCTGCGTGGGCCGGTCTGGCCCCAACCGGTCATCCGCGCGTACACAAGGCGGTCGTTGACCTTGGCGCAGTCGGACGGACCCAATCCCAGCCGTTCGGTGACGCCCGGCCGAAAACCCTCGATGAGCACGTCAGCCCTGGCGATCAGGCTCAGCACCAGGTCGCGGTCCGTAGGGCTTTTCAGGTCGGCCGCCACCGACCGCCGGTTGCGCAGTGAGTGGTCCCTGCTCGGGCCCGCCTTGGGCGTCTTGCTGGGGCGCTCGACCCGTACCACGTCGGCACCCAGGTCGCCGAGGATCATCGCGGCGTGCGGCCCCGGGCCGATCCCAGCCAGCTCGACAACTCTCAAGCCCTTCAGTGGTCCCGCCATGGTCTACCGCCCTTCGTCAGTGAAGCCCACTCTTTGTACCTCCCTCGCCAAGAGCCAACGCAGCGGGTCTACCGTGCAGCCATGAATTACACGGGTATCTCCGACCTCACCGTCGCACTCGACGACGGCGTGCTGTCGCTGACATTCAACCGACCTGACAGCCTCAACTCGCTGACCGAGGCCATGCTCAAAACACTCGCCGACACGTTGGAGCACGCAGCCACCGATCCGGAAGTGAAGGTGGTCCGACTCGGCGGGGCCGGACGCGGATTCAGTTCGGGAGCCGGCATCAGCGCGGAAGATCAAGCCGCCGCGACAGTGTCGATGACGGTCGATCCATTGCTCGCCGAAGCTAATCGGGTGGTGCGAACTCTCGCAGCACTACCCAAGCCGGTTGTTGCCGTGGTGGGTGGACCGACCGCCGGCGTCGGCGTGTCGCTGGCGTTGGCATGCGATGTCGTGCTGGCTTCGGACAAGGCATTTTTCCTGTTGGCATTCACCAAGATCGGACTGATGCCCGACGGCGGGGCCTCCGCACTTGTGGCCGCCGCGATCGGCAGGATCAGGGCGATGCGGATGGCCCTGCTGGCCGAGCGCATCCCAGCCGCCGAGGCGCTGGAGTACGGACTCGTCAGCGCGGTCTACCCGCACGACGATCTGGAAGCTCGGGTAGCCGAGGTGATCAGCACCCTGATGTCCGGACCGGCGGTGGCGCTGCGCAAAACCAAGCAGGCCATCAACGCCGCGACACTGACCCAACTCGATGCCGCGATCGACCGGGAGACCGAGGGGCAGCTCGTACTGATCAAATCGCGCGACTTCGTCGAGGGCACCAAGGCTTTTCAGCAGCGTCGGGCGGCGAACTTCACCGACGTCTGAGCTGTCGCTACAACCCGAAGATCGGCGGCAGTGCGAGCACCATGAACGACCCCCACACCAGGTGGGTGAGTACCGGTGCCAGCACACCCCCGGTGGCGCGGCGTTCCAGCGCACATATCGTGCCCAGGATCAAGGCGGCGAAGCCGAGCATGGGATTGCCACTGACTGACGTCGCGCCCACGTACAGCAGGGTCGAAATCGCCACCGGGTGGAATCCGCCGAGCGCGGTGTAGAGCGCGCCGCGGAAGAACAACTCCTCGGCCACGGCATTGATCAGTGCGATCAGCACAATGAACCCGACGTGGCCATGATTGGTGTATTCGAGAACCCGGGAGATCCGCTCGGCGACCGGCGGGATCTCCCGCGCCACCAGTCCCCCGGCGAGGAATACCCCGCCCAGCAGCGCTCCGATCGCGATCCCGGTGAGCACTGGACGCTGATTGCGCCCGCGCCAGTTGATACTGCCCAAATGCAGTGGTCCGGAAAGGATCGTGCCCACGGTCCACACGGCGCCCAATGACACCGCCGACACGAAGAACGACTGGTCACCAGGCTGACTTCGCAGCGAGTAGCCGAGCAGCACAGCGCCGACCACCAGGACCACGACGACGATGAGACGCCGTCGGCGTATCACCGACGGCCATTCGTGATGCGGCACAGCGGCATTGGTGGCGGCCGCGAGGATCTCGCCGGACATCCTCATAGCCTAACCGGCTCCGGGCCTACCGGTGCGGTCAGCCCTGCGGGGCGTCGCGGTGCATATCGATGAGCTGTTCGTAGACGGCGGCGTTGTGACGGTTGCCGGCAACTTCGGCATCGCTGAGCTCGCGGCGCACTTTGCCGGGCACCCCGGCCACCAGGGAACGCGGCGGAACGATCATGCCCTGGGGTATGACGGCGCCTGCGGCCACCAGCGAGCCGGCACCGACGACCGCCCCGTTGAGCACGATCGCACCCATTCCGATCAGTACCCCGTCCGCGATCGTGCAGCCGTGCAGTACCGCGTTGTGACCGACCGTGACACCGGCGCCGACGCGTACCGGGAAACCGGGGTCGACGTGCACCGTCACACCGTCCTGGATATTGGCGCCGACACCGATATCGATCAGTTCCGCCTCGGCTCGCAACGTTGCCGAGTACCAGACCCCGGCCCGGGCGGCCAGGTGTACGTGACCGATAAGGCTCGCGTTGGGTGCCACCCAGGATTGCGGGTCCAGCTGCGGGGTATGACCGGCAACGGTCACGATCAGGGGTTCGGCCATGGCGGCCATCGTAAGGCCGGTCAGCGCGGCCCTCGCGGCGACCTGCGGGTTGCCCGCCAGTTCGTCGTTTTGAGTAACGAAAGGGCTTCCGACTACGATTCCACAGGCGTTACGGATTGCACAGGCGTTACACGAACGATTGAACGATTCAGGAGACCTCACGTGAGCACTCGTACCAAGACCCTTGGCGTCATCGCGGCCATCGCCGCGATCACCGTCGCGGTTCCCACCGCCGTGCAGGCCTACGCCGAGCCCACGCCGGTCGACCCCGCCACGCCGACAACGGCCACCCCGGTTCCGACGTCCACGAAGGTGCCCGACCCGCAGGGTCCCGGCTGCGACGCCTACCGCAGTCAGGTGCCCACCGGCGCCGGGTCCATCCCCTCCATGGCGCTACAGACCGCGTCCCAGGCCATCGCCGCCAACCCCGATCTGAGCACCTTCAGCGCCGCGATCTCGGGCAGGCTGAATCCCGATGTCAATATTGTCAGTGTGCTCGATGGGGGTCCGTATATCGTCTTCGCGCCGACCGACGCGGCATTCTCGAAGTTGGATCAGGACACACTGGCGACACTCAAGACCGATCCGACGGTGCTCCTGCCGGTGCTGTTTTACCACATGGTGCTGGGTAATGTCGGCCCCGCCAATATCGCCGGAAAGATGCCGACCCAGGACGGCCGGGCGGTGGTCGTCACCGGTAAAGATGGCGATATCAAGGTCAACGACAACCGGGTCACGTGCGCCTACGCCGTCCGCGGCGGGTACGTCTACATGATCGACACCGTGCTGACGCCCCCGGTGTCGGCCGCCGAAGTCGGTTCGACTGCCACCTCGGGTACCGAGACGGCTACCTCTGCCACGCCTTCGGCGACGACATCGGCGACGACATCGGCGACAACCTCGGCCGCTCCGGCCGGTGAGTCACCGGCGTCTCAGACGACGTCGGCTGAGGCGGCTCCCAGCACGACCGCTCCCACGACGGCAGCTCCGACAACGACGGTGAAGCCTGCCGCGTAGCTTTTCTGACCTCAACGGTCAGCCTTAACGCGCCTTCCAGACCGGTTGTCGCTTCTCAGCGAAGGCCATCGGGCCCTCCATCGCGTCTTGGGACCGGAAGACCGCGTTCGTTTCCCGATTGGAGCGATCCCAGGAAACCCTCTCAGCGGCGATGGTGCCGTCATCGGCTCCTGCCGCCACCCGCTTGCTGGCCTGAACCGCCAGCGGAGCGTTGACGGTGATCCGCTCAGCCAGCGCGATCGCGGCGTCGAGCACGGAGTGCCCGTCCGGGACAACCTCGTTGATCAGGCCCCACCGCAGGGCCTCATCGGCGGTGATCGGCTCGCCGGTGACGAGCAGTTGCATCCCGATCTTGCGGGGCAACTGCTCGACGATGCGGAACACCCCGCCGGCTGCCGCGATCAGTCCGCGCTTGACCTCGGGCAGGCCGAACTTCGCGCTGGAGAGTGCCACGACGAGGTCACTGGCCAGGGCAAGTTCGGTCCCACCACCCAGAGCGGTGCCGTTGACGGCCGCGATGGTCGGCTTGTCGATGAAATGCTGGACATAGCCGGCGAAACCCCACTCGGGATGATCGGGATGGTAGATGTTCTCGCGACGCGATATCGCCTTGAGGTCAGCCCCGGCGCAGAAGGATTTGTCGCCGGCGCCGGTGATCACCACGGCCCATACACCCGGGTCGCCCTGCGCCTGTTGCAGCGCATCGCCGACGCCGATGCTGACAGCGGCGTTGACCGCGTTGCGGGCATCGGGGCGGTTGATGGTGATGACAAGGATGTTGCCCCGGCGCTCGGTGAGAGCGCCGGGCGCTTCGTCCGACGACGATCCTTGAGGAGCCGGACCGTCAGACACCGTGTCGGCCACTACAGCAGTTCGAGAATCGTGGCGTTGGACTGACCGCCGCCCTCGCACATGGTCTGCAATCCATAGCGAATGTTGTTGTCCCGCATGTGATATAGCATGGTGGTCATGATGCGGGCACCGGATCCGCCGAGTGGGTGACCCAACGCGATGGCGCCGCCGTTCGGGTTGAGTTTGCTCTCGTCGGCGCCGATCTCTTTGAGCCAGGCCATCGGGACCGGGGCGAAGGCTTCGTTGACCTCGAAGACGCCGATATCGTCGACGCTTAAACCTGAGCGCTTCAGGGCCTTCTCAGTGGCCGGGATCGGAGCGGACAGCATCATTACCGGGTCGGCGCCCGCGAGACATGCGGTGTGGACGCGGGCAATCGGCTTCAGGCCCAAGGACTTCGCCTTCTCTGCCGACATGAAGAGCAGGGCACCCGAGCCATCGGAGATCTGCGAGGAGTTACCGGCGTGGATCACACCGTCCTCGGAGAACGCCGGCTTGAGCTGACCCATCTTCTCCAGGGTGGTGCCGCGGCGGATGCCTTCGTCCTTGAGCACCACGTTCCCGTCCGCGTCTTTGATGCCGATAATCTGGTCGTCGAATGCGCCGGAATCCTGTGCCTTGCCTGCTTTTTCGTGGGAGTCCAGCGAGAACTGGTCGAGCATGGTGCGGGTCAGGCCCCACTTGGTGGCCATCATCTCAGCGCCGATGCCCTGGTTGGGCGTGCGGTCGTAGCGGCCCTTGAAACCTGCCGAGTAGGGGTTGCCGCCGTTGGCCAGTGAAGCGCCCATCGGGGTGCGCGACATCGACTCCACGCCGCCTGCGACGACGACGTCGTAGTGACCGGCCATCACGCCGGCCGCCGCGAAGTGCACCGACTGTTGGCTGGAGCCGCACTGCCGGTCCACCGTCACACCGGGAACCGACTCCGGCCAGCCGGCGGTCAAGACCGCGGTGCGCGCGATGTCCAGTGCCTGCTCGCCGGCCTGCATGACGCAACCCCAGATGACGTCATCGACGATCTCGGGATCGATCCCGGCGCGCTGTGCCAGGCCGTTGAGAACCTGAGCTGACAACTCGGCCGGGTGCACGCCGGACAGTCCGCCGTTGCGCTTGCCGACTGGTGCGCGTACCGCCTCGACAATTACCGCTTCCGCCATCGGGCTTCTCCTTTAAGTGGGGTGAGTGGTGGGTGAGATTCAGTGTTGATCTTCGATTCATAGCACCGCGGTGCCGGTCACCGACGGCCGGGGTCAACCAACTGTTCGGTCAGCCCCGACGCCGGGCGGATCAACGTGCACCGGAACGTCGTCGGCCCAGGGTTGCCTGATCACCATGTCGGCGACCTCGACGAATCCACTCTCGAACTGACCGGTGGCGGCATCGACGAGGCGGTAGCGCTGGGTCTGGTTGTGGATCGGCTGCGCATCGAGCAGCACCACCCGCACCTCACCGGGTTCGAACCGGCAGCGGCGCTGCAGGGCGGCGATGAGTTGTTCGTTGTGCAGGTGGCCGTCGCCGAAATTCCAGCCCAGCGCCATGCTGCAGATGCGCTCGCCGTCGGTCACCGAGTACTCGTCCTCGCTGTGCGGGGCCATCGCCCGGTGAGCCAGAGTGAACAGTGCCTTGCCGTGGGTGTTGAATCCGCGGAACGCATACCCCATGTACATCGGGATCTGCGCGGCTTCCTTACTGCCGTAGAACTTCTCCAATTGGGCGGCCGGCATGTTCGCGACAGCGATGATGCCGTCGGCGATCTTCGCCTCGGCGGAGGCCTTGATGCACCACAGCGTGGTGTCCCAGTTTCCCGCGTAGTACCGCATGCCCGGCAGGAAGGAAATTTTGCGCGGCATTAGGTTACCGGTGATGACGATGCCCGCCATCACCGCGAACAGGATGACCGGCAACGGGTTGGTGATATCGCCGAGTCCGACGTCTGGATGGCCGACGAACAATGCCAGCACCGCGAAGATCATGAAGACGTTCCATTCCAGCGGCACCCCCATCGGGATCGCACTGAGGATGCCGAGGTGAAAACAGATCATCACGAACGCAGCCACGTAGGTGACCGGGCCGCCGCCGGAGAACAGCAGCACCAGTGGTACGCCCATCTCGATTGCAGTGCTGATGTGGGCGACGGCGCGGGAGAGCCGTCCGGGCCGCAGGTCATCAGGGAAGTTCTCGAAGAACTTCCGCTTCAACGCACGGGACCGGATCACCGGACTGTTGGACATCATCGTCGAGATGACAAACGGGAAGTGCTTGTTGAGCTTCGAGGTGGCCGCGCCCATCCAGATCACCACGCACGCCAGCTTGGCCGCGATGATCACATTCTCACCGCCGAACAGGAAGGCCACCACGAAGGGCGCGTAGACCTCACCTCGAGCGGCCAGGAAAAGAATCTTGTCGCGCAGGCCGGCCGCGGCGAGCAGGCCCAGGATGGTCCACGACTGCCAGGCCGGCAGCAGGCCGATCGCGGTGCCCAGCGCGGGATCAGGCCCGGTGCCATCGGAGAACAACGCGACCACCAGCATGATCAGCAGCGCCGCATAGAGCACTACGTCAAACGGTTCGCGGTTGTCTCCCGCGGTCAGCGGCACCCGGCGCGGCCAGGGTGGCAACCGGATGGTGTTGGGCCGCAGCCAGTAGATGATCGACCCCATCGGCGGGAAGAAGCGATTGTTGAGCGGACCGAAGCCGCAGCCGAGGCCGATCACTTCGAACAACATGGTGTAGAGCACGACCTTCTGAAAGACGATCGGCTCGCTCCACCACTGACCGATGTTGCCCAGACCGTCGATACCCCTGGTGGCCAGCGCGACAAGCACACCGAAGAGGATGTACAGACCGATCTTGACGACGTAGAAGAGGTGCAGTGCCACCGGCGTGCCGAAACCCACCTCGGCCCAGTGCCGGGCCATCGGTTTGATCTTCTCGGCGCGGGTGCCCCTACTCCACTCATCGAAATCGATGACGGGCACTTCCTGTTTCAGAAATCCCATGCGAGCAGACTAGAACGCCACGATGGTGAGTTCAGACTTTCGCTGGCGGCCGGTAGAACAGCAGCAGCTGGCCGATTCCGCCGGCCAGGCCCAGTCCGAGCGCGATCAGCAGGCCCGACCAGCCGTGCAGCAGATGAGCGAACCTGGTGCCGGCGAACAGGAGGTGGTCAAGGCTCAGTCGACCGGGAGCGACTGCAACCGATACCGCCGCGGCCGCCAGCACCAGGTTGTACTCCCAGCCCTCCTTGACGATGAAGAACCCGTTTCGCCGGTGCACCGTCCACGCGGCCACCAGCATCAGCGCCACGAAACCCGCCGCCGCGACCGGCGTCAGCAGCCCAACGGCCAGGCCCAGGCCCACGGCCGTCTCCGTGCTCGCCGCTACCCGGGCGTGGAAGGCTCCGGGGCGCATGCCGATGCTGTCGAACCATCCCGCGGTGCCGGCGATCCCGCCGGGGCCGAAGAACTTGTTGTAGCCGTGGGCGGCCATTGTCAATCCCAGGACAAGCCGCAGGATCAGAACTCCGATGTCGTAGGCCTTCACGGTTGACAACCTAGGGCATAGGACAACCGATCGGTGTAGTCCTCGACGTCGACAACACTGGGGTCGGCATGCACGCTCAGCGCCACGCGTCCACCGATGCCGTGCACACCATGGGTCAGGCTCATCATCGGCGACAGTGCCGGATATCCGGCCGTCAGCACCACCGGGTGACCGCCGAAGGCCAGATCGGCCGGGCCGCGGTTGATGCTGGAGACCACGGTGTGACCGGTGACCGTCGCCGAGCGCACCGAGGGGTCGAACCTGCCCATCCCCCACCGCAGTAACCAGGCCGGCACTGCGGCGAATGCCGCCGCCGAGGCCCGCATCGCGGGGTGTTCACCGCGGCGACGGTGGGCATCCAGTTGCCCGGCGATACGTTGCGACCGTTCGACCCGGCCCAACTCCGGGTAGAGCCCGACGCCCACGTTGCGGAAGTTGTTGTGTGCCTGACGGTTCTGCGCGTCCCGGTTCGCCATCGGTACCTCGGCACCAAGCCGGCTGATATCCTCGCCACGGTCGCCGAGATACCCTGCCAGCGCTTCGGTGATGATCACCAGCGCCCCCACGCTCACGGTAGGCCCGGGCAGCCGGTCGCGGCTGATCAACAGGGTGCGCACCGCAGCGGCACCCCTGGGACCCGTGTTGATACTCAACGCCGGCCGCGGCGATACCGGCGGCACCAGCAGTCCGGCATCAATGTCGCGCAGCAGACGCCGGTGGGCCCGCGCAGCTTGCACTGCGCGCCACCGCAGCGGCCCGGGATCCGGTGGTGCCACCGACGTGATCGGCTGTTGGCGGCCCAGTAGGGCACCCGCCAACTCGGCCGACCGGGTGCCGTCACCCAGCGCGTGGGTCATCTGGACCACCACCACCGACCCGCTCGCCGCCACGCCGGGAATATCGCGAACCTCGGGGAAAACATCTACCCGCCAACACATTCGGGACGGGTCCAGCTGCTCGGCGGACAGACGTGACACCCGATCCAGACAGCCCTGCCAGTCGTCGCCTTGGAGGTCGTGGATCCTGAACTGATCTGGCGTGATCTCCCAAGGCTCCCACCGGGGGTAGCGCCACCGGTGTTCGTCGACAACTCGCAGACGCAATTCAGGACAGTCCGCAGCGTTACGAAGCAACCCCTGTACCGCTGAAGCGAGATCATCGGGTGTGCCATCGAAGACATACAGCAGGAACTGGTCATTGGGAACCTTCGCCGACAGCAGAAACATCTGCGCATCGAGTGCAGCCATATCTGACCCGGCCGCGGTCGGCATAGTCCCGCTAGGCTTCGGCCATGTCCTCACTGTTACCGGCCCCGGGTCCGAACCGGGCCGCCTTGATCACCGGCGCATCCTCGGGAATCGGTGCCGAGATCGCCCGCGATCTGCACGGCCGCGGCCATCATGTGGTGCTGGTGGCTCGGCGGGTCGATCGACTCGCTGAGCTGGCAGCGGAGTTGGGTGAGCGCACTTCCGTTGTGCCGGCCGATCTTTCCCGTCGCGAGGCACGAGCGACGCTGGCCGGGCAGGTGGCTCAACTCGGTCTGGAGATCGACATCCTGGTCAACAACGCCGGTCTGTCCACCATGGGACCGCAACAACGAGCAGATACCGACGCCGAACTCGACATGCTCGAGGTGGATGTGGCTGCCGTGGTCGATCTGTGCACCCGATTCGTTCCGCCGATGGTCAGTCGGCGGCGCGGTGCGGTACTCAACGTCGCATCGGTGGGCGCGTTCGGACCGCTGCCGGGCCAGGCCGTCTACGGCGCGTCCAAGGCGTTTGTGCTGTCCTATACCCACGCATTGCGTGGCGAACTGAAAGGCACCGGTGTGTCGGCGGTGACCCTGTGCCCCGGCCCGGTTCACACGGGCTTCGGTGAGCAGGCGGGCTTCACAGATGCCGAGGCCGAGGCGCTGATGCCGAAGCCGATGTGGGTGTCGGCACGCGATGTCGCGCGCGCCGGTGTCAATGGACTCGATGCCGGTCGCGCGGTGATCGTCCCAGGCGGGACCAACCGGGCCGCGGCTGCGCTCAGCTACCTCACGCCGCGACGGCTGCTGGTGCCACTGCTGGCCCGGGTACACCCCGGTCTCAAGCGCTGAGGAATTCAACAATGCGCCGGCCGACCTCGTCGGGCCGTTCGAGTTGCAGGAAATGTCCGGCATGGTCGACGACCACCGCTGCACTTCCATCTGGTAGCGCATCGGCAACGAGGGGTGTGAAATCGGCTGTCATACAACCGTCGTCGGCACCGTGCAGGTACAGCGTTGGCACCTTGGGCGGCTCGGTCCACCAGCGGTGCAGTTCGGCGTAACGGGCCGGGGGGGCGGAGTTGCGGATGGTCGCCCGATAGGGACCGAGCGCAGCCCGCCAGCGGTCCGGCGTGCCGATCGCAGCATTGACATGACGCAGATCCTCGGTGGCGGCATAGCCCGGGGACCAGCGCCGCCACAGCAGCGGCACAATCCACGACGATGACCGCTCAGGCAGGAACGGCAGCTGGAAATAGCTGATATACCAGCTGCGCAGCAGCTGAGCCGGCAGCAGCTTCAGGACTCCGCGACGCAGGGGGCGCAAGGTCGCTGACGGTGGCACCGACATCACCACCGCCTTGCGAAACGGGCTGTCGGGCATCGCGGCCAGTCCGGTCGCCGCGATGGCACCCCAGTCATGACCGATGACCACATCGGCTTCGGTGGGATCACACGCGGCCCACACCTGCAGCGCATCATCCATCAACGCGCCGAGGTGGTAGGAACGGTCCGAGGCCAGCGAGGACGGTACATAGCCGCGCATAAACGGCGCGATCACCCGGTAGCCCGCGGCCACCAGGTGTGGTGCGAGCATGCGGAAGCTATACGCGGTATCGGGAAAACCATGCAGGCACAATGCAATCGGGCCTGTATCCGGCCCCCAGCTCAGAGCCCGAAGCTGCACCGCGGGCGCGGTGACGTCAATCCAGCGCGGCTCAGACATAGGTCATCTCCTCAGCATCATCGCCCCGGCCCGAGGCACTAGATCGGATCGAAACCGGAGATCAGCCAAACGCCGTCGACATTCTCCATAGTCACCCGCACGCTGGAATTGGTGCGGGCCGGCGGTGCAGCACCCAGCGCAAGAGTCTGGTCGACGTAGGCCAGGACGACAGCGTGATCGGCACCCGCTGACACCGCCGCCGCGGTCGGCACCCTGGCCGCCGCGGTGATCTTCTTCTGTTTAGCGCTCGGGATGACGACGGTCTGAATCAACTGGTTGTAGGACTCCAGAAAGGGCCCGGTCAGCCGGCCGCGCGCGGCATTGAGTTTCTGATCGGCGGTGTCGGGCTGATAGGTCAGCATCTCCACGATTGAGTCGCGGGCGGCCTGCACCGCGTCGGAGCCGGCGCGGTCCGCCTCCCGGCGCGACGCGGTATCCCAGAATAGCCAGATCCCGCTCGCGATGAGCAGAAAAGTCAGCGCACCTGCTGCAGTGGCGCGCAGGTGTCCGCGGCTGGCGATCATGGGATGAATTCTACTTTCGAGACCTTGGACTCGTCGTCCACTCTGGTGACGGTCACTCGCATCCGCCAGCCCTGCGGTTGCTGTTCGGGAACACCGCGGTTGGAGGTCATCACCGTCATCGCCACCAGGACCCGACCCTCATCGCCCGCAGCCGACTCCAGAGCCGCCTCGGTGACGGTGCCCACCGACTTGGACTGGGCGCGGCGGGCAGCTTCACTGAACGGCTGTGCGCGCTGGGCGAAGTCGTCGCGAAACACCCCGGTCGAGGAGTCCAGGATGCGCTGCACGTCCTGCTCAACGCGTTCGTGGTCGATGGTGGTCAGGTTGATCGCGCCCTGCCGGGCCGCCTGCACCATCTCCTGACGTACCTGCTCGCCGTGGCGGACCTGGTAGTCGCGGTAGCCGAGCCAGCCGTTGAGTCCCGCGAGCACCGCCAGAACCACCACGCCGGCGATTACGGGGCGCGTCACCCGCGGCCCGGGCAGCGGTTGCGGGGGCGGCACCGAGTCGCCGTCGACCGCACCGGTGGTCTCCGCGGACGCGTCGGCCTCGGCGGCCTGCTCGGCCATGGTGGCTCCTCTGCGACGGTGGGCTACTGGGGGCAAAGGCTACCGGTCGCCCCCGCGGGTAACGTGCGGTGCATATGCCCAGTGCATATCCCCAGTGAGAGGAGTCCGGTGAGCACCGGTCCAGCAACCGTCGAGTTCGGTGGCGATAGTTCATTGACGTTGGTCGGCGACGAATGGAACAGGGATACCGCTGATCCGGACCGGCCAACGATCCTGATGCTGCACGGTGGCGGGCAGAACCGGTTCTCGTGGAAGAACACCGGTCAAATACTGGCCGACCATGGATTTCACGTCATCGCACTCGATGCCCGCGGTCACGGCGCCAGTGACCGCGCGCCGAATGCCGAGTACAACGTGGACGCATTTGCCCGTGACGCGGCGGCCGTAATCGAACAGATTAATCGGCCCGTGGTGCTCATCGGGGCCAGCATGGGCGGGTTGACCGGAATCATCACCGCCAACACGGCGGGGCCGAACAGCGTCGTCAAACTCGTACTCGTCGATGTGGTGCCGCGGTTCGAAAGTGAAGGCACCCAACGCATCCGTGACTTCATGTCTCGGCACGTGCACGGGTTCGAGACCCTGGATCATGCCGCCGACGCCATCGCGGATTACCTGCCGCACCGCAAGCGCCCACGCAACCTCGACGGCCTGAAGAAGAATCTGCGGCGCCACAACGGTCGCTGGCACTGGCATTGGGATCCGGCGTTCGTCACCTCAGTGGGTAATGACCCATTTGTGGATGTGGACCGAATGGAGCAGGCAGCCATCGACCTTCAGATCCCGATTCTGCTGATCCGCGGCAAGCTGTCCGATGTGGTGAGCCCCGAAGGCGTCGAGCATTTTCTGGCCAAGGTGCCGCATGCAGAGTTCGTCGAACTCTCCGATGCCGGGCACACGGCGGCCGGGGATGACAATGACGCCTTCAGTGGAGCGGTGGTCGCATTCGTCACCCGACAAGATTGAAACCCCGGAACGCCTAACCGGCACCCCAGACCGCAAGCGTTTTGCCTTGCGCATCACGTAGAGCGACCTGGGTGATGGACATTCCCGCCGCCACGTCGAACGCGATGTGGCCGATGACAGTCTGCCCCGGGGCAAGTTGACCGGAAGTGATTCCCGGTTTGACCGCACCGACCGCCGGGGCGATACTGTTGCCGTCCTGATCGCGGGCAGTGAAGTAAAAGCCATTGAAAACCGTTGTGCCGCTTTGCGCCTCGATGTTGACATCGACCGAGTACATCGTCCCCTTCGCCATCATAATCTGGGCCTCAAGCGGAACCGGCGCCAGGTTGCCGACGGTGTAAGAAGCGGTGGCCTCTGCTGTCGTGACATCCAACGCCGTCCCGAGAATGGCCGCCTGCGGACCCGACGGCACGGTCGTTGGGCTGGCAGCGTTCGTGGTGGCAATCGGCGCCGTCGTGGGCGCAGGGGCCGAACATGCCGCTACCGCCACAACCGCCGCGGCAATGAACCCGATCGCGCGCGGCGCGGTAGTTGTTGTCATGGCCGGATACTAGCGCCGTGGCTGAACGGCACGGCAGCGTTGCCCCATCCGCCCGCTGGTTTTAGACGTTGAACCGGAACTCCACCACGTCACCATCAGCCATCACGTAATCCTTGCCTTCGATG
>NZ_JAEMSG010000118.1 GCF_016462945.1 Mycolicibacterium sp. | reverse complement strand
GAGCGCCGCCGCCCCACCCGATTGGCGCTACAGCGGGCGGCGGCATGCCAGTCGGTGGAGGTGGGTAATCCATGGGCAGATAGGCGGCGGTGTCGCTCGGCGGCGGTAGCGGGTCGAGGCCAAGATCTACCGGTATTCCGGAATCGAGAGGACCGGGAGTGCGCGGCTCGGTTCGGCCGGAGGCCACCGCCGGCGTTGCGGGCGCTGCTGGCGGCAGCTCATTCGGAGGAAGCGGAGGATCGGTCGGCTCTGCGACGTCAGCGGATGCCGAGGACGCGTACAGCGAGGCCAAGGCCGCGGCCAGTGCCGCCTTGGACGTCGAGTCCACGTCGGCGATCTCCACGACGGACCGTATGTCGCGCAGTTTGTCGATCAGATATCGCTGAAAGGAACGGGCGCCGGCCGGAGTATCCAGATCGGTACGGGTGACGACGGCCGCCTCGATCTCACTCTGGAGTCGATCCAAAGCTGTCACACCCTCGCCGTGATTGGTATGCGCGTTGAGTATCGCGGTCACCACCTGCAGATCCAGCTGCGCTGTCTGCGAGTTCTGTTGAGCCAGTGCGGTTTCGGCAGTACGGATGGCTTCCGCAGCAGCACCGTCGGATTGGCCGGGTGCCTGCGGCCACAGTCCCGATACCGAACCAGGAGCAAACACGTCGGTATGTGCTGCCCTGAGCTTGGCCACTACTGCCGCGATGGCCGCCGGCGAACTCACCGGGTTAGCCGCGGCCGCGATATCACCGGCGGACAGCCCCGCCATCCAGGCGCCGTCATCACCGGTGGCGTGCCGGATGCGGGTTATCGCGTCGAGCAGGTCTTGGTAATCCGCCACCGCGAGCCTCTCATGGCGGTGACTTTAGGGACGCCGGCGGCAGAGGACAATTCACCCCGTTGACCGGTGGAACTAGACCGGGCGCCGGATCGCGACGTTCGTTCCCATTCGGCTAATCTGCACCGTCGCGCCCGGGTACGGGGCCTCAACGACGAGGTTGTCACCAATCGCCAGCTGGACGTGGCCGGCGTGCGGGAAGACCAGATCCCCGGGACGGATCTGTGCGGGCGAAATGGGTATGCCGTCGTTGATCTGGTCATAGGTGGTGCGGTGCAACCGAATTCCCGCCCGCTCATAGGCCCACTGGACCAGACCCGAACAGTCGAAGCGGTCCGGGCCTTCGGCTCCCCACACATACGGATAACCCAGTCGGCTGAGCGCGGCGCGCACCGCGGTTTCGGCACGGCGATCATTGCTCGGTGTGCGGCCTCCGCCGCGCCGGTACCGCAGGGCCCGCAGGGCGGCCCGGTGACGACGTGCCCGCCGACGGGCGACCAGGACGTGCAGCCGCTGGGTTCGCAGACGGATAACTCTGCGGCGCATCAGTTCTCGTGCGGCCATCGGGTTGGTTGGTACTGTTTCAACATCGGCCCGGGCAGCGGCCAGCACGGCTGCGGTGTTGTGTTGTGCTTCGCGATGGTCACGGTTGGCCTCGGCGATGATCTGCGACAGTTCGGTATCAGTGTCGCGCGACGCCATCAATTCGAGTCGCCGCACCGCACCTTCATGGCGATAGGCCGCGGCGGTCCTACCTGTCCCGCCGGGTGGTGGTGGCGAACCCGTTGCGGCAACCTCGGCCGACCGGGGGTCGCCGACGGCCGCGAACAGTGCGTGCGCGCGGCGCAGGATGTCGACCTCGTAGACCGTCACGACTCCCCCGCGGCGAACGCACTCACCCTGGGCAGTGCGGTCGGCGAGATCACGCCGCAGGTGCGGATATCCCACATCTCCTCAGCGCTGATCCCGAGGAGCGTCGCGATCACCGGGTCGGGCAATCCAGAGCGAGCGCAGGCACGGTCGAATCGGGTACTGATGCTGCCGGGCAACCGGTCGAGCAGATCGCAGCGAATTGCTTCCATGGCCTTGAGATGGGCCATCAGCCGGCCGGTGGATGGTCCCGGGTCGGTGGCGACCGCAACCCGCCAGGAGTTGGCAGCCAGGTTCTCGGCTTTCACGCACTGCAAGATCGCAGATCGAATGATGATTTCGTATTCGTTCGATGCCTCTTGTGGCAGGCGCTCCATCAACGAATTCAGGGTTTCGAGCTGAGCCTCGGCGCTCGCTTCGAGCACTTCGGCGACATTGTGCGTGCTGAGGACGATGCCGCCGGCACCAACGGTGCCGGGCGCCGGCCGGGCTGACGGGCTGGCCAGCAGCTGGGCGAGTTCGGCATCCGCATCGTCGGCGATGACCAGGCGCGAGTACGTGCCCGGCGGTAATCCCAAACCGTTTTCAACCTTCTGAACCGTGGCTTTCTGCGGTTTTCGGGTCCCTCGCTCAAGGTAGCTGAGGCCCATGGTGCTCACTCCGGTGGCCGCCGCCAAGTCGGCCAGCGACCAGTCCCGCGACTCCCGGAGTGCCCGGATTGCCGCACCCGCCGTCTCCCGGCTCACCGTCCGGATCCCGCCATGACTAAATCGTACACAGCGGAGTGGGCGTATACGGTTCTGTTTACGTTTTGATTGCACGATGGGAGCTTAGCGTATACGCTTCTATCTCCGAAACTCGATCAGGAGGCTGGGATGAACTACCGACCGTGTTCGACAGAGCCAGAACTGTGGTTCGGCTACGCCGACGATGACACCAGTGACGGCGCCGCCAAGGCTCGCGTCTACGAACAATCCGCCACCAAAGCTCGGACGATCTGTCTGCGCCGGTGCCCACTGGCTCAGCAGCGGGCGTGCGCGCGCCAGGCCATCGAGGTCGGTGAGGAATACGGGGTATGGGCCGGGGTAAAACTGCCCGGCGGCCAATTCCGCAAGCGCCATCAACTGGCACGCGCCCATGAGGTGCTGCGGGATATCGCCGCCGGGGTGATCAACCCCCGGGAACTTCCGGAGAGCGTGGAGTTGCTCTCCCGCAGCGAGGCGCCGCCCGCCCTTGCCGCGGGGGTCGTCCACGTGCATCTCGGCAGGCAGCCCCAGACCGCAGCCTAACGGCTCGCCACTCCCCCGGCGCCCGGACATCCGGTTAGGCGCGCCGCGCGGTGGTAGCCGCGGAATGGGGCGGCCGGTAGCAGACTGTAACGATGCGGGTCGTCGCATTGCTGGCCGTCGCGGGATTGATCGCGCTGATTGTCGCGTTGAGCACCGGCAGCACATGGGCCGCCGCCGTGGTGATCGCACTCGCCATTGCCGGCATCGTCCTGCTGTTGCGCGACTGGCACGGTGAGCGCACCGGCAGCGACATCAACTCCGGTTCGGTCTCACGCGGCACATCGCCAGTCGAGGCGTCTGAGGCGGCACTCACACCCGATGACTTCTCCCCCGACCTGTCCACCGATCCCCATGGACCGTCATCAGATGCACGTGCCGACTAGGTAGTGATCAGTTCGAGGGTTCCGAGGTCCCGGATTGCCTGGCTGCCGCGGTGCAGCATTGCCAGCATCATGTCGTCTCCGCGTTCGGTCTCCGCCGAGAATGCAAAGCCCAGGGTGCAGATCAGAGGTACCTGCAACATGCCGAAACGGTAATCCTGCCAACAGGTTTCAGCGTCATACCCGGTAACGCCGTGTACGGCCAGTGCGCCGTGATAGGCGGCGACAAGTTCGCGCTCGTGGGCGGCGCGCTCAGTGGGCTGCAGGCTCGTCGCGATGAAGTAGGACAGGTCCCGCGCCGGCAGACCGACGGCCAATGTCTGCCAGTCCACGGCCGTCACGCGGGTCCGGTCGGGGTCGAAGAGCAGGTTGTCGATCCGGTAGTCACCGTGCAGCAGGCTGAATCGGTCGGGGGAGTGCAGCAACCAGTCGGCCATCAACTCCGCCGACTCCAGGACCGTCTGCTGATCGGCCGGGCTCATCCGTGAGCCGAGTTTGTCGATGGTGATCTGCGTCGCCAGCTTGGTGATATCGCCCAGTCCACGGGCGCCGGTTTCGTCGGGGCGGGGCATCACCGTGCCGGTGAAATCCAGCCAGGCCGGATCGCACCAGCGGGGGCCGTGGAGTCCCGCCAATGCGGTGGCCGCCAGCCGCGCCTCGGTCACGCTGCAGCCGCGGATCTGATCGCCTTGAACCGCCGGCGCCATATCGGCCAGCAGCAGAACGAACTGGGCACCGTCATCGGCGATCGCACAGTGATAGCAGCGGGGGAGTGGAACCGCGACCGTGTCGGCGACCTGGGTGTAGAAGGCGTGTTCCGAGCGGTAGCTCAGGGCTACCCGATCCCGGACCGCCTCGTCCTGCGCGGGCAGTTTGACGACAAAAGACTCCGGCAGTCCGGCGTCAGCGGTGCCGTAGCGGACCGCGACCCGATAGGTCGCGCCCGTCTGACCGGTTCCGATCCCGCTGACCTCGACGCTGTCGATGTCGACCCGGTGGCCACCTGCGCTCAAGATGCTCGACAGCCAGTGCGCCGTCACCTGGTCCGGGCCGCCGGGAATCGCTGTCTGTTCGCCTGAGCCCATGGCGGCGATTACAGCACGTTCCGGTGTGCGGTTGCGGCCGAACTACCGCGCTACGATTGAGCGCCATGACGAAGCGCAGGTTCGTCGACCTATCGGTTCCGTTGCAGGCCGGTATCGCCTCCGACCCACCCGGGCACCTGCCCGAGATCGACTACTTCGACCATCGACAGACCGCCGCCGAGGTGGTGTCGTTCTTCCCCGGCGCAACCGTCGCTGATCTCCCTGACGGGGAGGGCTGGGCGATCGAACGGGTCCGGATCACCACCCATAACGGAACCCACCTCGACGCGCCGTATCACTACGCCTCGACGATGGACGGCGGTAAGCGGGCGATCACGATCGATGAGGTGCCGCTCGAATGGTGTCTGCAGCCCGCGGTGAAGCTGGACTTCCGGCACTTCGACGACGGATACGTGGTGACCGCGGCCGATGTCGAACAGGAACTGGACCGGATCGGCCACACCCTGTCTGCGTTGGAGATTGTGCTGGTAAACACCAGTGCTGGAACGCATTACGGGCAGCCCGACTATGTCGGCAAAGGCTGCGGTATGGGCCGGGAGGCGACGCTGTATCTGTTGGAACGCGGTGTGCGGCTAACCGGAACCGATGCCTGGAGTTGGGACGCGCCGTTCTCCTACACCGCACAGCGCTACGCGCAGGACCATGATCCTTCGATCATCTGGGAGGGGCATCGCGCGGGGCGGACCATCGGCTACTGCCATATCGAGAAACTGCACAATCTCGAGTCACTGCCGGCCGAGGGTTTCGAGGTCTCCTGCTTCCCGGTGAAGATTCACGCCGCGTCGGCGGGATGGACCCGTGCGGTGGCGATCTTCGCGGACGGGTGACGCACGGCAGCCCGACCCGGTTGGCGCGATGCGTTGGGTGCGAGCTGTGGCTGAGGTAACCCGTCGAACGAAACTGCTTCCGCAGCCGGGCGCACGCGCCCGCGAGGTCCCTTTACCCGCGGAGCCGGTACCGGGTTCTGTTCGGTGGCGGCCGCGGGGGAGGGCAGCCCGACCGGACGTGCGCCGGCGGGTTGCGCGGCATTCGGCGTGACGAGGTCGTGGAACGCGGCCGCGCCCTCGGCGAAAGCCGCACCGAGATCAGCGGCCAGCTTGCCGAGATCGACGTTCGGGATCAGCCCCGCGCGGACAACCTGTCCCGGCGAGGCGGTCCGGTCGTATCCGAGCTCGATCAGCACCCGCAATGTCGGCTCCACGATGTCGGTCAGCGGTCCCAATCCAATCCATCGCAGCGGATACAACATCGGCAGGTGCTGTGCCGGAATCGTGTAATAGGTGGTGTCTCCGTAGTGCTGCACCACCGTGTCGGGGTTGTAGTTCGGGCTGGCCGGATCCAGCGATACGGTCGAGAGCAGATTGCTAAGCAGCGGAGTGACCGACTCGGGCAGATACCAGTGGTCCATCAACCCGAACAGCGCGTTGATGTCAGCGAGCAGGTTCAGCGGATACGTGGGAAAGTCCGCCCACATCTCGTACTGGCGCGCGATATCGTACGTCGCCAAACCGGTGTCTGTCGGCGTGGCGTTCGTCTGGGTCGACGGCGCCAGAAGTTGGGCCAGCATCGGAAACCGGGCCAGGAACCCGCCGTTGGGGCGGTACGGGTTACCCGCGACGACAAACGACACCGGCGGAAGATCCTGGCCGTCTGCGTATTGGGCTGCCAGCGAACGCTTGTGCACGGTGGCGATCATCGCGCTCTGGGAGTAACCGAACACGGCCAGCGGTGTGCCGGGATCCGCCTGCAGGTTCTGGTGAACCTGCGCATCGAGGAGCTCGTAGCCGGTTTTGACGGAGTCGTTGAAAGTCAGGCTGAATAATCCGGATACCGGCCAGAACTCCTCGGGGGTGGTCATCGCCGTACCGGTGTACCCCTCACCCCGTGTTGGTGTCACCAGTTCCTGCATCACCTGGCTGATCCATTCCGGTGTGATCACCGGTTCGAAGGTTCCGTTCATGATCAGGGCGGCCTGAGACGCAAGGAGGCTGACGCCCTCCGAGTATCCGACCTGCAACGTTGAACGGGCATCCGTAGCTGTCGGATTCACCTGCGCAACGACTACCAGAATGGCGGCAATCCCCACCATCAGAGCGAACCGGACGCGCCGCCCGAAGCGAACCACGGACACCCCCGAGTGGCCGACTCCCACATGCGCCGGTATCCCCTGCGATGGATACGCCAATGCCGGACAGCGCGCGTTCATCGGGTCATTCGGACTACTCGGCACATGGTGCCATTCCCATCCATCGCGGCTGAGTCAGCTAACCAACCAGAATGAATGTAGCAAATTGGGCCGACGCGGCCCGCGCGTCAGCTCGCCTTGGGCAGCGGGCACGCGCCGTTGACGACTAACGGCAGGTTGATCGTATCCGTCTGCAGCACACCGCCGGCGTCATTGTTTCCGCGGGCAATGATGCACTTGCCCTCGACAATGGCGTCGGCCTTCACCCGGTGCCGATCGGCGAAGAGGGTCAGGTCGTTGGTCTCGACGGTGGTGTTGATTTTGCTTCCGTCGGCGCCGTATGTCGTGAGGGCGATCGTGGTCCCGGTGACGGAATCGACGGTGCCCCGGAAGCCGCCCAACGGACTGCGCGGAAGCCCGGCGTTGTCCTGACCATTGGTCTTCTTGCACTCACCGCCACTGGACGCGCCGACCACGACCGCGTCGGCGACAACGGTGCCGCCTTCGGCTCCGCTCGCGTGCCGGATGGTGACACAGAGGCCGGGGGTAATTCCGGCGAGTGTGGCGGGGGTCAACTCCATGACCTTGGTCGACTCGGAGAAGGCCACCGACGCCGCGCCCTTCGGTGAGCTCACCTCGATCCTCATGCCCGACACCGATGCGATCGAGCCGCCCACTTCCAGTTCGCCGTCGGCCTTGACCGGGGTCTCGGACGCCGGTGCGGCGACGGACGTCGTGGTCGACGCGGACGCGGATTCACTCGACGAACTCTTGGTGGAGGATCCGCACGCGACGGTCGACAACGCGGTCATCCCGACGATTGCCAGCACCGAGAACTGTGCTGCGGACATTTTCTGCATGCTGGCTCCTGAACGACGTTGGTGAAGCGACTCTAGTTGGCATGTTCGATACCCGCTGTGCGCTTGGTTGAACACCGGGCGAACTCTCGGGCCGCCGAACGCGGTCAACGGGCACGGAATCCGTACCCGGCGGGCCGGCTTGCCGCTCTTCAATCACTCTGGTGGGCGAAGGGGGACTTGAACCCCCACGTCCCGAAGGACACTGGCACCTGAAGCCAGCGCGTCTGCCATTCCGCCACTCGCCCGAAACAACCGGGGGAGCGTAACACGGTGCGAGGGTGGATCCCCAACCCGGATTGCGGCCCTGCAGCCGGCTGAATTGACCAGGTGAGACCCCTCTGAACTGGGAGAATCGGGCTCGCCGCGTTTTCTTGGCGACCCTCCTTCGACCTCGGCCGATACCCTGATCGATGCGGTGCACCGTCGCAACAGGGCGGCGGACTCGACGTAGGGCGGTCCGATGGCTAACCAGAGGGGTCTGGTTCACCGCATCGAGCGCAAACTCGAGGACAGCGTGGGCGATGCGTTCGCCCGGGTCTTCGGGGGGTCCGTCGTTCCGCAGGAAGTCGAGGCCCTGCTGCGTCGGGAGGCTTTCGACGGGGTGCAGACTCTGCCCGGCGAGGTGTTCTTGGCTCCCAACGACTATGTCATTACCCTCAGTGTGTCCGATTTCCAGAAGATAAGCGCTGACCGCGAACTTACCGCGGAAGCGTTCGCCAAGCACTTGGCGGGATATATTCAGGAGCAGGAGTGGCAAACCTATGGTGAAGTGGTCCTCCGCTTCGAGGAGTCCGGGGGCCTGCACACCGGCCAGTACCGCGCCCGGGCCGTCGTCAACCCCGACGCCGCCCCACCCGCCACAGCAGAATCGAACCATGCGAACACCGCAGAACCAGGAGTGCCAGCGATGACCGACAACCAGTACAGCGGCGGCCAAAGCCAGGGGCGTCCCGGCGACGAGTACTACGACGATCAGCACGGGCGGGACGATCAGCACGGGCGGGACGATCAGCACGGGCGGGACGATC
>NZ_JAEMSG010000193.1 GCF_016462945.1 Mycolicibacterium sp. | reverse complement strand
TGAGCCAGTTCATGGACCAGAACAACCCGCTGTCGGGTCTGACCCACAAGCGCCGCCTGTCGGCGTTGGGTCCCGGTGGTCTGTCCCGTGAGCGCGCCGGCCTCGAGGTTCGCGACGTGCACCCCAGCCACTACGGCCGGATGTGCCCGATCGAGACCCCGGAGGGCCCCAACATCGGCCTGATCGGTTCGCTGTCGGTGTACGCGCGGGTCAACCCGTTCGGCTTCATCGAGACGCCGTACCGCAAGGTCGTCAAGGGTGTCGTCACCGACGAGATCCACTTCCTGACCGCCGACGAGGAGGATCGCCACGTCGTGGCGCAGGCCAACTCGCCGACCGATGCGAAGGGCAAGTTCACCGAGGCGCGCGTGCTCGTGCGCCGTAAGGGCGGCGAGGTCGAGAACGTCACGCCCGCCGAGGTGGACTTCATGGACGTCTCGCCGCGCCAGATGGTGTCGGTCGCGACCGCCATGATCCCGTTCCTCGAGCACGATGACGCCAACCGTGCCCTGATGGGTGCCAACATGCAGCGCCAGGCGGTTCCGTTGGTGCGAAGCGAGGCGCCATTGGTGGGCACCGGCATGGAACTGCGCGCCGCAATTGACGCCGGCGATGTCGTGATTGCCACGAAAGCCGGTGTGGTGGAAGAGGTTTCGGCCGACTACGTCACCGTGATGGCCGACGACGGTACCCGGTACAGCTACCGGATGCGCAAGTTCAACCGGTCTAATCACGGCACGTGCGCCAACCAACGTCCGATCGTGGACGCCGGTCAGCGGGTCGAGGTCGGCCAGGTGATCGCTGACGGTCCATGCACCGAGAACGGTGAGATGGCACTCGGCAAGAACCTGCTGGTGGCCATCATGCCGTGGGAAGGTCACAACTACGAGGACGCGATCATCCTGTCCAGCCGCCTGGTTGAAGAGGACGTGCTCACCTCGATTCATATCGAGGAGCACGAGATCGACGCCCGCGACACCAAGCTGGGCGCCGAGGAGATCACCCGGGATATCCCGAACGTCTCCGATGAGGTGCTGGCCGATCTCGACGAGCGCGGCATCGTTCGCATCGGCGCCGAGGTCCGCGACGGCGACATCCTGGTTGGCAAGGTCACCCCTAAGGGCGAGACCGAACTAACTCCGGAGGAGCGACTGCTGCGGGCGATCTTCGGTGAGAAGGCCCGCGAAGTTCGCGACACCTCACTGAAGGTGCCGCACGGTGAGTCCGGCAAGGTCATCGGCATCCGGGTGTTCTCCCGCGAGGATGATGACGAGCTGTCCGCCGGCGTCAACGAGTTGGTGCGGGTGTACGTCGCCCAAAAGCGCAAGATCTCCGACGGCGACAAACTCGCCGGCCGCCACGGCAACAAGGGCGTCATCGGCAAGATCCTGGCGCAGGAGGACATGCCGTTCCTCACCGACGGCACCCCGGTGGACATCATCCTCAACACCCACGGTGTGCCGCGGCGGATGAACATCGGTCAGATCCTCGAGACGCATCTGGGCTGGGTTGCCAAAACCGGCTGGAAGATCCCCAATGAATCGAATGGTGCCAAGCCCGAGTGGGCGGCGAATCTGCCCGCCGACATGCTCGAGTCCGGGCCGAACACCATCGTCTCGACGCCGGTGTTCGATGGCGCCCGCGAGGAGGAACTGCAGGGACTGCTGTCCTCGACGCTCGCCGACCGTGACGGCAACGTGCTCGTCAACGGTGACGGCAAGGCCATGTTGCTCGACGGCCGCAGCGGCGAACCGTTCCCGTACCCGGTGACGGTCGGCTACATGTACATCCTGAAGTTGCACCACCTGGTGGACGACAAGATCCACGCCCGTTCGACTGGTCCGTACTCGATGATCACCCAGCAGCCCCTCGGCGGTAAGGCGCAGTTCGGCGGTCAGCGGTTCGGCGAGATGGAGTGCTGGGCCATGCAGGCCTACGGCGCGGCCTACACGCTGCAGGAGCTGCTGACCATCAAGAGTGACGATACCGTCGGCCGGGTCAAGGTCTACGAGGCGATCGTCAAGGGCGAGAACATCCCCGAGCCGGGTATTCCGGAATCGTTCAAGGTGTTGCTCAAGGAGTTGCAGTCGCTGTGCCTCAATGTCGAGGTGCTCTCCAGCGACGGTGCGGCCATCGAGATGCGCGACGGCGACGATGAGGACCTGGAGCGCGCTGCCGCCAACCTGGGAATCAACCTGTCCCGCAACGAGTCCGCCTCTGTTGAAGATCTTGCGTAGATCCTTGCGTAGATCTCTGCCAATTATCGATCTGTCTAGTCCCGCAAGGGGAAAGGGAGTTACGTGTTAGACGTCAACTTCTTCGATGAACTCCGCATCGGCCTGGCTACCGCCGACGATATTCGCACCTGGTCCTTCGGTGAGGTCAAGAAGCCGGAGACCATCAACTACCGCACGCTCAAGCCAGAGAAGGACGGCCTGTTCTGCGAGAAGATCTTCGGACCTACTCGCGACTGGGAGTGCTACTGCGGCAAGTACAAGCGCGTGCGCTTCAAGGGCATCATCT
>NZ_JAEMSG010000026.1:14960-29693 GCF_016462945.1 Mycolicibacterium sp. | reverse complement strand
CCTCCGCCGCCGGGGGCCTACCCGCCGCCGCCGCAGCCGGGGGCGTATCCGCCGCCACCGCCGGGGGCGTATCCGCCCCCGCCCCAAGGGAACTACCCGCCGCCACCGCCGGGCTACTACTACCCTCCGGCACCTAACGTGGCGGGGGCGTTTCCCAAGGAGGCGTACACCCCGTGGATCACCCGGGTGCTGGCCTATTTGATCGACACGCTTCCGGTACTCGCCTTGACCGGCATCGGTCAGGGACTGCTGCTCGGCACCGGGACCAATGAATGCGTCAACGACAGCGGGGACACCGGTTACAGCGTCGCCTGCGTGTCCGAGCCTTCGGCACTCGGCCTAACCCTGTTGATGGTGTTCTCCCTGGCCGGGTTTGCCTTCGTGCTCTGGAACATTGGCTATCGGCAGGGTAAGACCGGATCGAGCATCGGTAAGTCCCTGATGAAGTTCAAGGTTGTCAGCGAGAAGACCGGTCAGCCGATCGGCTTCGGACCGTCGATCTTGCGTCAACTCGCCCATATTGTCGACGCGCTCATTTGCTACATCGGTTACCTGTTCCCACTTTGGGATGCCAAACGACAGACGTTGGCCGACAAGATCATGTCGACCGTCTGCCTGCCCCGCTGAGCCAGTGCGCCTCGCCAATTCACAAGGAAATTCATGACTCAGCCACCCAATCCCGGTGACTACCCGCCGCGACCAAGTTACGGTCCGCCTCCACCGCGTGGCTATCCACCGCCACCGGGTTATGGTCCGCCGCCGCCCGGTTGGGGCTATCCGCCGCCGCCCGGCACTTACCCGCCCCCGCCGCCCGGCTACGGTCCTCAGGCGAACCGATACAGCGTCGGCGAGGGGTTGTCCTGGGCATGGCAGAAGTTCACCAAGAATGCGGTTCCACTACTGGTGGCAACGTTGATCTTCGGGCTCCTGCTGGCAGCAGTGATAGGCCTGTTTATTTGGCTCATCACCGCCGTCTCACCCTCGACCTTCGCTGAATACGACACCGCTAACGGTGTCATCGAATCCGCGACGAGCGGCTTCTCCGGCGCAGCGACGGGTGCCTTGATGCTTGGCTGGGTGTTGTTCGCCGTCCTCACCGCTGCTATCGCATCGGCCTACTACAGCGGTCTGCTGGGCATCGCCAACGGCCAGCCGGCGAGGCTCTCGTCGTTCTTCCGGCCACGTAATGTGATGTCCGTCGTTATCGCGTCGTTGATCATCGGCGTCGTGTCCTCCCTGGTCACCTTCCCCATTGGGCTGGTGCCTTTCATCGGGCGGTTTTCCGTGGTGTTCGGGGCGGCCGTGTCGATATTCACGCTGTTCGTGACCATCGCGATCGTTGACCATAATCTGTCACCGATCGACGGGATCCGGGCAAGCTTCAGCATCGCGAAGTCCCGTTTCGTTGACGTGCTGCTGGCTTGGCTCGTCAGCCAGGCGCTGCTGTTTGGCGGGGCGTTCGTATGCGGTTTTGGACTTCTGTTGACGGTGCCGGTCTCCCTGCTGTTCCTCGTTTACACCTACCGTCGCCTCAGCGGCGGCTCGGTGGCTCCGGCGACCGTCTGACACCGTGGGCCGTAGAGGAGTTTAGGCTCGACGACGATGACTGACACACACCGCCGACACGGCTTCGCCACCAAGGCGATCCATGCCGGCTACCGCCCGGACCCGGCCACCGGGGCCGTCAACGTGCCGATCTATGCCAGCAGCACGTTCGCCCAGGACGGAGTCGGTGGCCTACGAAGCGGTTTCGAGTACGCGCGCACCGGAAACCCCACCCGGGCGGCGCTGGAAGCTGTTCTGGCGGCGGTCGAGGAGGGCCGTTTCGGGCGGGCCTTCAGTTCCGGCATGGCCGCCACCGACTGTGCGCTGCGGGCGGTGCTGCGGCCCGGCGATCACATCGTGATCCCCGACGACGCCTATGGCGGCACCTTCCGTCTCATCGACAAGGTATTCCGGGAGTGGGGTGTTCACCACACCCCGGTGCACCTGTCCGACCTCGAGGCGGTGCGAGCGGCCATCACACCCGATACCCGGATGGTTTGGGTGGAGACGCCCACCAACCCCCTGCTGTCCATCGCCGATATCGCCGCGATCGCTGAGATCGGCCATACTGCTGGCGCGACGGTGTTGGTGGACAACACTTTTGCCTCGCCGGCACTGCAGCAACCGTTGACCCTAGGCGCCGATATCGTGCTGCACTCGACGACGAAATACATCGGCGGGCATTCCGACGTGATTGGTGGTGCGCTGGTCACCAATAGCGAAGAACTCGATACCAAGTGCGCGTTCCTGCAGAACGGCGCCGGCGGGATTCCGGGACCGTTCGACGTCTATCTGACGATGCGGGGCCTCAAGACACTCGAATTGCGCATGCAGCGGCACTGCGATAACGCCGCACAGGTCGCCGCGTTCCTCGCCGGGCACCCGGCCGTGAGTCAGGTGCTCTATCCCGGCCTGGCCGGGCACCCCGGTCATGATGTCGCCGCGCGCCAGATGCGCGGTTTCGGTGGCATGGTATCGGTCCGGATGCGTGGTGGCGTTGAAGCTGCACTCAAGTTATGTTCGCGCACAGAGATTTTCATCCTGGCTGAGTCACTGGGCGGTGTCGAGTCACTGATCGAGTATCCCGGTGTGATGACACACGCATCGGTTGCTGGTTCGCAACTAGAGGTTCCCGACGATCTGGTGCGGCTATCGGTGGGAATTGAGGATCCCGTGGACCTACTCGCTGATCTGCGCGAGGCGTTAGCCTACTAGCGCCGGAAGTACCGCCGCTGCGGTCCGTGCGAGGTTCACCTCTGCGGTACTTGAATCGTCTGCCCAAGGGCCACCGGCGATTTCACCGGCTCGACGCACACTTTCGTCATTGAGATTCAACGCTGTTTGCAGGCCGCCGCTGAGGTATAGCAGGCTGATGATCGCTGTCGTTCCCGCATCGGGACTGTGCTGTCCGGACAGCGCCGCCTGGACGGCACCGCGGATGGCGTCCACCCGAACACGGTTCTTTACCGGCCACGCGTAAGTGTTACGACGCAGCCGATGTTGCGACAACCCGACCTGATGGATCTGACCGATTCGCAGCAGTTGGTCGAGCACATCGTCCTCAGCGTGCTTGCGGAGCTTGGCGATCGCCGCCGCCGGGGTGATCGGCCCCTGGTTCAGCACCGCCAGGGCGGGGCGCACCGCAGGATCCAGCGGTACCGGGCCCGCCAGGGCCACCAGAAGCCCGGGCGGCACCGGATCTGCCGGCAGGGCGGGGCGGACCCGACAGTCATGGGCCAGATCGAGAATCAACGCGGCCGCCAGCACCCGGGTGAGCCGCGGGCGGTCCAACTGAGCCTGCGCGGAGGGATTGTCCAGCAGCAGCAGCAACAGGTCTTCGGCGATACGCGCCATCAGTTACGCGTGGTAGGGCTCGGCCTTCAACAGCTTGACCTTCACAGTCTTACCGCTGGGCACCGTGTACTCGCGGACATCGTTCTTCTTCGCGTTCAACAGCGCGGCGCCCAGGGGGGAGTTCGGTGAGTACACCTCGAGCTTCTCGTGACCGGCTCCCTCCTGGCGGGTGGCGATCAGGAACTTCTCCTTCTCGGTGCTCCCGTCGGCGTAGGTGAACTCGACCTCGACGACTGAGCCGGGCAGGGCCACTCCGGACTGCTTGGGGGCCTCTCCGACCTTCGCGGTATTGAGCAGTTCCTGCAACTGGCGGATGCGGGCCTCTTCCTGGCCCTGCTGATCGCGCGCGGCGTGATAGCCACCGTTCTCACGCAGGTCGCCCTCTTCGCGTCGATCGTTGATCTCGGCCGCGATGATCGGACGGTTCGCGATTAACTGGTCGAGTTCGGCCTTGAGCCGGTCGTGGGACTCCTGCGTCAGCCACACCACCGGGGTATCGGTCATCTCGTCGTGCTCCTCGTTCGTGTTTTCCGCGGTGTTTGCGGTGCAGTCTTATGTCGCTGCCGGGAAATGCGGTTGATACCGCGTGTATTGCTAGTTCATCAGCAGCGGGTCGTATCACTAAAACGTCGGCGCTAATGCAGCAATACACGGCTCCCAGCAGGGACCGTGTATGCGGCGAGTGTAGCACCGGCGGTATGGCCGTCCATGGCAGTTTTGTGCGGCCGGGATTTTTTGTGCGCTCTAGCCGGCCTGTAGATATTGGGGCACATCGGTGCCGCAACCGTAGATGTCGCCCATGAGTGGCTGCCGATATGACTTGACGGTGGTCGTGACCTGCACCGTTTTGGCCTCCGAAGCTCCGACCAGGATCTCCCGCCGACCGGTTTCGGCGCCGTCTTTCGATCGCGCGCGCACGATGCACACCACCGGGGTCCCCGGATCCTTTCGAGTCACGCTGATCGTGACCGATACCGTCTGGTTGTCGAGGACCTCGTAGGCGGCCATTTTCCCGTCGACGTCGCTGCCCGTGAACCGTTGATAGCCGATTGCCGCCACGGCCAGTCCGGCCGCTATGGCCAGTGCCGTTACTGCGATTTTCGCCCGGCGCCCGGTGGCGGGTGCCATGGGAGCTCGGCCGTACCGTGACGACTCCAGTGGTGCGTCGAGGGGCATCTCGGCCATGGGTGCAGTGTGCCTGCTGTAAGTGGGCAGGATTGCGGGCACCCCCACCGCGGGTGGGACTATGTGGGGACGAGGACGATAGGCGCCTGTCGCGGCGGCAGTAGATGAACCTGCAGAGGAAAGATGTGACTGAACGGCGGTTGATGGCGGTTCACGCCCATCCGGACGACGAGTCCAGTAAGGGTGCAGCGACGCTTGCGCGCTATGCCGACGAGGGCCATCGGATTCTGGTGATCACCCTGACCGGCGGCGAACGGGGCGACATTCTCAACCCGGCACTGGATCTGCCGGACGTGCGGGACCGCATCGCCGATGTCCGGCGCGACGAGATGGCCAAGGCCGCAGAGATTCTCGGGGTTGAGCACGAGTGGCTCGGCTTCGTCGACTCCGGACTGCCGGAAGGCGATCCGCGGCCCCCACTGCCAGAGGGCTGCTTCGCGCTGGTGCCGCTGGAGGAACCGGTTTCCAAACTGGTGCGGTTGATCCGCGAGTTCCGCCCGCATGTGATGACGACCTACGACGAGAACGGTGGCTATCCGCACCCCGATCACATTCGCTGCCACCAGGTTTCGATTGCAGCCTTCGAGGCAGCCGCAGACCCCGACCTTTATCCGGGAACCGGGCACCCGTGGTCGGTGAGCAAGCTGTATTACAACCACGGCTTCATCCGTCAGCGCATGCAACTGTTGCAGGATGAGTTCGCCAACAACGGTCTCCAGGGCCCGTTCGCGAAGTGGCTGGAGAACTGGGATCCCGAGCACGACGCACTCGCGAACCGGGTGACCACCCGGGTGCGCTGCGCCGAACACTTCAGCCGGCGCGACGACGCTCTTCGGGCGCACGCCACCCAGATCGACCCGGGCGGTTGGTTTTTCGAGACGCCATTAGAATGGCAGCATCGGCTTTGGCCGACCGAGGAGTTCGAGTTGGCCCGCTCCCGGGTGCCCGCCGAGCTGCCGGAAGACGACCTTTTCGCCGGAATCGAGATCTTCGAGTGACCCCAGGTCTGCTTATCAACCCAGGTCTGCTGGTCACCCTGCTGGCCGAGGAGCCCTCGAAGACCGGGCCTGATTTCGGCAAGGCAAGCCCGATCGGACTGCTCGTCGTCGTTCTGCTGCTAATCGGCGTATTCGCTCTCGTGTGGTCGATGAACCGCCACCTCAAGAAGATCCCGGCGAGCTTCGACACCCCCGAAGGTGACCAGTCCGTCGGCTTAACCGAGGTTTCCAGCCAGGCCGAAGTACTGAGCCCGGATCCCGCAGACAGCGACACCGAAGAACACCCCCGTGAGTCCAGCGGGTAACGCCCTCGCCGCGGCGACCAGCCCCTACCTGCGCCAGCACGCCGACAATCCGGTGCACTGGCAGCAGTGGAGCCCCGAGGCGCTCGCCGAGGCGGCCCGTCGTGACGTCCCCATCCTGCTGTCGATCGGCTACGCGGCCTGTCACTGGTGCCACGTCATGGCGCACGAGTCGTTCGAGGACCCGAGCGTGGCCGCGGTGATGAACGAGTTCGTCTGCATCAAGGTCGACCGCGAGGAACGGCCCGACCTCGACGCGGTGTACATGAATGCCACCGTGGCGCTGACCGGGCATGGCGGCTGGCCGATGACGTGCTTTGTCACCCCGGACGGGCGGCCGTTCTTCTGCGGCACCTACTACCCCAAACCGCAGTTTCTCCAACTGCTCGGCGCAGTCGCCGAAACCTGGCGCGAACGCCGCGACGAGGTGGAGCAGGCTTCCGACCGCATCGCCGGTGAACTGCGCCGGATGGCCTCAGGCCTGCCCGGTGGCGGCATGGAGGTGCAGCCGGCCCTGTGTGATCAGGCTGTCGAGTCGGTGCTGCACGACGAGGACACCACCCGCGGTGGTTTCGGCGCCGCGCCGAAGTTCCCGCCCTCGGCCCTGCTGGAAGCACTGCTGCGGACTTTCGAGCGCACCCGTTCACCGGTTCCGCTCGACGCGGTCCGGCGAACCTGCACCGCGATGGCGCGCGGCGGTATCTATGACCAGCTTGCCGGTGGCTTCGCCCGCTACAGTGTCGACGCCGACTGGGTGGTGCCGCACTTCGAGAAGATGCTCTACGACAATGCTCTGCTGCTGCGGGTGTATGCGCACTGGTTCCGACGCACGGACGATCCGCTGGCCCGGCGCATCACCGCCGAGACAGCGGCGTTCCTGCTTGCCGATCTCGCCGAGGACGGGATGTTCACCTCGTCGCTGGACGCTGATGCCGCCGGATCGGAGGGATCCACCTATGTCTGGACGCCCGAACAGCTGCGCGCCGCGCTCGGTGATGATGACGGACGCTGGGCCGCAGAGGTTTTCGAGGTCACTGATCTCGGGACGTTCGAACACGGAAGCTCTGTGCTGCAACTGCCTGCGGCCAGCGACCCGCTGCCACATGACGTCGAACGGTTCGAGCAGGTGCGCTCGGCCCTGCTGGCGGTGCGGCGGACCCGGCCGCAACCCCCGCGCGACGACAAGATCATCACAGCCTGGAACGGCCTTGCGATCACCGCACTGACTGAGGCCGCCGTGGCACTGGGGGATCGCACTCTGCTTGACGCGGCCCGCCGTTGCGCTGGCGCGGTCGTCGATCTGCATCTGGTCGACGGGCGGTTGCGTCGGGCGAGCCTGGGTGGCCGGGTGGGGGACAGTGCCGCGATCTTGGAGGACCACGCTATGTTGGCCACCGGACTGCTGGCGCTCTATCAACTCGACGGCGACGAGTCCTGGCTGTCGAAGGCCACCGTCCTGATTGACCTCGCTCTGCAGCACTTCGCCGACCCCGATCGGCCCGGTTGCTGGTTCGACACCGCTGATGATGCCGAACAGTTGATGGTCCGACCCGCAGATCCAATAGATGGCGCCACCCCATCCGGCGCCGCGTCGATCGCCGAGGCCCTGCTGACGGCAGCACACCTTGTCGATGCCGACCGCGCCGGCCACTATCGCGAGGCGGCCGCCGCCACACTGCTGGCACATTCGCCGCTGCTGGCGCGGGCCGCGCGTTCCGCCGGTCACTGGTTGGCGGTGGCGGAGGCAGCGGTCCGCGGGCCGTTGCAGGTGGCGGTCTCGACCGGCGATATGGATTCGGAACTGCTCTCCGGGGCGCGCCGGATCGCACCGGGTGGAGCGATCGTCGTCGGCGGTCCGGTGGACTCGATGCCACTGTTGGTCGACCGTGACCGGGTCGGCGGAGCCGACGCGGCCTACATCTGCCGTGGCACGGTGTGCGATCTGCCGGTGACAACCACTGCGGAACTGGCGGCGGCCCTCGGAGTGCCCGTGTAGCGTGGCGCCATGGCCAGCGTCGAAGACATCACCAATGCCGTCAAACGTTATCTCGAACTTGTCGCCAACGGCACTGCCGACGAGATCGCAGGACTCTATGCCGAGGATGCCACGGTCGAAGATCCGGTCGGTGGCGGTGAGGTGCACATCGGCCGTGAAGCCATTCACGGCTTTTACAAGAACATCGAGAACATCCCTCGCGCAACGGAATTGCGCTCGCTGCGGGTGGCCGGCCACGAAGCGGCATTCATGTTCGCCATCACCGTCGGTGGAGATGGGGGCAAGATGCGGATCGAGCCGATCGACGTGATGGTGTTCAACGCCGACGGCAAGATCGCCACGATGAAGGCCTACTGGTCGCCGGCCGACGTCACGCCCCTGCCCTAGAAGTCAAAAGACGGCAAACCACATCGCAATGTAGTGGCAGGTCGCTGCCACCGCGGTACAGGCGTGAAAGAACTCATGGTGGCCGAATGTGGTCGGCCACGGGTTGGGCCACTTCAACCCGTAGAGCACACCGCCGACGCTGTAGAACACCCCGCCCACGATCAACAGGGTGACCGCGGCCAGACCGGCACCGCTCATGATCGGCCCGATGAACCACACGGCGACCCAGCCCAGAAGTAGGTACAGCGGAACCCCCACCCAGCGGGGGGCCGAGGGCCAGCACATCTTCAGCAGCACGCCCGCCAGGGCGCCGCCCCACACGATCCAGAACAACAGCCAGCCGTCATGCTCGGGCAACGCCAGCAGGGCGAACGGGGTGTAGCTGCCGGCGATGAAGACGAAGATCATCGAGTGGTCTAGCCGCTTCATCCACTTATGTGCGGTCGGGGATTTCCAGTGCGCACGGTGATAGGTGGCGCTGACGGTGAACATCCCCACGATCGTCACCGCGTAAATCAGCGTGGCGATCCCGGCGCGCTCAGACTTGAGCGACCACGACACCGCGACCAGGGTCGCACCGGCGATGACGGCGACTATTGCCGAGTAGAGGTGGATCCAGCCGCGGGCCCGCGGTTTGCCGAGGAACTCGGCGACCCCGTCGACGAGGGCTTCGGGAAAGTCCTCAGCCTCGGCCCCGGTGGTCGTCGAGATCTCGCTCGCCGGTGGGAGGGCCTGCGCCCCCAATGCCTCCACGGCTCCACAGTAGTCTGAGTTGTCGTGGAGCTCATTCCGTCGCGACTCAAAGAGCCGGCCTACCGGCTCTACGAAATGCGGTTGCGGCAGGAACTTGCGCACTCCAAATCCGCTCTGCCTCGACATATCGCCGTGCTGTGCGACGGCAACCGGCGCTGGGCACGCGATGCCGGTTACGACGACGTCAGCTTCGGCTACCGGATGGGCGCGGCGAAGATCGCCGAGATGCTGCGGTGGTGCGCCGAGGCCGGCATCGAGATGGCGACGGTATATCTGCTGTCGACCGAGAACCTGCAGCGCGATGCCGATGAGCTGACGTGCCTCATCGAGATCATCACCGAGGTGGTTGAGCAGATCTGTGCTCCGGCCAACCGGTGGACCGTGCGCACGGTCGGCGATCTGGAATTGCTCGGTGGGCAACCGGCACGCCGGCTGCGCGACGCGGTGGCCTCGACAGCCGGTGCGAGCGGCACCTTTCACGTCAACGTGGCCGTCGGCTACGGCGGCCGGCAGGAGATCGTCGATGCTGTGCGATCGCTGCTGAGCAAGGAACTGGCCAACGGAGCCAGCGCCGAGCAGATCATCGAAGCCGTCACCGTCGACGGCGTCTCGGAGAACCTCTACACCTCGGGTCAGCCCGATCCGGATCTGGTCATCCGCACATCGGGGGAGCAACGGTTGAGTGGGTTTCTGCTCTGGCAGAGCGCCTATTCGGAGATGTGGTTCACCGAGGCGCATTGGCCGGACTTCCGCCGGCTCGATTTCCTCCGGGCGCTGCGCGACTACAGCCGGCGGCATCGCCGGTTCGGCGCCTAGCCACGTATCTGAGTGTCAGAGCTTGCGCAGACGCAGCCGGTTGATGGCGTGATCGGCATCCTTGCGCAGCACCAGTGTGGCCCGCGGCCGGGTCGGCAGGATGTTCTCGATCAGGTTCGGACGGTTGATGGTTCGCCAGATGTCGCGCGCCGCGCTGACCGCCTGCTGGTCGGAGATGCTCGAGTAGTGGTGGAAGTGCGACGCCGGGTCGGCGAAGGCACCGGCGCGCATCGCCAGGAACCGCTCGACGTACCAGTGCTCGATGTCCTCGATGCGGGCGTCGACGTACACCGAGAAGTCGAACAGATCCGACACCATCAGCCGGGCTCCGGTCTGCAGGACGTTGAGTCCCTCGAGAATGAGGATGTCCGGGTGGGTGACGACCTGCTTGTCATCGGGGACGACGTCGTAGATCAGGTGCGAGTACACCGGCGCGCACACCTGATCTGATCCCGACTTCACCGACGTGACGAAGCGCATCAGGGCCCGGCGGTCGTAGCTTTCTGGGAATCCTTTGCGGTGCACCAGGTTTCGGCGGGTTAGCTCGGTATTGGCGTACAGGAAGCCGTCGGTGGTGACCAAGTCCACCCGGGAATGATCCTCCCAGCGGGACAGCAGCGCCTGTAGTACGCGCGCCGTGGTGGACTTGCCGACGGCGACGCTGCCGGCGACGCCGATCACGAACGGCACCGGCCGGGCGGGGTTCTGGGTGGGCTCGCCGAGGAACTGCGAAGTAGCGGCGAACAAACCCTGGCGGGCCGCCACCTGCAGGTGGATCAGCCGGGCCAGCGGAAGGTAGACCTCTTCGACCTCGAGCAGGTCGATCTGCTCGCCGATTCCACGCAGGCCGACCAGTTCCTCTTCGGTGAGCTTGAGCGGAGTCGACATCCGCAGAGCCCGCCACGCGGCCCGATCGAACTCCACGTAGGGGCTGGGTTCGCTCAGCCGCGCCATATGACCAGTGTTGCAGTTAGCGTGAATGGCATGGAGTCCGACCACCTCATTGACGAATACCTATTGCTCGGCTTGCGGTTCGATCGCATCGAGGAAGGCTACGTTGACGCCTTCACCGGCGATCCCGGATTGCGGCGGCAGGTGGCTGACGAGCCCACCCCGAATCCGGCCGAGCTGGCCCGTCACGCCGACAGACTGCTGGTTGCGCTCGAGCAGCTGCCCCGTGAGACCGGCTTCACCGACCAGCGGGCCGAGTTCATCGCTGCGCATCTGCGGGCACTGGCCTGCGCCGCTCGCAGGTTCGCCGGCGAGGATATCGGATTCGTCGACGAGGTGCGCCAGTACTTCGACGTCGATATCAGCCTCGGCGCACCGGAGCGCTATCGCGCCGCGCACGCCCGCATCGACGAGGTGCTCGGTGGCAGTGGCCCGCTCAGCGAGCGGATCGCGGCCCACCGCAAAGCGGAGGAACTGCCGCCGGAGCGTCTGCGGGAGTGCGTAGATGCGTTCTCCAGCGCGCTGCGCGATATCGTTCGCGTCACCTACCCGCTGCCCGACGCCGAGAACATCGTCTACGAGGTGGTGACCGACAAGCCTTGGTCGGGGTTCAACTACTACGAGGGTGACTACCGCTCGCGGGTGGCCATCAATGCCGACCTCAGGCAACAGATGTCCAACCTTCCACGGCTGGTGGCGCACGAGTCCTACCCGGGTCACCACACCGAGCACTGCCGCAAGGAAGCCGGCCTGGTCGCCGGTCTCGGCCACGGCGAGCAAACCATCTTCCTGGTGAACACCCCGCAGTGCCTGATGGCCGAGGGCCTGGCCGATCTGGCACTGCACGCGGCGGTCGGTGATGGTTGGGGTGCCTGGGCGGCCGAGATCTACGCCGATCTCGGACTCCGGTTCGACGGGGAGCGTGCTCAGGCACTATCGGAGGCATCGGCGGCGCTGGCCGAAGTCCGCCAGGACGCCGCGCTGATGCTGCATGACGCCCATCGCGACGTCGACGATGTGGTGGCGTTCCTGCAACGCTGGCTGCTGGTCGACGACACCCGCGCCCGCCAGTCATTGAAGTTTCTGTCCTCACCGCTGTGGCGCGCCTATACGAGCACCTACGTCGAGGGGTATCGGTTGCTGCGTTCCTGGCTCGATGACCGGCCGGCGTCGGTGGGCCTCACCGAGCGGTTCGGACGGCTGCTCGACGAGCCGCTGATCCCGTCGTCGCTGAGGGCCGAGTTGACGGGGTAGTCGAGTCCTCGTCAACCCGAAATCGCGGCCCAGGCCAGTGCTAGAGTTACGCCGCTTCCGGCGGGCCCGTAGCTCGCCTCAGTCGAGAGTCAGCAGGAGTAGCCAGCGATGTCCGACATCGAAATAGCGCAGGCCGCGGACAAGCGGCCCATTCTGGGCTTGGCCGAGCACCTGTACGGCATTGCCCCCGAACACCTTGAACCGTATGGCCATTTCAAGGCCAAGCTGTCCCTGGAGTACATCGAGAGCCTTCAGGACCGTGACGACGGCCAGCTCATTCTGGTGACAGCGATGAGCCCGACGCCGGCCGGTGAGGGCAAAACCACCACCACAGTGGGGCTTGGCGACGCGCTGAATCGGTTGGGCAAACGCACCATCATCTGTCTGCGGGAGCCCTCGCTGGGACCCTGTTTCGGCGTCAAGGGTGGCGCGGCCGGCGGGGGCCTTGCGCAGGTCGTGCCGATGGAAGACATCAACCTGCACTTCACCGGCGACTTCCACGCTATCGGCGCGGCCCACAACCTGCTCGCCGCGATGATCGACAATCACATCCAGCACGGCAACTCCCTCGACATCGACCCGCGGCGGATCACCTGGAGGCGCGTGGTGGACGTCAACGACCGCGCGCTGCGTGAGATCGTGGTCGGGCTGGGCGGCGTCGCGAACGGCTACCCGCGCGAAAGTGGTTTTGACATCACCTCGGCGTCCGAGGTGATGGCCATCTTCTGTCTGGCCACCTCAATCACCGACCTCAAGACGAGTCTTGGCGAGATCGTGATTGGCTTCAACCGCAAACGTGAACCGGTACGGGCACGCGATCTGAAGGCCGACGGTGCGATGGCGGCCCTGTTGAAAGACGCCATCAAACCCAACGTTGTCCAGACGTTGGAGAACAATCTGGCCTTCGTTCACGGCGGTCCGTTCGCCAATATCGCGCATGGCTGCAACAGCGTTTCGGCCACCCGCGCGGCGCTCAAGCTCGCTGATTTCGTGGTCACCGAGGCGGGATTCGGCGCGGACCTGGGCGCCGAGAAATTCATCGATATCAAATGTCGTAAAGCAGGCCTGAAGCCCCGCGCAGCGGTGCTGGTCGTCACGGCCCGGGCTCTCAAGTACCAGGGTGGCGCGGCGCAGGCTGCCCTGAACCAGGAGGACCTCGGTGCGCTCGAACGCGGACTGGCCAATCTTGAGCGGCATTACCAAAACATCACCACGCAATACGGCCTGCCCTGCGTCGTGAGCATCAATCACTTCACGGCTGATACGCCAGCGGAACTGGCGCTGATTGAAGCCAAAGTCGCGAGCCTCGGCGGCCGGGCTGTGGTGGCCCGACACTGGGCGGAGGGCGGCGCCGGCGCCGAGGAACTGGCCGAAGCCGTGGTCGCGGCAGTGGCGGACAATCCTGGTGAGCATCGCTACATGTACGCCGACGATATGGCGCTGTGGGACAAAATCAAGACGGTCGCCACCCGCATCTACGGCGCGGCGGATATCACTGCACCCGCTAAAGTCCGCGCTCAGATCGATGAACTCAATGCCCAGTGGGGACATCTCCCGGTGTGTATCGCGAAAACCCAGATGTCGTTCTCGACCGACCCGCGTGCGCTCGGTGCGCCCAGCGGCCACACGGTTGATCTGCACGAAGTGCGACTCGCGGCAGGCGCCGGTTTTGTGGTGGTGATTGCCGGTGATCTCATGACCATGCCGGGGCTGCCCAAAGTGCCCGCCGCCGAGAACATCGACGTCGACGCCAACGGCAATATCAGTGGTCTCTTCTAAAGCTTTGTCCGGACCGCTCGGATACCACTGGGGCTGTTGGGATTCTTGGGGTACGGCTACTGGTTTCCAGCGCCGCTGACCGCGGTGCCGGGCCACGGCGACTAAGATCTGCGGCATGACAACCGATGCGATCGTGACAGCTAACGCCGCTCCCGGCGCCGACTATGCCGCAACCGCCGGGGAGGCCTACCGGGCGGCGTTGCGGATCATCGAATCCGTCGAGCCGCGGATCGCCGCGGCCACCCGCAAAGAGCTTGCCGATCAGCGTGATTCGCTCAAATTGATCGCCAGCGAGAACTACGCCTCGCCGGCAGTTCTGCTGACTGCGGGAACCTGGCTGTCGGACAAGTACGCCGAGGGCACCGTCGGGCACCGCTTCTACGCCGGCTGCCAGAACGTCGACGAGGTCGAATCCATCGCGGCCGAGCACGCCCGCGAACTGTTCGGCGCCCAGTACGCCTACGTCCAGCCGCACTCGGGCATCGATGCCAACCTGGTCGCGTTCTGGGCCATCCTGGCCACCCGGGTCGAGGCGCCTGCCCTGAGCGAAGTGGGCGTGAAGAATGTCAACGACCTCTCCGAGGCGGAGTGGGAGCGGCTGCGTGCCAAGCTGGGCAGCCAGCGGTTGATGGGTATGTCGCTGGACGCCGGTGGTCATCTCACCCACGGGTTCCGGCCGAACATCTCTGGGAAGATGTTCCACCAGCGCAGCTACGGCACCGACCCGGCGACCGGGTTGATCGACTACGACGCCGTAGCCGCTGCCGTCCGGGAGTTCAAGCCGCTGATTCTGGTCGCCGGCTACTCGGCCTACCCGCGGCGGGTGAATTTCGCCACCATGCGCGAGATCGCCGACGAGGTGGGCGCCACCCTGATGGTCGATATGGCCCACTTCTCGGGTCTGGTTGCAGGC
>NZ_JAEMSG010000026.1:0-14950 GCF_016462945.1 Mycolicibacterium sp. | reverse complement strand
CAGGCAAGGTATTTACCGGCGACGAGGACCCGGTGCCGCATGCTCACGTCGTCACCACCACCACGCACAAGTCGCTGCGCGGACCGCGTGGCGGACTGGTGCTGGCCACCGCCGAGTACTCCGATGCCGTGGACAAGGGCTGCCCGATGGTGCTCGGTGGGCCGATGTCACACGTCATGGCTGCCAAGGCGGTCGCCTTCGCCGAGGCCCGCCAGCCGTCGTTCCGGGCCTACGCCCAACGGGTGGCCGATAACGCCAAGGCGTTCGCCGACGGGCTGATGCGCCGCGGCGCGCATCTGGTGACCGGCGGCACCGATAACCACATCGTGTTGCTCGACGTGCAGTCCTTCGGGCTCACCGGGCGACAGGCCGAGTCCGCACTACTGGACGCCGGCATCGTGACCAACCGCAACTCCGTGCCTGCGGATCCCAATGGTGCCTGGTACACCAGTGGCATCCGTTTCGGCACCCCGGCACTGACCACCCGGGGCTTCGGGCCGGCCGAGTTCGACCGGGTCGCCGAACTGGTCGTCGAAGTGCTCTCCAACACCCAACCGGACGGTACCTCGAAGGCCAAGTACACACTGGTGGACAGCACTGCGGACTGGGTGCGCGCCGCTTCCTCGGAGCTGCTCGCGGCCAATCCGCTGTACCCGGGCTTGACCCTGTAACTGCCGAAACGCCAGGGTCGGCCGGACCATTCGTCAGCCGTTAATTTCAGTTACAGTTACCGCATGACACATAAACCTGTCGCCAGCGCGTTGACCCTCGAGCTGGAGCCGGTTGTCGCCGACAATTTGACCCGCCACCTGGAGACGGCGGACGAGTGGTACGCCCACGATTACGTGCCTTTTGACCAGGGTAAGAACTTTGCCTTCCTGGGCGGACACGACTGGGATCCGTCCGAGGTGACCCTGCCCCGGGAGGTCGTGGACGCCCTCGAGGTCATGCTGATCACCAAGGACAACCTGGCCGGCTACCACCGCGAACTCGTCGAACACTTCATCCTCGAGGACAAGTGGGGCCGCTGGCTGGGTCGTTGGACCGCTGAGGAGAACCTGCACGCCATCGCACTTCGCGATTACCTGGTCGTCACCCGCAACTTCGACCCGGCAGCTGACGAGGAGGTTCGTGTCGCCCATGTGATGCGCGGCTACCGCGCGGACAGCTATTCCCAGGTCGAGACGCTGGCTTTCATGGCGCTCTACGAGCGTGCCCACGCGGTGTTCCTGCGCAACCTGGAGGCCACGATCACCGAACCGGTGCTCAAGAGGCTTGTCGGACGTATCGCCACCGATGAGGAACGCCACGAGGAGTTCTTCCACAACCTGGTAGCGCAGTGCCTTGAGCACCACCCCGACCAGACCATTGGTGCGATCGTTCGCCGCGCGGGAGGCATGGGAGTCGTCGGTGGCGACATTCTCGAATACTCCGACAAGCTGCGGGTCATCGCCGAGGCCGGCATCTTCGACCGGGACGCGGCGCTGAAGGTGGTATCTGACTGCATTGCCGCCTGGGGTCTTGCTGATGAACCGCAACTGAAGAAATTCGTCCGCGCGTAACCCGCAGGCGGCGCGCCGCACAACCGCGCGGCAACGCGTCGGGGTAGCGTCGGCTCTGATGGCCAGCGAGTCCAGAGGAGCGCATGTGACCGATCCGCACCCGCCCACCAGGACGTATGTGCTCGACACTTCAGTCCTGTTATCCGATCCCTGGGCGTGTACGCGATTCGCCGAACATGAGGTGGTGGTACCGCTGGTGGTGATCAGCGAACTCGAGGCCAAGCGTCATCATCACGAACTCGGTTGGTTCGCCCGCCAGGCACTGAGGCTCTTCGACGATTTACGTCTGGAGCACAGCCGCCTGGATCAGCCCATCCCGATCGGCACGCAGGGTGGCACCGTCCACGTTGAGCTCAACCACAGCGATCCGATGGTGCTTCCGGCCGGCTTCCGCACCGACACCAACGACGCCCGGATCCTGACCTGTGCGGCCAACCTCGCCGCCGAGGGCAAGCGAGTCACGTTGGTAAGTAAGGATATTCCACTTCGCGTCAAAGCCGGCGCTGTCGGCCTGGCCGCCGACGAGTATCGCGCCCAGAATGTGATCACTTCCGGCTGGACCGGCATGACAGAGCTTGACGTGTCGACCGAGGAGATCGACACCCTCTTCACCGAAGGCGAGATCGATATCGCCGATGCCCGAAATCTTCCCTGCCACACCGGTGTTCGGTTGCTCGGAGGTAGTTCGCACGCATTGGGCAGGGTCAACGCCGATAAGCGCGTCCAGCTGGTTCGCGGTGACCGGGAGGTGTTCGGACTGCGCGGCCGCTCCGCCGAGCAACGGGTCGCACTGGATCTGCTGCTCGACGAGTCGGTCGGCATCGTCTCCCTCGGCGGTAAGGCCGGCACCGGAAAGTCGGCGCTGGCGTTATGCGCGGGCTTGGAGGCGGTTCTCGAACGACGCACCCAACGCAAGGTCGTGGTGTTCCGGCCGCTCTACGCCGTGGGTGGCCAGGAGTTGGGTTACCTGCCCGGCAGCGAGAGTGAGAAGATGGGCCCTTGGGCCCAGGCCGTGTTCGACACACTCGAAGGACTGGCCAGCCCGGCGGTGCTCGAAGAGGTGCTGTCGCGCGGCATGCTCGAAGTGCTCCCGCTGACTCACATCCGAGGCCGCTCGCTGCACGACTCGTTCGTGATCGTCGATGAGGCGCAGTCACTGGAACGCAACGTGCTGCTGACCGTGCTGTCCCGGCTGGGCGCGGGTTCGCGGGTGGTGTTGACCCATGATGTCGCCCAACGTGACAATCTGCGCGTCGGACGCCACGACGGGGTGGCCGCCGTCATCGAAAAGCTCAAGGGGCACCCGTTGTTCGGCCATATCACCCTGATGCGCAGTGAACGTTCGCCGATCGCCGCCCTGGTCACCGAGATGCTCGAGGAGATCAGCCCCGACGCATTGCCATGATGGCCGGGTAAACTCACGCCGTGCTGCGTCGCGTGCTGTCCCTGGGTCTCGTCGCCGTGGGTTTCGTTGCCATGGCGATCGCCGGTTGTAGCCAGTCTGCCAAGACTGCGCAGGCGCGACCGGTGGACTGCACGGTCGATAAGTGTGTGGCGTTGACTTTCGATGACGGCCCGACGCCCTTCACCGATCGTCTACTGAAGGCGTTGAACGACGCCGGAGCCAAGGCCACCTTCTTCATGATCGGCAATAAGGTGGCTGCCAACCCGGCAGCCGCCAAGCGGGTGGCCGACGCCGGAATGGAGATCGGTAATCACACCTGGGAACACCCCAATATGACGACCATCCCGGCGGCCGACATCCCCGCACAGTTCACCAGGGCCGATGACGCGATCGCCGCCGCCACCGGGCACACGCCGAACCTGTGGCGTCCGCCCGGCGGCCTGACCAACGACGCGGTCAACGCGGTCGCCGCCGGTAACGGCCAAGCCACAATTCTCTGGGACGTCATCCCGTTCGACTGGATCAACGACTCCGATACGGCCGCTACCCGCTACCTGCTGATGACTCAGGTCAAGCCCGGGTCTGTGGTGTTGTTCCACGACACCTACTCGTCGACCGTCGATCTGGTTTACCAATTCATCCCGGTACTCAAGGCCAATGGCTACCACCTGGTGACCGTCAGCCAACTCCTTGGTGAGCGCGTCCCCGGCAGCGTCTACGGCGGCCGTGAGAACGGTCCGCCGACCAACCTGCTGCATGACATCCCGGCAGCGGAAATCCCGTCACTACCGGCCACACCGTCACCGACCCCGATGCCGAACTTCCCGATCACCGATATCCCGGGTGCCAATTCCGGCGGTCCCACCAACGGCGTCTAGACCAGATGCGCTAGCGAATCTGAGTCAAATCCCTTGCACAACAACACTCCTCTCGTCCTTACCCTGTTGGTGATCGGCTATGCCGCAGTGTCAGGTCTGGTGAATCGGTGGTACGTCGCGCCGGCGCTGATCTTTCTCATCCTGGGCATGGCGCTGGGTCCATTCGGGCTGGGGCTGCTTGACGCCGGTCCGGCAACCGAGGGCTATACCCTGCTTGCGCAACTGGCCCTCGCGCTCATCCTGTTCGACCAGGCGGCGAAACTCGATCCGGGCGATGGGCTGCGCCGTGGTCGTATCGCCCTGCGGCTCATCGTCATCGGGATACCGCTGAGTCTGATCCTTGGCGCTGTGACAGCGGCGGCGCTGCTGCCGGTGTTGCCGTGGTGGGAGGCGGTGTGTCTCGCGGCTATCGTCGCACCCACCGAAGTGGCCCTGATCGATGCTCTGACGGAGAATTCCCGGATCCCCGAGCAGGTGCGGCGCGCGTTATCGGTGGAGAGTGGTTTTTACGACGGATTCGCTTTGGCTGCGTTGCTTGCCGCGCTCGCGCTGGCCTCAGCGCACACAGACCCCCGGCCAAGCCACTGGGAATGGTTCATTTTCCGAACCGAGGTGGTGTCGTTCATCATCGGTGTGGTGGTCGGACTGTTGGGTGGGGTAATCATCGTGTGGTCCTACCGCCGCAATTGGATGAGTGAAACCTGGGCTCAGTTGGCCACCCTGGCGGTCGCGCTGTGCTGTTTCGAAATCGGAGAGCGCGTGCAGGCCAGTGGGTTCGTAGCTGCCTTCACCGGGGGACTGGCTTACTCGTTCGTCGCAAGGCGCAGCAATGCGCAAGTGCCGAGCCAGGTTTCGAACGCGACGGCCCGACTGCTGGAGTTACTGGTATTCGCCATGTTCGGTGCGTTTGCGGTGATCGACGGCTGGCGCCAGGCTGGCTGGCGGGTGGTGCTGTTCGCCGTGCTCGCACTGTTCGCAGTGCGAATCATCGCGGTACTGATCGCCCTGATCCGAAGCGACCTGCCGGTCTACAGCCGATTGTTCATCGGGTGGTTCGGGCCGCGCGGCATCGGCACTGTTGTACTGGGTCTGCTGGTCGTCAACCGCGGAGAGATTCAGCACTCCGATTTGATCAGCCAGGTCGTCGTCGTCATCGTGACCCTCAGCCTGGTTCTGCACAGTGTCACCACGCCGCTGGGTATCCGCGGTTATCAGACCGCAGGGGTCAACCGCTAACCCTCGTCGCGGACCTTCGCCATCGCCAGCACATCGAGTCGCCTATCAAGTTCGGCCTCGGAGAGCTTGTCGCCGATCAGGCCGCGGTCGATCACGGTCTGCCGAATCGTCTTGTGCTCCTTGAGTGCTTCCTTGGCCACTGCCGCGGCCTCCTCGTAGCCGATGGCGGAGTTCAGTGGGGTCACGATCGACGGTGAGGACTCGGCAAGCTGCTTGAGCCGCGCCTCGTCGGCGATCAGACCGTCGATGCACCGGTTGGCGAACAACTGGGACACATTGGTCAGCAGGGTGAACGACTCGAGCAGGTTGCGCGCCATCATCGGGATGTAGACGTTGAGTTCGAAGGCACCCGACATGCCGCCGATGGTGATGGCTGTGTCATTGCCGATCACCTGGGCCGCCACCTGGGTGACCGCCTCGGGAATCACCGGGTTCACCTTGCCGGGCATGATCGAGCTCCCCGGCTGCAGATCCGGCAGGTGCAGTTCGGCCAGCCCGGTGAGCGGACCCGAACCCATCCAGCGGATGTCATTGGCGATCTTGGTCAGCGACACCGCGATTGTCTTCAGCGCGCCGGAGGCCTCGACGAGTCCATCGCGCGCGGCCTGGGCCTCGAACGAGTTCCGGGCCGTGCGTAATTCGGCAAGCCCGGTCTGGGTCACGAGGACCTCGACCACTTTGGCACCGAAACCATCGGGGGCGTTAAGGCCGGTACCGACGGCGGTGCCGCCGATGGCCAGCTCACCTAGGCGGGGCAGTGTGGCGCGAATCCGCTCGATACCGGCCTCAATCTGGCGGGCATAGCCACCGAACTCCTGGCCGAGCGTGACCGGAACCGCGTCCATCAGATGGGTGCGTCCGCTCTTTACGACGGTGCGCCACTGTCGTGCCTTGGCCCTCAGCGACTCATGCAGCACCTCGAGTGCCGGGATGAGTTGGCGCACAGCGGCTTCGGTCGCGGCAATGTGGGTGGCGGTCGGGAAGGTGTCATTGGAGGACTGCGACATGTTGACATCATCATTGGGGTGCACGGTGACGCCGTTGCGGTCGCAGATCGAGGCGATCACCTCATTAGCGTTCATATTGGAACTGGTGCCCGAGCCGGTCTGGAACACGTCGATGGGGAAATGGTCGTCGTGGTGTCCGTCGGCAATCTCTGCTGCGGCGGCCATGATGGCGTCGGCTTTCTCGGCCGACAGTTTCCCGAGGTCCTTGTTGACCTGGGCGCACGCCGCTTTCAGCAGCGCCATCGCCCGGACCTGGTTGCGATCCAGCCCCCGGAAGGAGATCGGAAAGTTCTCCACCGCGCGTTGGGTCTGGGCCCGCCACAGCGCTTTAGCCGGAACGCGAACCTCACCCATGGTGTCGTGCTCGATGCGGTGTTCGCCGTCCGTCGGGGTGTGCGCGCTCATGGGTTCCTTTTCGTCGTTCTCGGAGACGGTGAACTTAGGGAAGTGGATGGGTGGCCGAGGCGTCCCCGGTGAAGTCCACCGCGGCATACTCATTGAGCTTGGACAGCCGGTGGTAAGACTCGATGGTTCGGACCGTGCCGGACTTGGACCGCATGACGATCGACTGCGTGGTGCAGCCGCCGCCGAAGAAGCGGACCCCTTTGAGTAGGTCGCCGTCGGTGACTCCGGTCGCGCAGAAGAAGACGTTCTCGCCGGAGACCAGGTCTTCGGTGCCCAGCACCCGGCTCAGATCGTGTCCGCGGTCGAGGGCCTTCTGCCGTTCGGCATCGTCTGTGGGAGCCAGCTGCGCCTGGATCTCCCCACCCATGCACCGGATGGCGGCGGCGGTGATGATGCCCTCGGGCGTGCCACCGATGCCTGCCATTATGTCGGTACCCGAGTCGGGTCGGCAGGCCGAGATCGCGCCGGCGACGTCACCGTCGGTGATCAGCCGGATCCGTGCGCCGGCGTCGCGCACATCGGCGATCAGCTGTTGGTGGCGCGGTCGGTCCAGGATGCACACGGTCAGGTCCGCGACTGAGGAGTTCTTTGCCTTCGCGACGCGCCGAATATTTTCGCCGATCGGTGCGGTGATATCGATGACGTTGACGGTATCGGGACCCACGGCGATCTTGTTCATATAGAACACCGCCGACGGGTCGAACATCGCTCCTCGTTCGGCCACGGCCAACACGGAGATCGCGTTGGGCATGCCCTTGCTCATCAGGGTCGTGCCGTCGACGGGGTCGACGGCGAAGTCGCAGTCCGGCCCGTCCCCGTTGCCGACTTCCTCACCGTTGTAGAGCATCGGTGCGTTGTCCTTCTCGCCCTCGCCGATCACCACTACCCCGCGCATCGAGACCGTATTGACCAGCTGGCGCATCGCGTCGACGGCGGCGCCGTCGCCACCCTCCTTATCGCCCCGGCCGACCCAGCGGCCGGCAGCCATCGCGCCGGCTTCGGTAACTCGGACCAGCTCCAGGGCCAGGTTGCGGTCAGGGGCTTCGCGGCGACGGGCTTCACTCATGCGCAGATTGTCCCAGAGCCGGGTCGTTCGTCCAGACCTGGGATACTGACACCCGTGACCAGCCCGCCGGACCAGGAACCTGATGTCGCCGGCGTTGCGGCTGCGGCCCCTGATGTCGCCGGCCTTCCGGCTCCCAAACCCGCCAAGCCGAGGCTGCTGCAGGACGGCCGCGATATGTTCTGGTCGCTGGCACCGCTGGTGGTGGCTTGCATCGTGTTGGCCGGGCTGGTGGGAATGTGCTCGTTTCGCCCCAATGGACCTGCCGACGGCATGGCTCCGACCTATAACGCGGCCGGGGCACTGCAGGCCGACGCCGACGCGCTGAACTTCCCGATCCGGCTGCCGAAGCTGCCCGCCGGCTGGCAGCCGAACTCGGGTACCCGCGCAGGAATCGAGGCCGGACGTAACGATCCGCGGACCGGAGAGCGACAACGCGCGGTGCTCACCCGGGTCGGATACATTGCGCCGTCGAAAATGTTCGTCAGCCTCACTCAGAGCAACGCCGATGAGACCGCCCTGGTGCAGTCGATCGACAATTCCGTCTACCCCAACGGAGCCCAAGACCTCACCGGCGTGAAATGGATTGTGTACCGGGGCGGTGAGGGCACCGAGCCGGTGTGGACCACCCGGCTGGACAGCCCGGTAGGGCCGGTACAACTGGCGATCACCGGTGCGGGAACCGACGAGGACTTCCGCACTCTGGCGATCGCGACCCAAACCCAACCGCCGCTTACCGCGAAACGATAGGACTCCGCAATGAACGCACCCGTTGCAAATCTTGACGGCTGGATGTGTGAACCATTCACCGCAGCCGGGTTCACCTACGACGTTTACCGTAGGGGCTCCGGCCCCGGCGTTGTTCTGATCCCCGAGATGCCCGGCGTGCACCCGGGTGTGCTCGCATTGGGAAACTACCTGGTGGACAACGGTTTCACCGTGGTGATCCCGTCGCTCTACGGCAAGCCTGGTGCGCCGGCCGTGCGACCGGGAGCTGTGGGCGTCATCCTGCGCGGTTGTGTGGCAAAGGAATTCGCTGCCTTCGCCACCAACGCCGACCGTCCGATCAGTCACTATCTGCGTGCACTCGCCCGTGACCTGAACGCCAAGACACCGGGCAGGGGCGTCGGGGTTATCGGTCAGTGCTTCTCGGGTGGTTTCGCGTTGGCCGCCGCCGTGGATGACAGTGTCCTGGCCCCGGTGCTCAGTCAGCCGTCGCTGCCGATTGCGCTGACGGCCAGGCAGAAACGCGATCCTGGCCTGTCCGAACGGGAAATGAAGGTCATCGAGAAGCGCGCCGCTGAGGACGGTCTATGTGCGTTGGGTCTGCGGTTCAGCGGTGATCCGATGGTGCCGGGGGAGCGTTTCACGACGCTCAAGGACCGACTGGGCGACGCGTTCGAGGTTATCGAAATCGACTCCTCGCCCGGCAACCCCGGTGGATTCGGCCGGATGGCACATTCCGTGCTGACCCTGGAAGTGCGCGAAGTCGACGGCCAGCCGGCCTACGAGGCCCGCAAGCGGGTGGTGGAGTTCCTCAGGGAGCGGTTGGCGTAGTCGGGGCGGCGGGCGTCGCATGCGCCTGGGAGCGCCGCCGCTTGAAAAGCTTGCGCTTCTGTTCGGGTGGCGACTCAGCGTCCATCGCCACACCCTTGTAGACCGCGAGATACACCGCGATCGTGGTGACTATCACGATCATCAACACCGGTCCCAGCACGATACCGAAGAAACCGAACATGGCGATTCCGGAGAACACCGATAGCAGCATCAGCGCCGGGTCGAGTCGGGCCTCGCGCGGCACCAGGATGGGCCGCAGGAAGTTGTCCACGTTGGTGATCCCGATGAGGTGGAACAGCACCACGAACGCTCCGCCGGCGATATTTCCGAAAATCATCATCCCGATGCCGAATGGAATCGTGACAATGCCGCTGCCGAGCGGGATGACGGACAGAGCGATCAGCAGTATCGCGATAACGAAGAAAGCGTCATGGAAGCCAGCGATATAGATTGATGCCGCACCGAGGGTGCCTTGGATAAGCGCAATGATGAACTGGCCCTTGACCGTTCCCTTCACCATGGCACCCATTTTTGCCAGATACAGGTCGGTGGCTTCTTCGCCGAGAGGGTTCATCCGACGGATCAAGGTAACCAACTCGGACTTGTTGCCCAAGAGCGATATCAACACGTAGAGGAAAATGATGGTCGAGGTGATGAGGCCTATTGCGCCGCCGGCGGCGCCGCTGAGTGTGCGTAGCAACCACTCACCGATGGTTTGGGCCACCTTGCCGAGATTGCTCCGTAGTGACTCGAGCGTGATTGTGGTGGTTGGGAACGGCAGCTTGCCCAGCAGGTGATTAACGGTGTTGATGGCCTTGTCGCCGAGTGCGTTCAGATCTGCTGTCTTGGCCCATTCCGAAACACCGATCAGCATGTGTGAAACCTGAATAGTGGCAAGGGAGACCACCGCAATGACCGGAATGACGACGGTGGCTAGAGCGGCCAACACGGTCAGCGTTGTTGCCAGCCCCCCGTTGGTCTTGGCGCGCAGACGGTTGTACAGGGGAGTGAACAGGTAGGCCACGACTGCTGCGATCACGATCAACATGAAATAGCGACGCAGGAAGTAGGCTCCGAAAAGGAGAGCTATCCCCGTCACGATGGCCAGTGCGCGCCTCTGGCTGGGAGTGAAGTCGGTCTTCACGTCATTGCCTTCATGTCACGGTTCCACCAGCTTCGTCAGGTGCTCATGGATGTTCGGGTAGCGCTTGAGGTGGGCCCCGCCGTTGAGGTCGAGGATCTCGCCGGTGAGCCACGACGATTGCGGAGAACATAAAAACGCCACGGCGGCAGCGATCTCCTCAGGGGTTCCGGCCCGGCCCAGAGCGGTGTTCTCGACATAGTCGTCGAGAACACCGGGAATGAGCGCAGCGCCCTCGGTCAGCGGGGTGTGCACGAACCCGGGAGCCACGGCATTGACTCGCACACCGCGCGGACCGAGTTCGAGCGCGGCGACCTGGGTGAGCATCGAGAGTCCGGCCTTGGCCGCGCAGTAGGCGCTCATACCGATCGCCGGCTGACGGGCGTTGAGCGAGGTGAGCGAGACCAGTACCGCCCCGGGGGAGAAGTGCCGGCCGGCGTGCTTGATCACCAGGAAACCACCGGTGAGGCAGACGTCGACCACCGAGCGGAACTGCTCTGCGTCGAGTTCGGTGATCAGTCCGAACCCGCTGAACCCGGCGCAGTTGACCACCACGTGCAGGCCACCCTCGCGGGCCACGACACCATCGAAGAGCGCCACGACGCTACCCTCATCGGTGACCTCGACGGTGGCCCAGGTATGCGGATCGCCGAGCTCGGCGGCGCGCGCTGCGGCTCCGTCGGTGTTGCGGTCGGCGATCGTCACCCGGGCGCCCTCGACGGCGAGCAACCGTGCGGTGGCCCAGCCAATCCCGGAGGCACCGCCGATCACGACGGCGACCCGGCTGTCGACCATCAGGCCCCTTTCGCCGCGGGAAGTGTTCGCTGAGTCATCTTGCCCGATGTCATCCTGCCCGATCTGGGGTGACGGAGTCCGATTCGGGTCCATTCCCGCCCGCGGGTCGCCTCAGTCGAGGCGGTCGAGGCGGACAGTGCAACCTGCTGCGTATTCCCACACCAGTTGGTTGCCGTCGAGCCAACGCCGGACTTCGATGCCGGGCAAACCTTTGGGCCGAAGGACAAGTGCGCCTTCTTCGTAGAAGGCAGAGACCATTATAGGTGTGGTGAAGTCGTACGCCATTACGTCGTGCACGCCGTTCTCCTCGGTCCCATCGCACGCCAGGAAATCGTGAATGACACCACCGCCGGTAATGACGGCTCTACTGCCAGCCTGCTCAATTCGCTCGCTATGTCTCCACAGCTTGCCCGCCAGCGAGTTGTGATCGCGGGGGGCGGGTTCGCCATTGAGACGCACTTCGGTTGCCTTCCATGTCCCGCGCAGGTCTGGTGCGCCATCGGTGAGCGGCTCGCCGCAGCCGGCTAACACTGGTACCGGAAATTTCCGGTCGTAGGGGTCAACGCTGTGGTCGCCATAACCGCCCGGCGGGGTATGAACAACCGGGATGTCTCGAACTGAGCTCACGATTCGTCTGTCTCCGCCGCCGCCAGGGCCGCCTCGATCCTTGCCTGCGCTCCGGCCAGGTGTTCCTCGCAACGCTTCGCCAGTTCCTCGCCGCGCTCCCAGAGTTTCAGTGATGCATCCAGGCCAAGGCCGCCTTGCTCGAGTGCGCCCACCACCTCGATCAGCTCGTCGCGGCACTGTTCGTACCCGAGTTCGTTGACGGGCTTTGGTTGTTGCTGTTTGTCGCTCACGGCGCTCCATCCTCCCGCCCGGTGCTCACGGCGCCCACGGCGCCGTCGGAAACCCTGATCCGCAACCGGGTGCCGGCCAGAGCGTCGGCTGCCGAGCGCAGTACCGCAACAGATCCGTCGATCCGTTGCACGACTGCATATCCGCGCGCCAGTGTGGCCGTCGGCCCCAGCGTGGTCAGGCGTGCACTCAGATGCCCGATGCGGTCCGACTCGGCGGCCACCATGCGCTTGATATCGCGTCGTGCCGCCTCGCGACCTCGGTGAATATCAGCGGCGCGGTCGGTGATCAACCGCATCGGATCGGCCAGCACCGGCCGATTACGCAACTGCGTCAGCCCGTTCAACTCGCGGCCGACCCAGTTGCGCAAGGCCCGGCCGCCGCGGCGTCGCAGCTCGGAAACATGCGCCAGTTCGGCCACCGCGTCGGGCACCACCTTCTTGGCGGCGTCGGTAGGGGTCGCCGCGCGCACATCGGCGACCAGGTCGCACAGCGGGTGATCCGGTTCGTGGCCGACCGCGCTGACCACCGGTGTTCGGCACGCGGCGATCGCCCGGCACAGCGTCTCATCGGAGAACGGCAGCAGGTCTTCGACGCTGCCTCCGCCGCGGGCAATCACGATGACGTCGACCTCGGGATCGGCGTCGAGTGCGCGCAGGGCCTCGACGATCTCGGCCACCGCTGATGTGCCCTGCACCGCGGTATTGCGTATCGCGAACCGCACCGCCGGCCAGCGTGCGGAGGCCACACTGGTCACGTCATGCTCGGCTGCCCCGGCTCGCCCGGTGATCAGCCCGACTATGTTGGGCAGGAACGGAAGTGGCCGTTTAAGTCGGGGATCGAACAAACCCTCGGCGGCGAGTACCTTTCGCAACATCTCGATTCGGGCCAGCAGCTCGCCGAGTCCGACAGCCCGAATAGCACTGAGCCGCAACGAAAATGAGCCCCGGCGAGCCTCGAATTGCGGTTTGGCGCACACCACGACCTGTACGCCCTCGGCGAGCCTGACCGGCGCGGCGTGAACGAGATCGCTACGGCAGTTCACCCGCAGGGACATGTCTGCGGCCGGGTCACGCAGCACCATATAGGTCGTCGCGCCACGCACGTTGATCTCGGTGAGTTGTCCTTCGATCCAGACGATCCCAAGCTTGTCGATCCAGGCCTGTACCCGAGCGGCCACGGACCGTACCGGGTAAGGATTGTCCTCACTCCCCGGCGCGGCGGTCACTTTGCGGTCGCGCGGGTGATCCTGTTGGCCAACAGGGTCTGGAACGGGGCGCGGGATTTGGCCGCCTCCTCGTAGGCCAGCAACGCCCGCAGGTCGGTGACGCTCAGCGAGGGCATGCGGGCGCGGAGTTGTGCCAGCGTCAGCGACTCGTAGTCGAGTTCGACCGCGATGGCGGGCGCCTCCACCGCGGCTTTGGCCGGAGTCCCCGGTGTTGCCTTTCTGGCTGTCCTCGTGGTGGGGGCTTTGGCGGTTTTGGGTTTGGCGGCCGGGGCTTTGGTGGTCGCCTTGACCGTCATCTCGGGGCCCTCGTCGTCGGTCACCGAGTAGAGCGCGAACCGACCCTCGGTGCGGCGTGCGCCATCGCCCGGCCAGGGTGCCGGGTTCTCGGCGTCGTCCTCGTCGAAGATCGCCCACTCGGGATGCTCCTCCTTCGGTGGGAAAAGGCCCTCCAGGGCCGAGTCGCCCTTGATCGCGAGATCGGCCAGATCCTGCTGCACCTTCATCGCGATCTGCGCGAGGTTGCTGGCCAGCGTCATCGGGTACATGGCGATGGTTTGGGGCAGCTTGAGGGTCTCTTCGATGGCCGTCATTGCAGCGCCGACCAGCAGACGGACCCCGTACGGTGCGGTTGCCATGCGCACCAGACTACGACTGGCCGGCTCAGGTGGGGGAGAACGTAGGCTTATTGCATGCCGCCAACCGTCAACATGGGGATTCCCGGCACCGCCGGCTCAGAAAAACATCGAGGCGACAAGCGCGTCCTGCTGGCGGAGCCGCGAGGGTACTGCGCCGGCGTCGACCGTGCCGTCGAGACCGTCGAACGTGCTCTGGAGAAGTACGGCGCGCCGGTATACGTGCGCCACGAGATCGTGCACAACCGTCATGTCGTGGACACATTGACAGAAGCCGGAGCGATGTTCGTCGGCGAGGCCGATGAGGTGCCCGAGGGTGCCATCGTGGTGTTCTCAGCTCACGGCGTGGCACCGACCGTGCATGCCTCGGCCGCCGCACGAAACCTTCAGGTGATCGATGCCACCTGCCCGTTGGTGACGAAGGTTCACAACGAGGTCAAGCGGTTCGCCCGCGAGGACTACGACATTCTGCTGATCGGTCACGAGGGCCACGAAGAGGTCATCGGCACTGCGGGCGAGGCTCCCGATCACGTGCAATTGGTCGACGGACCCCATGGGGTCGACAACGTCACGGTTCGCGATGAAAGCAAGGTGATCTGGCTGTCGCAGACCACGCTCAGCGTCGATGAGACCATGGAAACCGTTGCGCGCTTGCGGAATCGGTTTCCAACCCTGCAGGATCCGCCTAGCGATGATATCTGCTACGCCACTCAGAACCGGCAGGTCGCGGTGAAGGCGATGGCGCCGGAGTGCGAACTAGTCATCGTTGTCGGCTCGCGCAACTCGTCCAATTCGGTGCGCCTGGTCGAGGTGGCACTGGGCGCCGGCGCGGATGCCGCGCACCTGGTCGACTATGCCGAGGATATCGACGCTGATTGGTTTGAGGGCGTGGTGACCGTCGGGGTGACCTCGGGTGCCTCCGTGCCGGAAATTCTGGTGCGCGGAGTTCTTGAACGACTCGCCGAGTTCGGTTACGGCACACTGCAAACCGTGACTACCGCCAACGAGACTCTGGTTTTCGCGCTACCCCGCGAGATTCGCCGGCCGCGGTCCTGACGGCCTAGCGGCCGGGCCGGTTCCGGTAGCCGTCGAGGTCGTCTGCGTCGGTCGGGCCGGATTCGCGGTAGCGCACTCGGGAGACCGGATGATGAGTGCCGGAGGACGGGCGGCGCGGGGACTCAGAGGG
>NZ_JAEMSG010000192.1 GCF_016462945.1 Mycolicibacterium sp. | reverse complement strand
AACTACTTGTAGGTTCCCGCGGGCCGTGGTGGCATCTCACGGTCTCGAAAGGAATCACCGCCACTGGAGACGTGTTGAGCCGTCCTCAGGCCGCGGCGTCGATCGCGCTGATCGTGAGCGCGAAGGGGCCCTGCTGTTTGTCGAGAATGTAGATCGCAACCTGGCTGATGCTTGAGGGGTCCAGAGTCTGCGGCGCGTAGGGTGCGGGATCGAGGCGCATGCCAACCGCCTGGAAGCCCTCAATGGGCAGGTCGTAGCTCCTTTGGACGGCCGCCTCGGTGGAGAAACGCTGGATGTAGGACCATGACTGCCCTGGCGTGCCCACCCTCACCACGTAGGTTTTACCGTCGCCCAGAGCGCGGACGCGCAGCGACTTCGCGCCCGTTGCTCGTCGCCCGATATCGGGGTCCTGCGGACTGCGGGCCGAAGCGAACCCGCCATTGTTTTCCAGCGAGATGGTGCCTGAGAACACCAGGCCACCATCGCTGAAGGTGATCCTGGAGGTGGACAGACCGCCCATAACGGGGTCATTGATCGTTGTCCAGGCGGCCACCGCGCTCGCATCGTTGACGTCGATGAGAACGACGTCGGCCGCGGCGCTTCCGCACGGCACAATCAGAAAAGCCACGCAGGCGAACCAGATACCGAATAGCCCACGCCGCAACCGGCGGCCCCTGAACGTCTGGGGTCGGGGCGACTCATCGGCACCTTGCCATGGATTCTTCGACATCAACACCGGCCAGGATTGGCGCGCATCTCGCGGGTGCGCATCGGCATACCGTCGATCACGGCATAGATTGCTTGAAGATCCGGTACCTCGTTGATGCGCAGTTTCTCGCCGCCGTCCTTTCCGATCAACAGCGCGCTGAAGGTGTTTGCATCAATCGCATACTGGTCCGCCAACCGTCGTGATTCATCGGCGTTGATAACTTGGCCATCGAGTGTGCTTGTACCCTCGGTTACCACGAGGCCAATCACCATGTCCCGATCGAGAAAGTCACATCGACTGGCCTCGATTCGGCTCAGCGTTTCAACGAGCCGTGGATCGGTGTCCGTAGGCGCAAACAGCAGCAGTGGACGATGTTCCCAACGATAGTCACGGAGTTCGGCAGCCACCGCTGTAGCTTGCCCGAGTACCGTGCTCGTTACCAGAACAATCAGCATGAGCACACCCCGATGGAAGCGCCGGGCATTGCGATTCTCTGCCATGGTGGTTGATAACCCTACCGACTCATCGGCGTCCGCTGAGAAATGCCGTAGCCGCCGACGACGTCAGGCACTGAAGACTGTCGTTCCTAAACCGCTGGGGCCTGCCCCGTTGTAGATCGGCGCCAGTGCGTAGGGCGTCCAGCCGGTATTGAACACTGACCCCGTCCGGACTGCCGGTCCGTTCGTCGCGGTCGTCGTATACGAGTACAGCAGTGTGCCGTCGCTGGTGTAGACCGTGATCTTCGTTCCGGGGATGACGGTTCCGCCAGGGGCCTGGCCACCGGTGTAGATCGATGACCCGATGTAGCCATTGTTATATCCGGTGTCGATGTACGAATCGGAAACGGAGACTTTGGTTCCGTCATTGATCTGCACCAGCAGCGTGGCCAGTGGCGCTCCGTCAACCACGATGCCGGGCTGCGAGTTGGGGCCGAACACCATCTGGTTGCTGACTCCGTCGATCAATGCGCCCTGACTCAGCGTGCCCGGTAGCGCGCTCATCACAATGCTGGTGCCGGGGTAGCTGTTGTTGGACCCGATGCCCAGCACGCCATCGATAGGGATGCCGTTCCAGTAGGTATCGAAAGCCGTGACAGAACTCGGTGTAAGAACGGCGACCGCGGTCGGCGCCGTCACGATTCCGCTTCCGAAACTCACGGTCGCGTCGTAGGTGTTGTAGGACAGACTGCCTGACGTGCCGTACGTGAACGATCCGGAATACACCGACGACCCGAGATCTGTTGGGGTGTAAGCGAGGACGAGACCGGTTGATCCGGTATCCAGCAGCACGGGGTGTGCCGGCCCGCCGTTGATGGAGACCTCCACGATCGGGTACGGGTAGCGGCCGCTCTGGATGAATTCCGTGATCGTGATGGTTGCACGCTGCACGACAGGCGTTCCGTTAGTCCCGTCGGTAACTCCGCTACCGCCGAGTCCGCCGCTGCCGTTGGTGCCGGGTGAGCCGACTGGGCCACCGCTACCGCCGATACCACCGGTGCCGCCGTCACCGCCCTGGGCGCCGCTGCCGTTGGCCCCCGCATTGGCGGCGAAGCCAGCAATGCCGCCGCTGCCGAGGACACCTGCGTTGCCGCCGGCGCCGCCGGTGCCACCGTCGCCGCCGAAAGCGCCAGGGCCGACGTATTGCGCGGCGCCGCCGCCGCCGGCGTTACCGCCGGTGCCTCCTATGCCCGCGTTGCCTCCGGTCCCGCCGTTGGCACCACCTCCGCCGGTGCCGCCGGTGCCGCCATCGCCGCCGGTGCCGCCAGCCCCGCCGTCGCCGCCGCTATTGGCTTGGGCGTAGCCGTTGCCTCCGGTAGCGCCCGCCCCGCC
>NZ_JAEMSG010000117.1 GCF_016462945.1 Mycolicibacterium sp. | reverse complement strand
CCCACGGAGCGACTCCGTCACATGACGCATCCCAGGTCACACGACACACGACAGCCCCACGACACCTGACAGGCTAGGGAGCCATGGATCTTTTCGAGTATCAGGCGAAGGAGTTGTTCGCCAAGCACAACGTTCCCACCACTCGCGGAAGGGTCACCGAGTCGGCCGAGGGCGCCAAGGCCATCGCTGCGGAGATCGGCGGGCCGGTGATGGTCAAAGCCCAGGTGAAAGCGGGTGGCCGCGGTAAGGCCGGTGGCGTGAAATACGCAGCCACGCCGGAGGACGCCTACAGCGATGCGAAGAACATCCTGGGTCTGGACATCAAAGGACACATCGTGAAGAAGTTGCTGGTCGCCGAAGCCAGCGATATCGCCGAGGAGTACTACATCTCCTTCCTTCTGGACCGAGCCAACCGCACCTACCTGGCCATGTGCTCGGTCGAGGGCGGTATGGAGATCGAGGAAGTGGCGGCCACCAAACCTGACCGGCTGGCCAAGGTGCCCGTCAACGCGGTCAAGGGAGTGGACCTGGCCTTCGCCCGGTCGATCGCCGAGCAGGGGCATCTGCCCGCCGAGGTTCTGGACGCCGCCGCGGTGACCATCGCCAAGCTGTGGGAGGTATTTGTGGCGGAGGACGCAACGCTGGTCGAGGTCAACCCACTGGTGCGCACGCCCGACGATCAGATCCTGGCCCTGGACGGCAAGGTCACCCTGGACGGCAACGCCGATTTCCGGCATCCCGACCACGCCGCGTTCGAGGATCGCGATTCCACCGATCCGCTGGAGTTGAAGGCAAAACAGAACGGCCTGAACTACGTCAAACTCGACGGGCAGGTCGGAGTCATCGGCAACGGCGCCGGACTGGTGATGTCGACGCTGGACGTCGTGGCCTATGCCGGAGAGAAGCACGGCGGCGTGAAGCCGGCCAACTTCCTCGATATCGGTGGCGGTGCGTCGGCTGAAGTAATGGCCGCCGGATTGGACGTCATCCTGGGCGACGAACAGGTCAAGAGCGTCTTCGTCAATGTCTTCGGCGGAATCACCGCCTGTGACGCGGTGGCCAACGGCATCGTCAAGGCGCTGCAGATGCTCGGTGCCGACGCCAACAAGCCGCTTGTGGTTCGGCTGGACGGTAACAACGTGGAGGAGGGCCGACGCATTCTCAGCGAGGCCAAACACCCACTGGTGACGCTCGCCGCGACCATGGACTCCGGCGCCGATAAAGCTGCTGAACTCGCCGCGGCTGCACGGAAGGGCATGTAGTCGTGTCGATTTTTCTCAATGGCGATTCCAAGGTCATCGTCCAAGGCATCACCGGCGGCGAGGGCACCAAGCACACCGCGCTGATGCTCAAGGCCGGTACCAAAGTGGTCGGCGGCGTCAACGCCCGCAAGGCCGGAACGACGGTTAACCATAAGGACAAGAGCGGCAAGGATATTGAGTTACCGGTGTTCGGCTCGGTCGCAGAGGCGATGAAACAGACCGGCGCCGACGTGTCCATCGCATTCGTACCCCCGCAGTTCGCCAAGGACGCCATCATCGAGGCAATTGATGCTCAGATCCCACTGCTGGTGGTCATCACTGAGGGAATTCCGGTGCAGGACAGCGCTTATGCGTGGGCCTACAACATCGACAAGGGCAAAAAAACCCGGATCATCGGCCCTAACTGTCCGGGTATCATCATCCCGGGCGAGGCACTGGTCGGCATCACGCCGGCGACCATCACCGGCAAGGGTCCGATCGGTCTGGTGTCCAAGTCCGGCACCCTGACCTACCAGATGATGTACGAACTACGCGACCTCGGCTTCTCGACGGCCATCGGCATCGGTGGTGATCCTGTTATTGGAACCACCCATATCGATGCAATCGCGGCATTTGAGAAAGATCCGGAGACCAAGCTGATCGTGATGATCGGCGAGATCGGCGGTGATGCCGAGGAACGAGCGGCCGATTACATCAAGGCCAATGTCACCAAGCCGGTTGTCGGCTATGTCGCGGGCTTCACCGCTCCGGAGGGCAAGACCATGGGCCACGCCGGCGCCATCGTGTCCGGTTCATCGGGCACCGCCGCGGCCAAGCAGGAGGCGCTCGAAGCGGCCGGGGTCAAGGTCGGCAAGACGCCGTCGGAGACTGCGGATCTGGCCCGGAAGATCCTGAACGCCAAGTGAGCTGTGCTTTGCCGGGATGAGAAGGTGCCTGAATTAGAAAGACGACGCAAGCGATGCGGCGAACTCGGTGCAGAACCAGTCGACATCGGAGCGCGAAAATACCAGCGGCGGGCGGATTTTGAGTACGTTGCCGCCGTGTCCACACACCGAGATCAGTACCCGACGTTCGCGCATGGCATTGACCAACGCCTTTGCGCCGGCCCGGTCCGGGGCACCACTATCGGTGATCACCTCCACACCGATGTAGAGCCCCGCGCCTCGGACCTCACCGATACGCGGGTGGCCGTCGCTCACCGCGGTGAGTTCGGCCCGCAACAGCCCGCCGACGGTCGCGGCATTGGCCAGGAGTTTCTCGTCTTCGATCACATTAAGAACCGCCGCGGCAGCGGCCATGGTGACCGGGTTGCCGCCGAAGGTATTGAAGTAGGGCACGTTATCGGCGAAGGCATCCAGGACAGCGGCTTGGGCCGCCATTGCGGCGATCGGCAATCCGTTTCCCATCGGCTTGCCCATCGTGACGATATCGGGCAGCACACCTTGGCGGATGAAACCCCACATCGCCTCGCCGGTGCGGGCAAAGCCGGGTTGCACCTCGTCGGCGATGAACACCCCGCCGGCCCGGTGAACCGCATCCACCGCCGGCGCCAGCACGGACGGGTCGGGGTAGATGCCGTCGGAGGAAAAAATAGTGTCAACGATCAGGGCACTTACTCCGAGTCCAGCGATTTGCAGGTCCTCGATGGCGGCCGTGACATCTGCGGTGAACCGGGTTGTCCGTTCGCCGGCCGGGATTCGGTAGCTGTCCGGTGGGGCCACCACGCGCACATGCTCCCCGACTGCAGTCGCGCCGCCAATTGACGGCGAGATCGCGGTGGTCGCGGCGGTATTGCCGTGGTAGGCGTCGCTGGTGATCACCACACCCCTTGCCCCGGTGTGCATCTCGGCGACGCGCAGGGCTAGGTCGTTGACCTCCGAACCGGTGCAGGCATACATCACCTGGTTCACCTGTTCGGGCAATGTATTCAATAGCCGCTCGCTGTAGTCGAGGATGCCGCGGTGCAGATAGCGGGTATGGGTGTTGAGCGTCGCGAGCTGGCGGCTCGCGGCCTCGACGACATGCGGGTGACAATGTCCGACGCAGGCGACGTTGTTATAGGCATCCAGGAAGCAGTTGCCGTCGATGTCATAGAGTCGGGTGCCTTCACCCCGGACCAGGTGCACCGGCTGGTCGTAGAACAGCCGATACGCCGGGCCGAGCATGCGGTCACGGGCCGCGATCAAGGACCCGGTCACCGGATCAACGGGGTGATTCGGCGAGTAGCTGTTGGAGTCCATGATGTTCGAAAAGCTCATGTCGCTATCTCTGATCGGTGATCGCGGTGCCCGCGGCCTGTTTGAAGTGTGTTCTGTGTTCACTCGTAGCGTGCCTCACCAGGGATTGCCAATCAATGTGAGGTGTCGCAAAACGCGTCGTTTTGGTCCACACTCTCATCCATGCCCGGACTGCCGCCGAATCACGATGCGTTCGCACGGGCTTCCCTTCCCGCCTACGGCCACTCGGTGGACTCGCCGATTCGGCTGCTCAGCCTGTCGGAGAACGCCACCTACCTCGTCGAAGATGGTGAGCCGATGGTGCTGCGGGTACATCGCCCCGGTTACCACAGTGTGGCGGCAATCCAGTCGGAGCTTGCCTGGATGACGGCGTTGCGCACCCAGACGCCGGTCATCACACCTGAACTGATCCGTGCCCGAGGCGGCAGCGACGTGGTGGTCGCGGCGGTGGCAGGCGACATGTTGCACGTGGATGCGGTGAGTTTCGTCCCGGGTTGCACCGCCGAGGAGGATCCCGACACCGTGGGGTTCGACGAACTCGGCCGACTCACCGCGCTCATGCACGACCACGCGCGGCACTGGTCCGCTCCGGAGGGGTTCACGAGATTCCGCTGGGATCTCGAAACCATCCTCGGCCCCGATGCCCGGTGGGGGAACTGGAGACTGGCTCCGGGTCTGAGTGAGCAGGACCGCGACTGGATCCAGCGGGCATCGGATGACATCAGTGTCAGGTTGACCGGGTTCGGTTGCGGTCCCGACAGATTCGGGCTGATCCACGCCGATATGCGGCTGGCAAACCTCATGGTCAACCCCGCCGATCCTGGCAGCGGTATCACGGTGATCGACTTCGACGACTGCGGTTGGTCGTGGTACCTCGCCGACCTCGGTGCCGCCGTGTCGTTCATCGAGGACACCCCGGCCGGCGAGCGGATCATCGCCGATTGGCTCACCGGTTATTTCGACGTCGGCACAATTGCCGACGACCACCTTGAGTTGATTCCGGCTTTCGTCATGATGCGCCGGATCATGCTCACGGCCTGGATCGCCTCGCACTTCGACGCCGATGCCGCGATGGGCGTGGGCGCGGACTTCGCCCCTAACACCGCCCGGCTGGCCCAGCGGTACCTGGAGGATCGGTCCTGGCTGGCGGAATCGATCTTCGGTCGCGGATCCACCCGGCCACGCTGAGAAAGGGACACCCCCATGTTCGATCTGCAAACGACATCGGTCCTGGTGACCGGCGGTAGCAAGGGCATCGGCCGCGGAATCGCATCGGTATTTGCCGCCGCCGGCGCGAATGTGGCGATCGCAGCCCGCTCGGCCGCCGACATCGACTCAGCCGTAGCCGATCTGGACACCCTGGGGCCTGGGAAAGTCCTCGGTGTGCCGACTGACGTCTGCGATCCGGTCTCCTGCGTCAACCTCGCGGCCGCCGTCGTCGAGGCGTTCGGCGGTCTGGATGTGGTGTGCGCCAACGCCGGTATCTTCCCCGAGGCACCGCTGGTGACGATGACGCCGGCTCAGTTGGCCGAGGTGCTCGACGTGAACGTCAAAGGCAATATCTATACGGTTCAGGCCTGCCTGGAAGCGCTGACGACCTCTGGCCGCGGCCGGGTGATCCTGACCTCGTCGATCACCGGTCCGATCACCGGCTTCCCAGGCTGGTCGCACTACGGGGCTTCGAAGGCCGCGCAACTGGGTTTCATGCGCACCGCCGCAATAGAGCTTGCACCGCGGCGCATCACGGTCAACGCGGTGCTGCCCGGCAATATCTACACCGAGGGTCTGGCCGACATGGGCGAGGACTATATCGCCGGAATGGTCCGCGCGATACCTGCGGGTGTACTGGGCAAACCTGAGGACATCGGTTATCTCGCAGCGTTTCTCGCCACTGTCGAAGCGGGTTACATCACCGGCCAGGCCATCGCCGTCGATGGCGGACAGGTGCTGCCCGAATCGCCCGCTGCGGTCAGCCCGTAACCGCAGCCGTTCGGCAGTGCCTCAGCGTTGTGGCTCAGCGTCGTGCCTCAGCATCGTCAGGCCATGGCGGCGAGCTTGCCCGCCAGCCGTTCCACGTAGGCCGCCACCTCATCAGCCGGTTTGTCAGGTAGCCCGAACAGGGTCTCAGTGACGCCGATCTGCGCCCAGTGGTCAAGTTTTTCGGCCACCGGCTTGAAATCCAGCGCCACGATTTGCGGGGCGCCTTCACGCCCGGCTTCCGCCCAGATGTCCTTGAGCAGTGCCACCGGCTGGTCGATGTCGAAGTCGCGCGGGGTGGTGATCCAGCCGTCGGCCGAACGTGCGATCCACTTGAAGTTCTTCTCGGTACCGGCCGCGCCGACGAGCACCGGGATGTGCGCCTGGGCCGGTTTGGGCCAGGCCCAACTGGGGCCGAAGGAGACGAACTCGCCGTCATAGGCTGCCTCCTCCTGGGTCCACAGTTCGCGCATCGCCTCGACGTACTCCCGCAGCATGGTGCGGCGTCGGCCGGGTGGCACCCTGTGGTCGCTCAACTCGTCGGTGTTCCAGCCGTACCCCACGCCGACGCTGACCCGGCCACCGGATAGATGATCAAGTGTGGCAATTGTTTTCGCCAGGCTGATCGGGTCGTGTTCGACGGGCAGCGCGACGGCGGTGGCAAGCCGCACCCTTGAGGTGACGGCGGCTGCGGTGGCCAGGCTGACCCAGGGGTCCAGGGTACGCATATAGCGGTCGTCGGGCAGCGACTCATCCCCGGTCGTCGGGTGCGCGGCCTCCCGCTTGACCGGGATGTGGGTGTGCTCGGGCACGTAGAAGGTGGCGAAGCCGTGCTCGTCGGCCAGCTTGGCGGCCGCCGCCGGAGTGATCCCGCGGTCGCTGGTGAAAAGTACGAGCCCGTAGTCCATTCCCCGATTAGAACGTGTTCTAGTACCGGGGGCAAGCGCGGGCCTGCGCTGACACGCCCACGGTCGGCTGCAGGCAGGTGGCGGTGCGCTAGCGTGGGCCCATGACGTACCCACCCACTAATTCGGGCTATCCGGTGCCGCAGCAACCGGGCGGCTATGGCGCTCCCGCCGCGCCGTCGTACTCGGCGCCCGCGCACAACAAGATGCCGATGTACCTCACCGTGGGTGTGGTTGTGCTGGGATTGGCCGCCTATCTGGCCAGCTTTGGGCCGCTCCTGAGTATCAATACCGATGTCGGCCCGTTCGGCGGCGCCGAGTTCACCGCCAGTGGCTTGAGCTACTGGACCGTGGCCGCCCTCGTGGCCGCCCTGTTGGCCGCCGTGGGTCTGCTGCCGGCCGCCAAGAACCACTTCGCCGTGATCGCGGTGGCCGCGGTGCTCGGTGTGTTATTGGTTCTCGGCCAGGCGATCAACCGGCCCAATGGTTTTTCCATTGGCTGGGCGCTGTGGCTCGTCGTGGCGTTCACCCTGCTGCAGGCAATCGCGGCGGTCGCGGCGTTGCTGTTTGAGAGCGGGGTGCTGAAAGCGCCGGCGCCGCGTCCCCAGTACGGCCAGTTCGGCCAGTACGGGCCGCCGCCGAGTGGCTATTACGGCCAGCCGAACGGGCCGGCCCCGCCGCAGCGTCCCGGCTACCCTGCCCCGTTTCCGGGTGGCTATCCGACGTCCCCGTCGGCCAGCGGCTACGGACCGTACGGCGGCCCGTCCGACACCGCCACAGATACCCCGCCGACCGGCTTTCCCAGCTTTACACCGTCGCCCTCCGCGGGCTCGAGCCAACTGCCCTCGTCGTCCGGTCAGCCGCCGCTGTCCTTCGAGCCGCCGTCGGGCCCGACGTCGTCGTCCTGACCGGGCGTCCGACGCCACTCGCCTGAAACACGCGGAGTGACACCGATTCAGGGCAGGCCTCCGACCCCAGCCGGCGCCCCACAGCCCCGAGACCTGGTGCGGGTCGCCTTCGGCCCGTCCCTGGTGGCCCTGGTCATCATCGCCGCGGTGACGCTGGTCCAACTGGTGGTCGCCAACAGTGACCTGACGGGAACCCTGGGAGCGGTTGCCAGCATCTGGCTTGCCGCCCACCTGGTGCCGATCTCCATCGCCGGCCAGCAGCTGGGTGTGCTGCCACTGGCGCCGGCTGCACTGATGGTATGGGCGACAGCGCGCGGCACCGCGCAGATCACCCCATCGCGGGGTTCCTGGTTCGTCGTCCGTTGGATCGTCGGATCCGCGCTCGGCGGCCCGATGCTCATCGCAGCGATCTCGCTCGCCGTGGTTCACGACGCCGCTTCGGTGATCACCGTGATGCAGACGCCAAATGCATTGCGCGCCTTTGTCGGAGTGCTCGTCGTACACGGTCTCGGCGCCCTCATCGGGGTCGGATCGCAAGTGGGCTCACGTGAGGTGGCGAGGTTGGGTTTGTCCCTCTGGCTGACCGACACCGTGCGCCCCGCACTGATCGGGATGGCGGCGCTGCTCGCACTGTCGTGTGCGGTGGTGGCGGTGTCCCTGGTTCTGCACTGGGGGACGATGCACGAACTGTTCGGGATCACCGACTCGTTCTTCGGCCAACTCAGCCTGGCCCTGTTGTCGCTGCTGTATCTGCCCAACGTGGTGATCGGCGCCGCGGCGATGGCGGTGGGTTCCAGCGCCCATATCGGCTTCGCGACGTTCAGTGCGTTCACGGTGTTCGGCGGCGACATCCCGGCGCTCCCCATCCTGGCTGCGGTGCCCACTCCGCCACTCGGGCCGGTATGGGTGGCACTGCTGATCGTCGGCGCGGCGGCCGGAGTGGCTCTCGGCCAGCAATGTGCGCGCCGGCCGCTGCCGCTACCGGCCGCCTTCGCCAAGCTTGCGGTCGCTTCGCTGCTGGCGGCGGTGAGCCTGGCCCTGCTGGCGCAGGCAGCCGGAGGCGAATTGGGTAACTTCGGCTACGTCGGGGTTGAGCAGGCGACATTCATACCGGGCGCATGCTTCTGGTTCGTCGTCATCGGCGGTCTGACGGTGGTGATGGCCGGTGGTATCAGCCCGCGGCCCAAAACCGTAGCGAAGCCCCTGGAACGCGAACTCGAACCGGTACCCGTACCCGTACCCGTATCCGTCCCCGTCGAGGACCAGCCCGAGTCGGAACCCGAGCCGGAACCCGAGCCGGAACCCGAGCCGGGGCCTGCGCCGCCTCCGGTC
>NZ_JAEMSG010000025.1:21266-30023 GCF_016462945.1 Mycolicibacterium sp. | reverse complement strand
ACCTGGGTGGCGGGCTGGGCGGGCGTGACCGTGTCGGTCTTGCCCTCGGCCTGCAGTTCCTTGACCTCGGACTTGAAGATCCGCATCGACTTGCCCAGGGACCGTGCCGCGTCGGGCAACCGCTTCGCCCCGAAAAGCAACACACCCACGCCGAGAAGGATCAACCAGTGCCACGGACTAAGACTGCCCATCAGTACCTCCCAGAAGTCGGTTCGATGCTACCCCACCTGGCCCTTGATGACCCCGGACCCGGCTCAGCCGTCGAGACCGCCATACGCGGCCAGTGCGGCGGTCGCGGCCCGGTGGACGCTGCCCACCAGGCTCTCGGGTTCAAGGACCTGGACGTCTGCCCCGAATCCGAGGATCAGCCTGGTCATCCACTCCTCGGCGGCAAAGGTCATGGTCGCCTCACAGTGGCCGTCGGGCAGTTCCGTCAGCACCCGAATCGGGAAGTACTCCAGCATCCATGCGGCGCGCGGGCCGATCCGGAGTCTGGCCGCCGGGAGCGACGGGTCGGCATCGAACAGGGCCGTGTTCGGCGGGGCGTCCAAGGCGGGTCGAGGTGGCGCCGACGCCTCGTCGAGCACCTTGGCGTCGACGATGCGGTCGAACCGGAACAGCCGAACGCCCTCCGCCTCGCGGCACCACGCCTCGAGGTAGCTGTGGTCACCGACCAGAACCACCCGGATCGGGTCGACGATCCTCTCCGACAGGGCGTCCCGCGATGCGGAGTAGTAGTCGATCCGCACCGCGCGGGAATCTCGCACGGCGGCGCGCACCGCAGCCGCGGCTTCGTGCTCCACCGGTGCAGGCTCGTCGAGCGCGGACGGATGATTCTCGTCGATCGCCGTGCCGGCGGCGGCCTCAATTTTAGCGATGGCGCTCAACGCCGCCGCCGGGTCCACCACCCCGGGTATGTCGGCTAGCGCGCGCAGCGCCACCAGCAGAACGCTGGCTTCCGAGGAATTCAGCCGTAACGGCTGGTCCATGCCCGCCGAGAAGGTGACCTTGACGGTTCCGCCAGACAGTTCGAAGTCGATGAGGTCGCCGGGACCGTAGCCGGGCAGTCCACACATCCAGAGCTGGTTGATGTCCTGCTGCAGCTGTTTGCCGTTGACACCGAGGTCGGCGGCCGCCTTGGCGAAGCTGACCCTGGGGTTGGCCTGAAAGTACGGGACCATGTTGAGCAGGCGCACCAGGCGGGTGGATACCGGTGTCATGCGCCCGCCCCGGCCTGCGCGGTCAGCCGCGCCAGCACATCCTGGCGCAGCGACTGAGGTTCGAGCACCAGCGCGTCGGCTCCGTAGCCGGCCACTTCGCGGGCCAGTGCATCCAGGATTCCCACATCGATCTCGACGACGTCGCCACCGCGTCCGCCGATCGTCCGGCGACCCGTCGCGGTTCCGGCCCGGCGCAGCGCGGTCGCGTGCCCGTCGGCCACCCAGACCTTGGCATGACCACCGGCCGCGGCCTCACCGATGGATTGCTCGACGGTGGCGCGGAGATCGATGCTGTCTGGGCGGGTCTCGATGGCGCCGCGCGGCCCGAACGGTGTCACGTCGGTGATGCGGGAGAGCCGGAAGATCCGGGTGGCGCCACGATCGCGGTCGTGACCGATCACATACCAGCGGCCGCGGGCGGTGACCACGCCCCACGGCTCGACGGTGCGAACGGTGAAGGGGTCGACGGGGCTGGGCCGGTGCTGGAACCGGACCGCCTGCTGTGCGTCGATGGCGGCGAAGAGAATTCCCAATACCTCCTCCGAGCCCCGTAAGCCGGCCGCCCCGGCGCCCGTAGTGATGGCGACTCCGGCGGCGGGATCCACGTCCACCCCGGCGGCCCGGAATTTGAGCAGCGCGCTCTGGGTTGCCGTGACGCGCTCCGGGGACTCCCACAGCGTGGTCGCCACCGCCACCGCCGCCGCTTCGTCGGCGGTGAGATCGATATCCGGCAACGCGTAGGCGTTCGGGTTGATGCGGTAGCCCTCAGCGGGGTCGAACGCCGAGATCCGGCCGGTCTCCAGGGGAATGCCGAGATCGCGCAACTCTGCCTTATCCCGCTCGAACATCCGGGAGAACGCCTCGTCGGTCGGACATTCGGAGTAGCCGGCGATATTGGCCCGGATTTTGTCAGCGGTCAGATAGCCACGGGTCGACAGCAGCGCGATGACCAGGTTCATCAACCGTTCGACTTTGGAGATCCCCACGCGCACAACCTTAACCGCAATCGGCTCTTCAGCCGGTGCAGTCACATACTCGCGATGAGGCGTTTCACCCGCTCGTCGGTGGACCGGAACGGGTCCTTGCACAGCACAGTGCGCTGCGCCTGGTCGTTGAGCTTGAGATGGACCCAGTCGACGGTGAAATCGCGGCCGGCCTCCTGGGCGGCGCTGATGAACTCCCCACGCAACTTGGCCCGGGTGGTCTGCGGCGGGGTGTCGACGGCGACCTCGATCTCCTCGTCGGTGGTGACCCGGGCAGCCAGCCCTTTGCGCTGCAGGATGTCGAACACTCCGCGGCCGCGCTTGATGTCGTGGTAAGCCAGGTCGAGCTGGCTGATCTTGGGGTCCGACAACTCCATGCTGTAACGGTCCTGGTAGCGCTGGAACAGCTTGCGCTTGATCACCCAGTCGATCTCGGTGTCGACCTTGGCGAAGTCCTGGCTTTCGACGGCATCGAGCTGGCGGCCCCACAGATCCACCACCTGCTCGATTTGGGTGTTGGGCTCGCGGGACTGCAGGTACTCGATGGCGCGGGCGTGATACTCGCGCTGAATGTCCAGCGCGCTGGCCTGCCGCCCGCCGGCGAGTCGCACCGGCCGGCGACCGGTCAGGTCGTGACTTACCTCGCGGATCGCGCGGATCGGGTTATCCAGTGAGAAATCACGGAACGGCACCCCGGCCTCGATCATCTCCAGGACGAGTGCAGCGCTTCCGACCTTGAGCATGGTCGTCGTCTCGCTCATGTTGGAGTCGCCGACGATGACGTGCAGCCGCCGGTACTTCTCGGCGTCGGCGTGCGGCTCGTCGCGAGTATTGATGATCGGCCGGGACCGGGTGGTCGCGCTGGAGACGCCCTCCCAGATGTGCTCGGCCCGTTGGGACAGGCAGAACGCCGCGGCCTTCGGGGTCTGCAGGACCTTGCCGGCACCGCAGATGAGCTGGCGGGTCACCAGGAACGGCAACAACACATCGGAGATGCGGGAGAACTCGCCGGCCCGCACGATCAGATAGTTCTCGTGGCAGCCGTAGGAGTTGCCGGCCGAGTCGGTGTTGTTTTTGAACAGATAGATGTCACCACCGATGCCCTCGTCAGCCAACCGCTGCTCGGCGTCGATGAGCAGGTCCTCCAGAACCCGTTCGCCGGCGCGGTCGTGGGTGACGAGCTGGATCAGGTTGTCGCATTCAGCGGTGGCGTACTCCGGATGGCTGCCTACGTCGAGGTACAGCCGCGCCCCGTTGCGCAGGAAGACGTTGGAGCTGCGGCCCCAGGACACCACGCGGCGGAACAGATAGCGCGCGACCTCATCCGGGCTGAGCCGGCGGTGTCCGTGAAATGTGCATGTCACACCGAACTCGGTTTCGATGCCCATGATTCTGCGCTGCACGGCCCCGAGCCTACTGGTTGCCCCAGGTGTCGGTGGGCAAGCCTGCCGGAATCAAACCCGATTGCCGTCAGCCGGCTCGTCCGCACCGTCGACGACCGGGGCCGAGCCGTCGGAATCGGGCAGGATTGCCACCAACGCCGCACCGGTGATCCGCCGGAACGCGCGGCGCGGCCGACTGGTGTCAAGGATCGCCACCTCCAGCGTCGAGGGACCCAGCAGCCGTGGTTCAGCCGCAGGCGTGGCATTTCCGGCCGTGCTCGCAATGCCCGCCCGCAGGGCACCGACCGCGATTCGGACCGCCTCTTCCAGTTCGGCAGTCGCCGAGTAGGTCTCTTTGAGCGCGTTGATGATCGGCTCAGTGGTGCCGCCCATCACCACAAAATCGGGCTCATCGGCGATCGACCCGTCGTAGGTGATGCGGTAGATCTCCGGCGCCCTAGTCTCTCCGTAATGTGCCACCTCGGCAACACACAACTCGACTTCGTAGGGCTTGGCCTGCTCGGTGAAGATCCCGCCGAGTGTCTGGGCGTAAACGTTCGCCAGTTGCCGTCCGGTCACGTCGCGGCGGTCGTAGGCGTATCCGCGGGTGTCGGCATATTGGATTCCGCCGCGGCGCAGGCTGTCGAATTCGTTGAAGCGGCCAACCGCCGCGAATCCCACCCGGTCGTAGATCTCACTGACCTTCTGCAATGAACGAGAGGGATTCTCGGCGACGAACAACACACCACCTGCATAAGCCAGCGTCACCACACTGCGACCCCGGGCGATACCTTTGCGCGCGAGCTCCGAGCGCTCGCGCATCGCCTGCTCGGGAGAGATGAAATACGGGAAGCTCATGAGTCCGCCCGTGGGGCTACGTTGCTCGGTCCCGTACCCGGTCCGAACTCATCGGTGCGCGTGCGAACGGCAATCACCTCGCGGGCAAGTCGTTCGATACGTTCCCCGGTCACTTCCTGCGCGCCGTTGGCGTCGATGGTGACTGCCGTCGGGAAAATACCCCGGACCAGATCAGGTCCGCCGGTAGCGGAATCGTCATCGGCGGCATCGTAGAGTGCCTCGACGGCAACCTTCAGCGCCGAGTCTGCTGCTGTCACAGCGGGATACAGCTTCTTCATCGAGGCTTTGGCAAACAGTGAGCCTGACCCCACCGCCTGGTAACCCTCCTCCTCGATATGCCAGCCGCCAGCGGCATCAAAGGACACTATGCGGCCGGCCGCATTCGCGTCCGGATCATTGAGGTCGTAGCCGACCAGCAGCGGCAGCGCAACGAACCCCTGCAGTGCCGCACCGAGATTTCCACGAACCATGATCGCCAGCCGGTTGACCTTGCCGGCGAACGTCATCGGCACGCCCTCGAGTTTTTCGTAGTGCTCGAGTTCGACGGCGTACAAACGCGCGAACTCGACCGCCAGCGCGGCCGTACCCGCGATTCCGGTGGCGGTGTAATCGTCGGTGATATAAACCTTTTGCACGTCGCGGCCGGCGATCATGTTGCCCTGTGTCGAACGCCTATCCCCGGCAATCAACACCCCGCCCGGATATCGCAGAGCGACGATGGTGGTGCCGTGCGCAAATGCCTCGCCCGCAGACGGTCCGGAGCCTCCGGCCAGTCCGCCGGTCGGAAGCAACTCCGGAGCCTGGCGGCGCAGAAATTCAGCGAACGATGACGAGTCGGCGTAGCGCGTGAAGGATCCAGTCAGGGGCGAATTGTTGGCCGGTCTATCCGAGGACGACCAGATCACTGTCCGCCCTTTTGGACATAGGCCCGCACGAAGTCCTCGGCATTCTCCTCAAGCACGTCGTCGATCTCGTCCAGCAGGTCGTCGGTCTCGGCTGCCAGCTTGTCGCGACGCTCCTGGCCACCGCCAGCGCTGTCGGAGGGGCCGTCGTCCTCGCCGCCACCGCCGCCACGCTTGGTCTGGTCCTGAGCCATCGCTGCCCTCCTGCTCTCATCAGCGGCCTAACCGCCGAGTCTTCAACGTACCGTCAAGGCTCCGATGGTACCTGCAACCAAATGTGTACCAGTTCGGCTGACCAGCCCCACCAGCGGCCGTGAAGTCATACATTGCCTCTCAGACCATTGGAGGACGACGTGTCAGAGACCATCACCGAGGCCGAGGCCCAGGAGCTTGACCTCACTGCAGACTCCATCGAACAGACGAGCCATCTACAGAAGAATTTCGGCCGCAAAGAGATTCTGTTCTTCACGATCTGCACGCTCGTGGGCGTCGACACGATCGGGGTGCTGGCCGCGCTCGGCGCCGAGGCCTTCACCTGGCTCGTGATCCTGGCGATCACCTTCTTTATCCCGAGCGCACTGCTGTTCGCCGAACTCGGCACCGCCTTCCCCCAGGAGGGCGGTCCGTACATCTGGGCGCGGCTGGCCTTCGGTCGCCTCACGGCGACTGTCAACAACGTCCTGTACTGGATCACGAACCCGGTGTGGTTCGGGGGAACGTTGGCCACTTTGGCGGTGACGACGGTCTCAGTGTTCTTCCTGGAAGGCGAGGACATGCCGACCTTCTGGTTTTACGTTTTCACACTCGCCTTCATCTGGATCGGCACCCTGGCTGCCATCCTGTCGTTCAAGGTCGGTAAATACATCCCGATCGCCGGCGCCTACGCGCGATTCATCCTGTTGGGCTTCTTCACCATCACCACGCTGATCTATGCCTCGAAGAATGGTGTGCGTGGTGTGGGCGTCGGTGACTTCCAGGTATCAACGGCGGGCTTCTTCGGACTCGCGGGCGTGATCATGTTCGGGTACGTCGGCTTCGAACTCCCCAACACCGCCGGCGACGAGATGAAGAACCCGAAGAAGGATGTGCCCTTCTCGATCTTCCGGTCCGCCGTCGTCGCCATCCTCATGTATGCCATTCCCATCCTGTGCATCATCGTGATACTGCCGACCGATCAGGTCTCCGGACTCGGCGGCTTCATCGACGCGATGCGTTCGGTCTTCACGGTGTACGGCGGCAGCATCGCCGACGACGGGACCGTGACCCTCACCGGCGCCGGCATCGTCATCGCCGCGATCGCTGCAATCCTGTTCATCCTGTGCCTGCTATCCAGTGGCGTCGCCTGGATCATGGGCTCCGACCGTGCTATGGCCGTGTCCGGCTATGACGGCGCTGCACCCAGGTACTTGGGAGCGATCTCCCCCAAATACGGCACGCCGGTCCGCGTCAACGTGCTCTCCGGCATTCTGTCCACCGTCGTGGTCGTCGCCGTCCATGAGATCACCGGCGGCAACGCCGCCAAATACTTCGGCGCCATCCTGGGTATCGCGATCTCCACGACTCTCATTTCCTATATCGCGATCTTCCCCGCGCTGTGGAAGTTGCGGGTGTCCTTCCCCGACCATCCGCGTCCCTACCGCGCTCCGTGGGCGCCGTTCCTGTCGATCTTGCTGACGGCATGGGTGATCTTCGCCACCGTGCAACTGCTGATGCCCGGGTTTGGAGTCGACTGGTTCTCCGACGAGTTCCGGCCGGAGGGCTGGGAGGCCGGGGAGCGGATGAGGTATCTGCTGATCGAGGCCGTCCCGCTGGCGATCTTCGTCATCACCGGGGTGATCTTCTACTTCGCCGGGACGAAGGTGCGCGAGGAGAAGGCCGTGGTCGGCTCAGTTCGTTAGTTGCGCAACAAGTTCGGCGGCACTGTCGACCGAGTCCAGCAGCGCGCCCACGTGAGCCTTGCTGCCTCGCAGCGGCTCCAGTGTCGGGATCCGGACCAGCGAGTCACCGCCGAGATCGAAGATCACCGAATCCCAACTGGCGGCGGCAATATCGGCACCGAAGCGGCGCAGACACTCGCCGCGGAAGTAGGCCCGGGTGTCGGTCGGCGGGTTATCCACGGCGTCGAGCACCTGCTGTTCGGTGACGAGCCGCTTCATGGAACCGCGTGCGACCAGCCGGTTGTAGAGGCCTTTGTCCAGCCGGACGTCGGAGTACTGCAGGTCGACCAGTTGCAGCCGGGGTGCCGACCAGGCAAGGTTCTCCCGCTGCCGGAAACCCTCGAGCAGCCGTAGTTTGGCCGGCCAGTCCAGCAGCTCGGCACATTCCATCGGATCGCGTTCCAACAAATCCAGCACGTGCGCCCAGGTCTCGACGACGTGGGTGGCCCGCGGGTCGGGGTCACGGCTGTCCAGCAGTTTGGCCACCCGATCGAGATAGATCCGCTGCAATGCCAGCGCGGTCAGCTCGCGGCCGTCGGCTAAGGCGACCGTCGCCCGCAGTGACGGGTCCCGGCTGACGACGTGCACGGAGTGGACCGGCCGGGCCAGGGTCAGATCGCTGAGATCCAGACCCTCCTCGATCAGGTCCAGGACCAGTGCCGTGGTGCCCACCTTGAGATACGTCGACGTCTCGGCCAGGTTTGCGTCGCCGATGATCACATGCAACCGGCGATATTTGTCGGCATCGGCGTGCGGTTCGTCGCGGGTGTTGATGATCCCCCGCTTCAGGGTCGTCTCCAGCCCGACCTCGACTTCGATGTAGTCGGCGCGCTGAGACAGCTGGAAGCCGGGCTCGTCGCCGGCCGGACCGATCCCGACGCGGCCACTTCCGGTGATCACCTGTCGGGAGACCATGAACGTGGTCAGGCCGACGATGACGGCCGAGAACGGGGTCTGCCGGCTCATCAGATAGTTCTCGTGCGTGCCGTAGGAGGCGCCCTTGCCGTCGACATTGTTTTTGTACAGCTGAAGCTTGGCCGCGCCGGGAACGCTGGCCACGTGTCGGGCGGCGGCCTCCATGACCCGCTCGCCGGCTTTGTCCCAGATCACCGCATCCATCGGATCGGTGACTTCCGGTGCCGAATACTCCGGATGGGCATGATCCACGTACAGCCGGGCGCCGTTGGTCAGGATCATGTTGGCCGCGCCGACCTCGTCGGCATCCACTACCGGAACCGGCCCCGAGGTGCGGCTCAAATCGAAGCCCCGAGCGTCGCGCAGCGGCGACTCCACCTCGTAGTCCCAACGGGTGCGCTTGGCCCGCTGGATCCCGGCGGCGGCCGCATAGGCAAGCACCGCCTGGGTGGAGGTGAGGATCGGATTGGCGGTCGGATCGGACGGCGAGGATATGCCGTACTCGACCTCAGTACCGATGATCCGCTGCATAAGGTACAGCCTAGCCGGGTGACGATGCG
>NZ_JAEMSG010000025.1:0-21166 GCF_016462945.1 Mycolicibacterium sp. | reverse complement strand
CGCTAGCGCGAGGAGGAACCCGGCAATCCGAACCAGCCGGGTGACGATGCGCGCTAGCGCGAGGAGGAACCCGGCAATCCGAACCAGCCGGGTGACGATGCGCGCTGAGCCGCTAGGGTTTCCACACATGCCGGCCGAGACCGAAGCCGCCGAACGCTGGTTCCTCGCCCGCGGACTTCCCGCCGTATTGCGACCGGGGGCACTGCTACGCCGGGTGTGGAGCCGGTCGGCGCCCGCTCTCGCGGCGATGGCGGTCTTCGCGGTGAACTCGATCATCGTGGTGAGGTTGTTGGGAAAGCACACCATCAACATCGACGGGCGGCCGGACCTGGCCGAAGGATTCGTTCTGGCCATCCTGGTGCTGGTACTGCCTGCCGCCGTAGCCGCGGGATGGTTCGTGGCAAAAATCGACTCCACGGTGCGGCGGGTGTTGATCGCCGATCTCGCCGTGGCGATCATCGCCCTGGGTGCGGTCTTCGGTGGACCGAGTGCACGGATCCTGGTGAATCTGATCATCTGGGGGGCTATGCTCGGCGCGGTCCTGGCACTCACCGCGACGGGCCTCGGCTCGATCCTGGGCTGGGCAGCCGAACTGACGCTGACAAACCTCGCCTACGCCGCGGGGATGTTCGTCCGGGCCCTTCCGGTCGTCCTGCTCACATTTCTGGTGTTCTTCAACACCTACGTCTGGCTGATGACCTCCTTGATCAGTCGTGGCCGCCTGTGGCTGGGGATGGGCTTTCTGTTCCTCATCGCCGCCGCGTTCCTGGTGTCCAGCACGATGACGGAGGTTCGGCCGTTGCTGAGGGCCCCGGGCGCTGTAGCCGGTGACGCCGACAAACTCGCCGGAACTCCGTTCGAGGGTGTGCCCGATCCACCAGATTCCCGCGGCCTTTCCCTGGGCGAACGTCTCAATACCGTGTTCGTGGTGGCCGCCTCACAGGTGGTGCACGTGCTCACCGTCGCGATCATGACGGGCACCGTGTTCTTCGTGCTCGGCCTGATCTTGGTCAGTCCCGCTGTTCTCGATGCCTGGACGCGCGGGGCCGGTAGCCCTGACGGACGGCTGCTGGGTATGACACTGCCGATCCCCGACCCGCTGATTCAGACCACGATGTTATTGACCGCGATCACGTTCATGTACCTGGCTGCCAAAGCGGTCACCGACACGCAGTACCGCGCACAGTTTCTCGACCCGATTCTCGACGATTTACGGCTCACTATTGTCGCTCTCGGCCGGTATCGGTCAATGGACGCCCGTCAGACTAAAATCAAAGCGGTATCACCGATTTCGACGACTGAGGATGCTCATGGCTGATCAATCCGGAGATGTGTTCGGGCTTCGCTACGGCGAGGTGATGCTGGTTCGGATCACCGAGTCCGGACCCCAAGCGGCTGTCTACAACAGCTTTCCGCTCAACGACTGCCCGGCCGAACTATGGGACTCTCTCGATGCTGAGAAAATTGCCAAGGAGAACGGCGTGGTCGCCGTATTGCTCAACGGCCCCCGCTACTGGTTGATGAGCAGTATCGACAAGCACGCAGCGGGCCCGCAGGCAACGATGAACTTCGGCGGCATCGATATGATCGAGCAGGCAGTCGTCAAACTTTCATCGATGAACCCCGCGCCCTACAGCGTCAACAGGGTTGACCGTAAAGCGGTGTTCACCTTCGATGCCGGCCGTCCCATCTTCGAACTGGTCGACCCGGATGGACAGCGTTGGGTGATGCAGACCTGGAGCCAGATCGTCGACAAGGGCCTGACTCTCGATGACCTACCCGGACTGGCGAGCCGGCTGCACCTTCCGGCCGGTTGGAGTTACCAGACCCGCACGCTGTCGCATCCACTGCGGGTCGACACCACCGCGCGCGACGCCCACGTCACCCAAGACGACCTGACTAACAGCTATTCGCTGCAGTTCTAGTAGCCGCTTGATCGTCGTGCGGCTAGAGGTACTGGCCGAGATTCGACTCGGTGTCGATGGCCCGGCTGGTGCTGGAGGTCTTGCCACTCACCAGGGTGCGGATGTAGACGATCCGCTCTCCCTTCTTGCCCGAGATGCGTGCCCAGTCATCAGGGTTGGTGGTGTTGGGCAGATCCTCGTTCTCGGAGAACTCATCGACGATCGAGTCGAGCAGGTGCTGGATTCGCAGACCGTGCTGGCCTGACTCGAGCACCGACTTGATCGCGAACTTCTTGGCCCGGTCGACGACGTTCTGAATCATCGCGCCGGAGTTGAAATCCTTGAAGTACATGACCTCTTTGTCACCGTTGGCATAGGTGACCTCCAGGAAACGGTTGTCATCGATCTCGGCGTACATCCGGTCGACAACCTTCTCGATCATCGCCTTGACGCACAGCGCCCGGTCGCCCCCGAACTCCGCAAGGTCGTCGGCGTTCACCGGCAGGTTCACGGTCAGGTACTTACTGAAGATGTCCTGGGCGGCTTCGGCATCCGGACGCTCGATCTTAATCTTGACGTCGAGTCGGCCCGGCCGCAGGATCGCCGGATCGATCATGTCCTCGCGGTTGGAGGCACCGATGACGATGACGTTCTCCAGACCCTCGACGCCGTCGATCTCGCTGAGCAACTGAGGCACGACCGTGGTCTCGACATCGGAGCTGACGCCGGTGCCGCGGGTGCGGAAGATCGAGTCCATCTCGTCGAAGAAGATGATCACCGGGGTGCCCTCGGAGGCCTTCTCCCGGGCCCGCTGGAAGATCAACCGGATATGGCGTTCGGTCTCACCCACGAACTTGTTCAGCAGTTCCGGGCCCTTGATGTTGAGGAAGTAGGACTTCGCCTCGCGGGCGTCCTCACCACGAACCTCGGCCATCTTCTTGGCCAGCGAGTTGGCGACCGCCTTGGCGATCAGTGTCTTGCCGCACCCGGGAGGGCCGTAGAGCAGCACACCCTTCGGTGGACGCAGCGAGTACTCGCGGTACAGATCCTTGTGCAGGAAAGGAAGTTCCACCGCATCGCGGATCTGCTCGATCTGACGGGTCAGGCCGCCGATATCGCTGTAGGCGACGTCGGGGACCTCTTCGAGGACCAGGTCCTCCACCTCGGCCTTGGGGATGCGCTCGAAGGCGTAACCGGCCTTGGAGTCGACCAGTAGCGAGTCACCCGAACGAAGCTTGCGCGGCCTGTGATCGTCGTCAAGGGCATCGGCCACTTCGGGAGCCATATGCTCGGCTGCCACCAGTGGCTCGGCCAACCAGACAATCCGCTCCTCGTCGGCGTGGCCCAGCACCAGCGCGCGGTGTCCGTCGGCAAGCACCTCACGCAGGGTGCTGATCTCGCCCACCGCCTCGAAGGCGCCGGCCTCCACCACGGTCAGCGCCTCGTTGAGCCGGACGGTCTGCCCCTTCTTCAACTCCTCAATCTCGATATTGGGCGAGCAGGTCAGCCGCATCTTGCGGCCGGACGTGAACACATCGACGGTGTCATCATCGTGGGCACCCAACAGCACGCCGTACCCGCTGGGCGGCTGACCCAGTCGGTCGACCTCCTCGCGCAGCGCCAGGAGCTGCTGGCGTGCGTCCTTGAGGGTGTCCATCAGCTTGGCGTTACGGGCACCCAGCGAGTCGATCCGGGCCTCCAGTTGCTGCACCTCGCGGGTCACGCGCTGACCGCCGGCAACGCTCTGCAATTGCTCACGCAGCAGCGCCGCCTCCCGGCGGAGCTCCTCCAACTCAGCGGAATCCTCACCGTCAGAGTCTCCCAAAGCCTCAGAACGATTCGACTCACTCATTAACCGGCTCCTTCCCCGCACTGCACCGACGGTGGTGAGGTGGATCCTCCCAACGCTACCGGCGATTAGACCATCCCGGGCTCTACGACGATTTCGACACCCAGATGTCACTGTTAACCTCATTACCGAGTCAGTCCGATCGAAAGGACAGTTGTGACCCTAGAACTGCTGGCCACGTGCATGGCAGCCGCTGCGATCCTGGGTGGCGCCGCTGGTGGACTGGCCGCTGTCGATGCGATCAGCCCGGTCGCATCTCCTGCCGTGCAACCCGTCGTGTTCGGGGTTCCGCTGCCCCAGGATCCGGCCGCCGACCTCCCGACGGCCGACCAGCTGTACGGCGTGCTGTACGGGCTGGCAGACCCCAACGTGCCGTTTGCCGCCAAGAGCAACCTGGTCGAGGGCGGGATCGGGCGGATCGAGGCCCGCGCCGCCGACGGCCTGATGAAGAACGCAGTAGCCAAAGGCCAGCTACCGTTGAACTTCTCGGTCGCCAATATCGCCCCGGCGGCCGCTGGGTCGGCCAGTTCCGCCGTCACCGCGACCGGAAACGGTATCGGACCGATCACCCAGAACATCGTCTTCGTCAACCAGGGCGGCTGGAAGCTATCGCGCGCCTCGGCCGGGTTGGTGCTGAGCCTGTTCAACGGCTGACCCCGCCGCTGCCGGATGCGTCGCCTCCTGATCGTGAGCCTGAGTATCGCCACAATCGTGTCGGCGATTGGCCTTTCGGGGTGCGCACATCAGGACGAATCGAGTTCGATATCAAATCCCGTGACGCAGCCGCCGACCACGGCGGCAGCACCGGCCGATCCCGGGCCGCTGCCGGCACCGGAAACCCTCACCGATGTGATGTACCGGCTTGCCGACCCGGCGGTCCCCGGCACCGACAAACTGCACCTGGTTGAAAATGCCGTGCCATCGGAAGCGGGCACGCTCGACAGGTTCGCCACTGCACTGCGTGATGGCGGTTTCACCCCGTTGACGTTCACCGCCACCGAGGTGAAATGGTCCGACACCCAGCCCGGTGACGCACTGGCCACCATCAAGGTCACGACAGCGAACCCGGTTAATCCGGGCGAGTTCGTCTTTCCAATGCAGTTCCGGCCCGTCGATGACGGCTGGCAGTTGTCCCGCCAGACAGCGGATTCACTGCTGGCGTTCGGCAATGCCCACACCGAGTCCGCCACTCCGACATCGGCCGCCCCAGCGACCATCGCCCCCAGTCCCACCTCCTGACGGCAGTAACAGCAATGTGGATCGGGTGGCTTGAGTTCGACATTCGGCTCGGCGACGTGCGGTCGCTGAAGGAGAAGCGTTCGGTGGTGCGGCCACTGGTGGCCGAGTTACAGCGCCGATTCAGCGTGTCTGCCGCCGAGACCGGGTCACTGGATCTGCACCGGCGGACCGGAATCGGCGTGGCGGTGGTAGCCGCCGATCGGGCGCATGCGGTCGAGGTGCTCGACGCCGCCGAACGGCTCGTCGCGAACCGCCCCGAGATCGAATTGCTGTCGGCCCGAAGGGATCTGCGGCACACCGACGACTAGTTGACGGCGTCATCAGATCAAGCCGAGCTCAGACCTCGGCACGGCCCTTCTTGCGACGCATCGGTGTCGGTGTCACTGTTCCCGGCGCCAGTCGGCGTGCGGAGATCAGGAACGCGGTGTGCCCGCGCATGGTGTGCTCCGGACGAACCGCCAACCCCACGACGTTCCAGCCGCGCTGCAGCGTCTCCCACGATCGCGGCTCGGTCCAGCACTGCCGTTCGCGCAACGCCTCGACCGTCTTGGACAATTGGGTCACCGTAGCGACATAGATCACCAGCACCCCGCCCGGAACCAGCATGCGCGCCACGGCGTCGAGAACATCCCAGGGTGCGAGCATGTCGAGGACGGCGCGGTCGACCGACGCGTCTGCGAGGTCGGCATCGACCACGTCGGAAATAATCAGCCGCCAGTTATCGGGATCCTGCCCGAAGAACGTCGCCACATTGCGCTCGGCGTGCTCGGCGTGGTCAGCGCGGACCTCGTAGGAGATGACCTCACCGAGCACACCCACGGCGCGCAGCAGCGAGCAGGTCAGCGCGCCGGATCCGGCACCCGCCTCCAGCACCCGGGCGCCGGGGAAGATATCGCCCTCGTGGACGATCTGCGCGGCATCCTTGGGGTAGATCACCTGTGCGCCGCGCGGCATCGACATCACGTAGTCGATCAGCAGTGGGCGCAAGACCAGGAACGCATCGCCATTGGCGGATTTGACGACGCTGCCCTCGGGCAGGCCGATCACCTCGTCGTGGGCTAGCGCGCCCCGGTGGGTATGGAACTCGGCGCCGGTATTGAGGATCATCGTGTAGTGCCGGCCCTTGGGATCGGTCAACTGGACCCGGTCGCCGACAGCGAACGGACCTGTCCTGCGCGCCACGCCCGGGTTGTCGGTCACAACGGTTCACCCTGCCACAGCGAACACCGCATCCTCGCCCCGGTAACGGCGCAGTGGTCCTATGCTCACGGGACTCACACCTCGACCGTTCGGTGAAACCTGATGAAGATGAATGCCGCCATCCTGTGGGACTACGAACAGGACTGGAGCGTCGAAGAAGTCGACCTCGACCCGCCGCGGGACGGCGAGGTCTTGGTGTCCTTCGAAGCCACCGGACTCTGCCACTCCGATCACCACATCCGCACCGGCGACCTACCTGCCCCGGTTCCGATCATCGGTGGCCACGAGGGCGCCGGTGTCATCGTCGAAGTCGGCCTCGGCGTGCGGGACCTAAAGGTCGGTGACCATGTGGTGGCAGCCTTCCTGCCGGCGTGCGGGCGCTGTCGCTGGTGTGCGACCGGGCACTCGAATTTGTGCGATATGGGTGCGAACAGCCTCATCGGGCTACAACCCGATGGAACCTTCCGGCGCCATGCCCGCGGGCAGGACGTCTACGCCGCCATCGGACTGGGCACCTTCGCCCCGTACGGGACCGTGCCTGAAGCATCGATGATCAAGATCGACGATGACATTCCACTCTCCCGGGCCTGCCTGCTGGGCTGCGGCGTCACCACCGGATGGGGGTCAGCGGTCAACACCGCCGACGTAAGCCCTGGCGACACGGTCGTGGTGATCGGCTGCGGCGGGATCGGCAGCGGTGCCATCCAGGGTGCCCGGCTGGCCGGCGCAGAGAAGATCGTCGTCATCGACGTGGTCGATACCAAGCGGGACAAGGCTTTTCTGTTCGGCGCCACCCACTTCGTCACCTCGATGCCGGAGGCGATCGAGTTGGTGGGCCAGTTGACCCGGGGGGTGATGGCCGACTCGGCGATCTTGACCGTCGGCGTCGTCGAACCTCCGATGATCAACGACGCATTCGGGATCATCCGCAAGGGTGGCGCGGTGGTGTTGACAGCGCTTGCACCGATCAGCGATGTGACGCCGATGATGCCGACTGCCATGATCACGCTCTTTCAGAAGCGTCTACTGGGCAGCCTGTACGGCGAAGCCAACCCGCGCGCGGACATCCCGCGGCTCCTCAGTCTGTATCGGGAAGGCAAACTGCTGCTCGACGAGACGATCACCGCCGAGTACAAACTCGAGGAGATCAACGAGGCCTACGACGATATGCTCGCCGGCCGCAACATTCGGGGCGTAGTCATCCACGCCCACTGAACCTCAGAGCGCGCTGATGGCGTACGCGGCCGCGACGCCGGCAATGACGGCGACGATGTCCTCGCCTAGTGCGACCGGCCGGTCGTTGCCGCCATTGGCGCGGACCAGGGCGGTACGAACGGCAAAGCCCCCGATGGTGCCCACCACCGCGCCGATCATTCCGGCGCCCAGGCTGCCCCAGCGGTACCCCCACGCGGTTCCGAGCACGGCCCCCGAGAAGGCGCCGGCGGCCAAACGCAGCAGGAACTGCGGCGCGGACTTGCGACTGGGCAGGGTGGGCATCTTGTCGCTGACCAGTTCGGCGACCGCCAGGACAGTCAGGATCGCCACGGTCGCCCAATGCCCCATCCACGATGCCCACGTTCCGGACAGATTGATCCACTGCAGGAACGCGGCCCAGGCAAGCACTGCGGGGGCGGTGAAGGCCCGCAGACCGGCGACCACGCCGATGAGCAGAGCCAGCAGCAATACGAGCGCATGCGTCATGATCGGGACGCTAGCACGACCGGGAGTTGGGCTAGAAGCGGAAGAATCGTACGTCCGAGGCGAGGATCGCCTTGGCTCCGATCGCCGCGATCTGGTCCATGATGGCGTTGATGTCACGTCGCGGCACCAGGGCGCGCACCGCCACCCAGTCCGGGTCGGCCAGGGGCGCGATGGTCGGCGACTCGAGTCCCGGCGTGATCGCGGTGGCCCGTTCGAGCACCGCGCGCGGGCAGTCGTAATCCAGCATCAGATACTGCTGGCCGAAAACCACCCCCTGCACCCGGGCGGCCAGCTGATCGCGGGCGGCGCGGTTTTCGTCGTCGCCGACGCCGTCGCGCTCGATCAGCACCGCCTCTGAATCACACAGTGACTCGCCGAAGGCCGCCAGGCCGTGCAGGCTCAACGTGCGCCCCGAACCGACGACATCGGCGATAGCGTCAGCCACTCCAAGCTGCACCGAGATCTCGACTGCGCCGTCAAGCCGGATCACGGTCGCCTCAATCCCTTTGGCCGCCAGATCTTTTCGGACCAGATTCGGGTATGCGGTGGCGATTCGTTTTCCGGCCAGGTCAGCGGTGATCCATGCCCGGTCGACTGGGGCCGCGTAGCGGAAGCTGGAGGATCCGAAACCCAGTGCCAGCCGCTCGCGAACGGGTGCGCCGGATTCGGCGGCCAGATCCCGGCCGGTGATCCCGAAGTCGAGCTCCCCTGAACCCACATAGATCGCGATGTCCTTGGGCCGCAGGAAGAAGAACTCGACACCGTTCGGCCGGTCGATGACGGTCAGATCCTTGGGATCGCTACGCCGCCGGTAACCGGCCTCAGACAGGATCTCGGCGGCCGATTCGGACAATGCGCCCTTGTTGGGCACAGCGACACGCAACATGGTGGGCCCTACAGCTTCCGGTAGACGTCATCGAGGCCGAGCCCACGCGCGATCATCAGCACCTGGGTCCAGTACAGCAGCTGGCTGATCTCTCCCGCCAGTGCCTCATCCGACTCATGCTCGGCGGCCAGCCACACCTCACCGGCCTCCTCGAGGATCTTCTTGCCCAGGTTGTGCACGCCGGCATCGAGGGCGGCGACGGTGGCGCTACCCGCCGGCCGGATGCGGGCACGTTCGCCCAGTTCGGCGAACAGTTCCTCGAAAGTCTTCACGTCATGGGATTGTTCCACGCTGAACCCGAACCCGTCACGGCGGTTTCCGCCGAGCTGCCGCGTACGCCTGTCGATCAGGCGGCGGTCGGCTTCTTTTCGGCGAGCTCACCCTGCATATCTTCCAGCGCCACACCCTTGGTCTCGCGCACCCAGGTCCACACAAAGAGGAACGACAGGATGGCGCACAGCGCATAGAAGCCATAGGCCAGGCCGAGGTTGTTCCGCAGTTGCGGGAAGCTGACCGTGATCAGCCAGTTGGCTGCCCACTGTGCCGCGGCGGCCAGTCCGAGTGCGGCAGCGCGGATGCGATTGGGGAACATCTCGCCGAGCAGCACCCACACCACCGGACCCCAGGACATACCGAAGGCCACCACGAACAGGTTCGCCGCAACCAGGGCGATGGGTCCTTCCGCACCGCTGAGTTGCGGGGTGCCACCCACCTGCGGTGCGGTGCCGAAGATGAAGGCCATGGTCGCCAGGGTGACCGCCATCCCGGCTGAACCAATCAGCAACAGGGGCTTGCGGCCGATCTTGTCGATGAGTGAGATGGCGATCAAGGTGGTCGCGATATTGACGATCGACGTGATCACCGTGATCACGAAGGACTGACTCTCGTCGAAGCCCACCGCCTCCCACAGCACATTGGAGTAGTAGAAGATCACGTTGATGCCGACGAATTGCTGGAAAATCGACAGCCCCAAACCAACCCAGACGATGCCGTAGACCCCGCCGCCCGGCTTACGCAGATCACTCCATGAGGGTTTGGCCTCGCCGCTCAGCGTGCTCTCAATGCGGTCGATGGTGATATCGAGATTCTTCTCCCCCAGAAGCATGGTGAGGACTTTGCGGGCCTCCGGAATGCGATGGCGGGCAACGAGATAGCGCGGCGACTCCGGAATGGTGAATGCGAGCACCCCGTAGACCACCGCCGGCACAGCCATGATCAGGAACATCCACCGCCAGGCCTCAAGCCCCAGCCACAGGTCCTTGCTAGCGCCGCCGGCCAGATGGGCCAGTAGGTAATCGATGGCTAGTGAGATAAAAATGCCGCTCACAATTGCCAACTGCTGCAGTGAGCCGAGTCGACCTCGGATGCGCGCGGGCGAGGTTTCGGCAATGTAGGCCGGGGCGATCACCGACGCGACCCCGACGCCGATCCCGCCGATAACGCGGAACAGCACGATCATCCAGACACTGCTCGCCAGACCGGTTCCGATGGCGCTGATGAAGAACAACACCGCGGCGATCTTCATGACCGAGATGCGGCCGATCCGGTCGGCCAGCCGGCCCGCCGTCATGGCGCCCGCAGCCGCGCCGAGCAGGGCCGAGGCCACCGCGAAGCCGAGTGAGGCGTTGTTGATTTGGAAGTGATTCTGGATCGAGGCCACCGCGCCGTTGATCACCGCACTGTCGTAGCCGAACAGCAGGCCGCCGAGTGCTGCCACGGAGGCGATGCGCACCACACCGCGGCCGGAGAATTCCTCGTCGTCGAAAACCGACGGTGTGTCGCTGATGGGCCCTTGGCCGGCCATGTGGCGTCCCTTTCCGAAAACTATCCGAACCGTGTGGAAATACGATTACACACCCAGCATCAACTCGGTGTGGATCTCCCGCAATCGAACGGCGTTCAGACCGCGCAACGACGTGACATGGCGTCGCCGGGGACTGGTCGGCACCTTGACGTCATTGGGCACCACCAGAACCGGACAGCCGGCGTCCTCAGCCGATGCGGCCCCGGTGACCGAATCTTCGATGGCGAGACATTGCGCAGGGTCGAATCCCAGCAGTGTCGCGGCCCGGTGGTAGGGATCCGGCGCAGGCTTGGGACTCACCACCTCATCCCCACACACACTGGCCGTGAAGTAACGCCGGCCGATGCTGTCGAGGGCGCGTTCAGTGAGCGCGCGGCGGGTATTCGTCACCAATGCCATCGGCACGGCCGCATCAGCGAGGGTGTCGAGGAGTTCGCGCGCGCCCTCGCACCACGGCAGTCCGCCGTCGAACAGGTCGGCGGTGTAGTCGTGCAGCCAGTCGGAGTGGGCCGCCATCTGATCAGGATCGGGGTCAAGGCCCAGGTCCGTGTAGACCATCTGCATGAGGCTCTCGGCGGATCCGCCGACGGTAGCCTCGCGCATAGCCGGAGTCAGCTCGCCGCCGAGCCTGGTGTAGAGCACCTGCAGCGCCACCTCCCAGAGTTTCTCCGAGTCGACCAGCGTGCCGTCCATATCGAACAACACGGCGTGCATCATTAATCCTCCGGGTTGTAGCCGAGGTTGGGGCCGAGCCACCGCTCGGCTTCGGCCAAAGTCCAACCCTTGCGCTTTGCGTAGTCGGCCACCTGATCCTGGGCCATCCGGCCGACCACGAAGTACTGCGACTGCGGGTGGGAGAAGTACCAGCCGCTGACGGCGGCACCGGGCCACATCGCCATCGACTCGGTGAGCTCGATACCGGTCCGCTCTTTGACATCCATCAAGTCCCAGAGCGTCACCTTCTCGGTGTGCTCCGGGCAGGCCGGGTACCCGGGGGCAGGACGGATTCCGGTGTACTTCTCACCGATGAGAGCCTCATTGTCCAACTGCTCGTCAGGCTGGAATCCCCAGAACTCCTTGCGAACCCGTTGGTGCATCCGTTCGGCGAACGCCTCTGCCAGCCGATCGGCGAGAGACTCCAGCAGGATCGCGCTGTAGTCATCATTAGCCGCCTTGAACTCGTCGATCTTGACTCCGCTGCCGAGTCCCGTGGTCACGGCGAAAGCGCCGACGTAGTCAGCCAGTCCGGTCTCTTTGGGTGCGATGAAGTCGCCGAGGCTCCGGTTCGGGATGCCGCCGCGGTGCTCGCCCTGCTGACGCAGGTTGTGCAACGTGGCCATCACCTGGGTACGGGTCTCGTCGGTGTAGACCTCGATGTCTTCAACACCCGAGCCGACCGCGTTCGCCGGGAAGAAGCCGATCACCCCGTTCGCGGTCAGCCACTTATCCTTGATCATGGTGTCGAGCATTGCCTGGGCGTCGTCGTACAACTTGCGGGCAGTCTCGCCCGACACCGGATTGTTGAGGATGTCGGGGAAGCGGCCCTTCATCTCCCAGGCGTTGAAGAAAGGTTGCCAGTCGATGTACTCGCGTAGTTCGGCGAGGTCGTAGTCACCAAAATCCCGTACGCCGAGGCCCTGGGCAGGCACCGGCGGCGAGTAGCCGGCCCACTCGATCGGCGTCCGGTTCGCGCGCGCCTTCTGCAATGTCAGCATCGGCCGCTCGTTCTTCTGCGCATGCCGTTCGCGAAGCGATGCGTAATCCTCTTCGGTGGCCGCCAGCAGCCCTGGACGTTGCTTGTCATCGAGCAGAGCGGCAGCGACCGGCACCGATCGGGAAGCGTCCTTGACCCACACCACCGGGCCGGAACGACGCGGCGATATCTTCACCGCCGTGTGGGCGCGCGACGTGGTCGCGCCCCCGATCAACAATGGGATCTGCAGTCCCTGACGCTCCATCTCGACGGCGACGTTGACCATCTCATCCAGGGACGGGGTGATCAGGCCGGACAGCCCGATGATGTCGGCGTTGTGTTCTCTCGCCGCGTCCAGGATTTTTTGCGCAGGTACCATTACACCGAGGTCGATTACTTCAAAGTTGTTACATTGCAGGACAACTCCGACGATGTTCTTACCGATGTCGTGGACATCGCCCTTGACCGTCGCCATGATGATCGTGCCGTTGGTGTCCTTGACCGCGGTGGCACCGGACGCCGTCTTCTCCGCCTCGATGTAGGGCAACAGGTAGGCGACAGCCTTCTTCATCACCCGGGCCGACTTCACCACCTGGGGCAGGAACATCTTGCCCGCGCCGAAGAGGTCGCCGACGACGTTCATACCGTCCATCAGCGGGCCCTCGATCACCTCGATCGGGCGACCGCCTGCAGCGGCGATCTCGGCCCGCAATTCTTCGGTGTCCGCGTCGACATTGGCGTCGATACCCTTGACCAGCGCATGTGTGATCCGTTCGCGGACCGGAAGGGATCGCCACTCGGCTGCCACTGGGTCGTCAGCTTTCTCCGAGCTATTGAACCGTTCAGCGATCTCCAGCAGCCTTTCGGCCGCGTCCTCGCGGCGGTTCAACACGACGTCGGTGATTCGCTCCCGCAACTCGGGGTCGATCGAGTCGTAGGGCACCAGCGCACCGGCGTTGACGATGCCCATGTCCAGGCCGGCCTTGATGGCGTGGAAGAGGAACACCGCATGGATCGCCTCGCGAACGGGATTATTGCCGCGGAATGAGAACGACACGTTCGAGATACCACCGGAGATGTGCACGCCGGGCAGGTTCGCCTTGATCCAGGCGCAGGCTTTGATGAAGTCGATCCCGTAGGTCGCGTGCTCCTCGATACCGGTCGCCAGCGCGAAGCAGTTCGGGTCGAAGATGATGTCCTCGGCCGGGAAGCCGACCTCGTCGGTCAGGATCCGGTAGGCACGCCCGAAGATTTCCTTACGGCGCTCGAGGTTGTCGGCCTGGCCCTTCTCGTCGAAGGCCATCACGACGACGGCGGCGCCGTACTTGCGGCACAGCCGTGCCTCGCGGACGAACTTCTCTTCGCCCTCCTTCATGGAGATCGAGTTGACGATGGGCTTGCCCTGCACGTTCTTCAGGCCCGTCTCCATGACCTCCCACTTGGAGGAGTCGATCATCACCGGGATCCGGCTGATATCGGGCTCAGCCGCGATCAGCTTGGTGAACCGGTCCATCGCGGCGACGCCGTCGATCATGCCCTCGTCCATGTTGATGTCGATGACCTGCGCTCCAACCTCGACCTGTTGGAGGGCGACCGACAGCGCGGTGTCGTAGTCCCCCGCTTTGATCAGGTTGCGGAATCGGGCGGAGCCGGTGATGTTGGTGCGCTCTCCGATGTTCACGAACAGGGAATCATCGGTGATGTTGAGCGGCTCCAGGCCCGAGAGCCGGGTGGCGACGGAAATGTGCGGCACATCTCTCGGTCGCACGCCCTCGACGACGTGCGCGATCTCGGCGATGTGCGGCGGCGCTGTTCCGCAGCAACCACCGACCAGGTTGACCAGGCCGGCCTCGGCGAACTCGGCGAGGTAGCCGGCCTGGCGCTCCGGGGACTCGTCGTATTCGCCGAAGGCGTTGGGCAGGCCGGCGTTGGGATAGCAGGAGACAAAAGTGTCGGCGATGCGGGACATCTCGGCGATGTAGGGCCTCATCTCAGGCGCGCCCAGGGCGCAGTTGAGGCCGACCGCGAGCGGACGGGAGTGCCTGATTGAGTTCCAGAACGCTTCGGTGACCTGACCGGACAACGTCCGTCCGGACGCATCGGTGATGGTGCCCGAGATGATCACCGGCCACCGACGTCCGCGCTCCTCGAACAGGGTCTCGACGGCGAACACCGCCGCCTTGGCATTAAGAGAGTCGAAGATCGTCTCGATGATGAGCAGATCGGCACCGCCGTCGACGAGGCCGTTGGCGGCTTCGAGGTAGGCGGCCACCAGCTGGTCGTAGGAGACATTGCGGGCGCCAGGGTCGTTGACGTCCGGCGAGATCGACGCGGTTCTGGTCGTCGGCCCGATGGCGCCGGCGACATAGCGGGGCTTGTCCGGCGTGCTGAACTCGTCACAGACCGCCCGCGCCAGGGCGGCACCGGCGTAGTTCAGCTCGTAAGCGAGTTCGTGCATATCGTAGTCGGCAAGCGATATCGCGGTGGAGTTGAACGTGTTCGTCTCCAGGATGTCGGCACCCGCCTCAAGGTATTCGCGGTGGATTCCGGAGATGATGTCCGGCTGCGTGAGAGTGAGCAGGTCGTTGTTGCCCTGAAGCGCCGTCGGCCACTCCGTGAACCGCTCGCCGCGATAGCCGGCCTCGTCCGGCCGGTCCCGCTGGATCGCCGTGCCCATCGCGCCGTCGATCACCATGATCCGCCGAAGCAGCGTTGCCGTCAGCTCGTCGGTGCAGTCCGGGCGAATAGTTGCCTCAAAGCGGTTATTTTCTGGGGCACTCAAATCAGGTTCCTTCCACAGCGGAAGGCGTCCTTAACTCTGCCGAGCGTGGCGGATTCCGGGGAACCCGAACCCGTCGCAACGCCTCTCGACCGCTCGAGTCTACGACGTCACCCCGGTCGACGTCTCCCCCGCCACTGGGAACCGCGTGCCGGTCTCGGCGGCGGTGGATCACCCTCGATGGCGGCCGGGCCGGTCTTATCAGGCTCATCGCAGCCGAGCAGGGCTTAGGCTGGATGAGTGACGGCATGGAACTTCAGTGGCGCTCAGGGGCCTGATCTCCCCGAACTCCACAACGCCATCATCGTCGCGGCATTCGAGGGCTGGAACGACGCCGGTGATGCCGCCAGTGATGCTCTGGAACACCTCGACGCGATCTGGGAAGCGCAGCCGATCGTCGAGATCGACGACGAGGCCTACTACGACTACCAGGTCAATCGTCCGGTGATCCGCCAGATCGATGGCGTCACCCGCGAACTGGTGTGGCCGTCGATGCAGATCTCGCACTGCCGACCGCCCGGCTCGGACCGCGACATCGTGCTGATGCACGGGGTCGAGCCCAATATGCGCTGGCGCAGCTTCTGTGCCGAGCTGCTGGCCATCGCCGACAAGCTCAACGTCGACACCGTGGTCATCCTTGGTGCGCTGCTGGCCGACACCCCGCACACCCGGCCGGTGCCGGTCTCCGGAGCCGCCTACTCACCGGAGTCCGCCAAGTTCTTCGGACTGGAGGAGTCCCGCTACGAAGGCCCGACCGGTATCGCGGGGGTCTTCCAGGACGCCTGTGTGGCCGCCGGCATCCCGGCCGTGACCTTCTGGGCGGCGGTTCCGCACTACGTCTCACAGCCACCCAATCCCAAGGCCACGGTGGCGCTGTTGCGGCGTGTCGAGGAAGTGCTCGATATCGAGGTTCCGCTGGCCGACCTGCCCACCCAATCCGAGGAGTGGGAGGAGGCCGTCAACGAAATGACGGCCGATGACGAGGAGATCGCCGACTACGTCGCCAGCCTCGAGCAGCGGGGCGACGCCGAAGTCGACGTCAACGAAGCGCTGTCCAAAGTGGACGGGGACACATTGGCGGCAGAGTTCGAGCGCTACCTGCGCCGCCGCGGGCGTTAGGCCCACAATCCGGCGGTCCCGTCATGCGATACCGTGCTGTCCTCACCTGTAGGAGATTCGAGGTCACATGAGACTGGCACTGAGCGAGGCAGATACCGCTTTCCGCGATGAATTGCGCGAGTTTTTCACCACGCAGATTCCGGCGGAAATCCGCGAGCGCGAACGCAACGACGGCGCGCGATTCCGCGAGGATCTGATCACCACCCAGCGGATTTTGAACAATGCGGGTCTGGCGGTCCCGAACTGGCCGGTCGAGTGGGGCGGCAAGGACTGGTCACCGCTGCAGCACCAGATCTGGTCGGACGAGATGCAACTCGCGTGTGTGCCTCAGCCGCTGACCTTCAACACCGGCATGGTGGGGCCGGTGATCGCGGCGTTCGGCTCCCAGGAGGTCAAGGAGCGCTTCCTGCCCGCGACGGCCAACCTCGACATCTGGTGGTGCCAGGGCTTCTCCGAGCCGGAGGCTGGATCGGATCTCGCTTCGCTGCGAACGACGGCGGTGCGCGACGGCGACCACTACGTCATCAACGGCCAGAAGACGTGGACCACGCTGGGCCAGTTCGCCGATTGGATCTTCCTCCTGGTACGCACCGATCCCAACGCGCCGAAGAAGCAGGCCGGCATCTCATTCATCTTGGTCGAGATGTCCACTCCGGGCATCACGCTGCGGCCGATCAAGCTCATCGACGGCAGCTACGAAGTCAACGAGGTGTTCTTCGAGGACGTCCGCGTGCCGGTCAACCAACTCGTCGGCGAAGAGAACGCAGGCTGGAGCTACGCCAAGTTCCTGCTGTCCAACGAACGCACCGGCATTGCCCGGATCGGTACCACCAAGGTGTGGCTCTCCGAGGTCAAGGAGCGCGCCGCCAAGACGCCGCTGGGTCATGAAAGCCTGCTGGATGATCCGTTGTTCGCCGCCCGGGTGGCCGAAGTGGAGGGCGAACTGCTGGCTCTCGAGCTGACCCAGATGAGGGTGAGTGGAGATGAGGCGAGCGGCAAGCCGAACCCGGCCTCGTCGATCCTGAAACTGCGCGGAAGCCAGTTGCAACAGGCCGTCACCGAATTGCTGGTCGAGGTCGCCGGCCCGGACGCACTGCCGGTCGAGACCGGGGCACACAATCCCGCATCGAAATACCTCAACTTCCGCAAGACCTCGATCTACGGCGGTAGCAATGAGGTTCAGCGCAGCATCATCTCCGCGACGATCCTGGGGTTGTGACAATGAACTTTGATCTGTCCGACGAGCAGCAGCTGCTGGCCGACACCACGCGCGACGTCCTGGCCCGCAGCTACGACACCGAGAGCCGCAACAAGGTCATCGATTCCGAACTCGGCTGGAGCCGTGAGGTGTGGCAGCAACTCGCCGAGATCGGCATTCTGGGCCTGGGCTTTGAGGCCGAGGAGTCCGGACCGATCGAGGTGATGGTGGTGATGACCGAGATCGGTCGCCGGCTCGCACCCGAACCGGTTGCGGCGGCAGCCTTGATTCCCGGTGCTGTGATCGCGGCTCATGGATCTGATGAACAGCGCACACTGCTGGACGATGTGGCCGCCGGCGAGAAGCTGCTGGCTTTCGCTCATACCGAACCCGACCGTCGAGGATTCGCCGAATTAGCAACGCGCGCAACCCAACAGGGTGATTCGTGGATACTGAGCGGCCGTAAGAGCCCGGTACTCGCCGGCGACAGCGCCGACGTCCTCGTCGTCAGCGCCGCGCTGCCCGGTGGTGGTTCCGGGCTGTTCCTCGTCGACGGAGCCGCAACGATACGACACCCCTTCCGGACCTTCGACGGCAACCGCGGCGCCGATATCGAATTCCATAGCTCTGCGGCCCGGCCACTCGGCGCGGGCGGCGAAGCGACCGCACACATCGAGGCCGCAGTGATCCGATTCCAGGCGGCTCTGTGCGCCGAGGCGGTAGGCGCGATGGAGGAATCGCTGCGACTGACGACCGACTACCTCAAGGCGCGCAAGCAGTTCGGCGTACCGCTCAAGACGTTCCAGACGCTGACCCAGCGAGCCGCTGATATGTATGTGTCCCTGGAGTTGGCCCGCAGCATGAACTTTTACGCCGCGATGAGTGTGGCGGATGGACGTTTCGACCCGATGGTCGCGTCTCGGGCCAAATTGCAGATCGGCCGGTCCGGCCGGCACATCGCTCAGGAGGCGATCCAGATGCACGGCGGTATCGGCGTCACCGCCGAGTATCCCGTCGCGCATTACGCGGCCCGGCTCACCGCGATCGAGCAGACGTTCGGTTCTTCGACCGATCAGTTGCGTTACCTCGGAGGCGAAATCGGCAACTACGGGGTAGTCGTTCTCTAGGGAGCCGCCTCAGCGTCCTAAATCTTTACTCCCAGTAGCGCGTCAGCGGCACTGGCAACCGATGCCGGAGCCGACGGGTCGTGGCCGCCGTACTCCAGTGCGTCCGTCACCCAACCGTCGATGGCGGCAAGGGCTTTCGGGGTGTCGAGGTCATCGGCCAGGTATCGCCTGAGTCGCCGGATCACGTCAGCCGCATCGGGGCCGGTCGGCATGCTCATTGCGGTCCGCCAGCGGCTCAACCGCGCAGTGGCCTCCCGGAGCACCTCGTCACTCCAGAATCGATCGCTGCGATAGTGGCCTGCCAGCAGCCCCAGCCGGATCGCAGTCGGTTCCACACCGTCGGCTCGTAACCGCGACACGAGCACCAGGTTGCCGCGACTCTTCGACATCTTATGTCCGTCCCATCCGATCATCCCGGCATGAACGTAATGACGCGCTAATCTTCGCTCCCCGGTGGCGGATTCGGCGTGGGCGGCCGAGAACTCGTGATGCGGGAAGATCAGGTCGCTGCCGCCGCCCTGAACGTCGAATCCGAAACCAATGCGACTCAACGCGATTGCCGCGCATTCGATATGCCAGCCGGGGCGACCGGGGCCGAATGGGGACGGCCAACTCGGCTCGTCGGGTCGCGGTGCGCGCCACAGCAGCGCATCGAGGGGGTCTGCCTTACCCGCCCGGTCCGGGTCTCCCCCACGCTCGGCGAACAGCCGCGCCATGGTGTCCCGGTCGTAGTTGGACTCGTACCCGAACTGCACGGTGGCGTCGGCCCGGTAGTACACGTCCGGATTGACCGGATCGTCCACGACATAGGCGGCACCGCAGGCCAGTAATTTTTCGACCACCTCGATGACCTCGTCGATGGCCTCGGTGGCCCCAACATAGTCCTGTGGCGGCAGCACCCGAAGCGCCGCCATATCCTCGCGAAACAGCTGGGTCTGCGCCGAACCCAGTTCGCGCCAGTCCACACCGTCGCGCGCGGCCCGCTCGAATAGCGGGTCGTCGACATCGGTGACGTTCTGGACGTAGTGCACACGGTGCCCGTTATCCAGCCAGATCCGATAGACCAGATCGAAGGCCAGATACGTGGCCGCGTGACCCAGATGGGTTGCGTCATAGGGCGTGATACCGCAGACGTACATCGTTGCGGTATCCCCCGGCGCGGTGGGCCGCACCTGTTGGTCGGCGCTGTCGTGGAGCCGCAAGGCCGGCCCGCGCCCGGGCAGCGCGGGGATATCGACGGTCGGCCAGGCCTGCATATCAGCTCGCCAACCACATGGCATCGAGGAGCAGGTCGGCCATCTCGGGCCGACACATCAGCAGATCGGGGAGATACGGGTCACGCTGGTTGTAGCGCAGCGGCGAGCCGTCAATCCGGGTGGCATGCAGACCGGCCGCCTGCAGCACACCGGCCGGCGCGGCCGAATCCCACTCCCACTGCCCACCCGCATGGATATAGGCGTCGACGTCGCCGCGGACGACCGCCATGGCCTTGGCGCCGGCCGAACCGATCCGGACGAACTCGATATCGAGGCGGTCGCGAAGCCGCCACAGCACCGCAGGCGGCCGGTTAGCGCTGGCCGTGATCCGAATCGGGCCCGGCTGTGGGAGCGGCGGAGCCGTCACGGTGTCGCTGCGGTGCACCTCGCCAAGAGCGGGCAGGGCAACCGCCGCGTCGGTAATCGTCCCGTCCGGGCTGCCGGGTCCGGTCCGCTGCCACAGCGCCACGTGCACTGCCCAGTCCTCGCGATAAGGCAACGAGTACTCATAGGTGCCGTCGAGTGGGTCGATGATCCAGACCCGGTCGGCATGGATGCGCTTAAGGTCGTCGTGCGCCTCTTCCGAGAGCACCGCGTCACCGGGCCGCTCGGCGCGCAACCGCTTCAGCAGCATCGCGTTGGCCCGGATATCACCGGCATCGCCCAACGCCGGCGGAAAGTCGTGTCCGACCTCATCCCGTACCGCCAGGAGCAACTGTCCGGCCGTCTCGGCCAGATCTGCGGCCAATTCAGCGTCGGTCAGACTCACCAGGCCAGTATCGCTGACCGCATAACCAGCGCTCCCCCCGACGCCCCGCAGCTAGATTCGCTGGCATGCGGATATTGTTTACTCTGCCGATGGTCGCCCTGGTTTTGGCGGGCTGTGGCTCGGCCGCGGCGCCTGAGGCGGTATTAACCGGAACAAGCTGGCAGCTGTCGAGCATCGAGTCGATGTCGCCGGCTGAAGAGCCGAGCACTGCGATCGACGAACCGGCGCTCTATTCGGTGACCTTCGGCGACGACGGACGGGCCACATTTCAGGTGCACTGCAACCGCGGCAGTTCGACCTGGCAGGCCGAGGCGGCGGCACCGGACTCCGGTAGCCTGACCTTCGGGGAGTTGGCCCTGACCCGGATGTTCTGCCCACAACCATCGGCCGACACGTTGGTGGCCGCGGCGCTGGGACGGGTCCGCAGCTACCTGCTCTCCGACGGACAGCTGCACCTGTCGCTGGAGGCCGACGGCGGCATCATGCACTGGGAGTCGCTGCCGAAGGGCCAGTAGTCGGAGTGGTCTGTATCCACAGTCTGGTGTTGGTCCACAGGTGAGTGTTCGGTGGGGGTTTTTGTCGGTGGCCTGTTTTATTATTCGAACATGTTTTCGAATGACGTGTGTGAGGCGGTCGGCCAGA
>NZ_JAEMSG010000024.1:21382-30095 GCF_016462945.1 Mycolicibacterium sp. | reverse complement strand
GTGTTGTAGATCTCCTGATGCGCCTTCTCGATCTCGTCGAACAGCACCACAGAGAACGGCTTACGGCGCACCTTCTCGGTGAGCTGACCGCCTTCCTCGTAGCCGACGTATCCGGGCGGGGCGCCGAACAGCCGCGACGCGGTGAAGCGGTCGTGGAACTCGCCCATGTCGATCTGGATGAGCGCGTCGGCGTCGCCGAACAGGAACTCCGCCAGCGCCTTGGACAACTCGGTCTTCCCCACACCAGAGGGGCCGGCGAAGATGAACGACCCGGACGGGCGTTTGGGGTCCTTCAGGCCGGCGCGGGTGCGGCGGATCGCCTTGGAGACCGCTTTGACGGCATCTTCCTGGCCGATGATGCGCTTGTGCAGTTCATCCTCCATGCGCAGCAGTCGAGTCGTCTCCTCCTCGGTCAACTTGAAGACCGGAATGCCGGTCCAGTTGCCCAACACCTCGGCGATCTGCTCGTCATCGACCTCGGCCACGACGTCGAGATCCCCTGCGCGCCATTGCTTCTCACGCTCCGCACGCTGAGTTACCAGCTGCTTCTCCCGGTCCCGCAGTGAGGCTGCCTTCTCAAAGTCCTGCGCATCGATCGCGGACTCCTTCTCCCGGCGGGCGTCGGCGATCTTCTCGTCGAACTCGCGCAGGTCCGGCGGAGCAGTCATCCTGCGGATCCGCATCCGGGCACCTGCCTCGTCGATCAGGTCGATCGCCTTATCCGGTAGGAAGCGGTCATTGATGTAGCGGTCGGCCAAAGTGGCAGCCGCAACCACCGCGGAATCGGTGATCGACACCCGGTGATGCGCCTCATAGCGGTCACGCAGGCCCTTGAGGATCTCAATGGTGTGCGCGACCGTCGGCTCGCCAACCTGGACCGGCTGGAAGCGGCGCTCCAGCGCGGCATCCTTTTCGATGTATTTGCGGTACTCGTCGAGCGTGGTCGCGCCGATGGTCTGCAATTCACCGCGTGCCAGCTTCGGCTTCAGGATCGACGCGGCGTCGATCGCGCCCTCGGCGGCGCCGGCACCGACGAGGGTGTGCAACTCGTCGATGAACAAAATGATGTCGCCGCGGGTGTTGATCTCCTTGAGCACCTTCTTGAGGCGTTCCTCGAAGTCGCCGCGGTAACGGCTGCCGGCCACCAGTGATCCGAGATCGAGGGTGTACAGCTGCTTGTCCTTCAGCGTCTCGGGAACCTCGCCGTTGACGATGGCCTGCGCCAGACCCTCGACGACGGCGGTCTTTCCCACACCGGGCTCACCGATCAGTACCGGGTTGTTCTTGGTGCGTCGGCTCAGCACCTGCATGACCCGCTCAATTTCCTTCTCACGGCCGATGACCGGATCCAGCTTGCCCTCCATCGCCGCGGCGGTCAGATTGCGACCGAACTGATCGAGCACCAGCGACGTCGACGGACTGCCGGTCTCACCGCCACGACCGCCGGAACCGGCCTCCGCGGTTTCCTTACCCTGGTAGCCGCTGAGCAGCTGGATGACCTGCTGGCGGACCCGGGTCAGTTCCGCGCCCAACTTGACCAGTACCTGGGCGGCAACACCCTCGCCCTCACGAATGAGACCGAGCAGGATGTGCTCGGTTCCGATGTAGTTGTGGCCGAGTTGCAGCGCCTCGCGCAGGCTGAGTTCGAGCACCTTTTTGGCCCGCGGAGTGAAAGGGATGTGCCCTGACGGCGCCTGCTGGCCCTGGCCGATAATCTCTTCAACTTGGGAGCGGACGCCCTCAAGCGAGATGCCAAGGGACTCAAGCGACTTGGCCGCTACACCCTCACCCTCGTGAATCAGTCCCAGCAGGATGTGCTCGGTACCGATGTAGTTGTGGTTGAGCATCCGGGCTTCTTCTTGCGCCAGGACGACTACCCGCCGCGCACGGTCGGTAAATCTCTCAAACATCGCCTGTACCTGCTCTCCATCAACTGGCGCCACGGTCAGCACCGCGTATCTCTAGCCCACTCTAGTGGGCGGTGCCGGGAGGTGCTCTCCCCTGCTGGCCATACCCCGCAAAGCGACGTACACAGCAGTCCAACGCCCAGGACCGCTGATCTGTTTCCCGAGTACCGTCGGTAGGTTCTTCGCGTCGAGCGAAACAGCTACGACGAGGCCATTACGGACCGTCCAGTCGCCGGGGCCGTAACGGACGGAGTGGGGTCTAAATGGGCGGTCTGAATATGGCTAGGTAGCCGCATGGAAGGCGTCGATGATTTCGGCCGGAATACGCCCGCGGGTAGAAACTTTGTGACCGCTGCGACGGGCCCATTCTCGAATTGCGGCACTCTGTTCGCGATCAATCGAGGCGCGACCGCGTCCCGAGCCACCGGAACGCCCCCGTCGCCGGCCACCCACACGACGTCCGGCCTCGATCCACTGCTTCAGATCTTCGCGGAGTTTCTTCGCATTCTTGGCTGAAAGGTCGATCTCATAGGCGACACCGTCGATCGAGAATTCCACCGTTTCATCGGCAGGTCCGTCACCGTCGAAATCGTCGACGAGAGTGACCGTTACTTTCTTGGCCATGGTTTCCTCGGTCTTTCTGTGAACAGGGTCAAAATACGTTTCTCGACACAATGTGCCATAAAAAGACGCCGAACTACAACAAGAGGGAATCAGGGCAGTTCAGTTACCCTCGCGCCGAACAATCGGGAACAAAACCGTGTCCCGAATTGATAAGCCGGTAAGCACCATCAACAAACGGTCAATACCCATTCCGGTGCCAGTGGTTGGCGGCATCCCGTACTCCATAGCGGCCAGAAAATCCTCATCGATTGCCATCGCCTCATCGTCACCGGCCGCGGCTGCGCGGGCCTGGGCCTCAAATCGTTCCCGCTGGATTATCGGGTCGACGAGTTCGGAATATCCGGTGGCCAACTCGACCCCGCGAACATAAAGGTCCCATTTCTCCGTAACGCCGGCAACGCTGCGGTGCTGGCGCGTCAGCGGTGTCGTCTCGACCGGGAAATCCTTGACGAAAGTCGGCGCCCACAAAGCGGTACCAACTGCGTGCTCCCACAGTTCCTCGATCAGCTTGCCGTGACCGTAGCCGCGACCTGGCGGAATCTCGACGCCAAGCCGCTCGGCAATTGCGAGTAGATATTCCAACGTCGTCTCCGGTGTGATCTCCTCGCCCAGGGCTTCGGACAGCGAAGGATACATTTGCACCGACGGCCATTCTCCGTCCAGATCATAAGTGGTGCCGTCTGGTAATGGCACCTGGCGGGTTCCGATGGCTTCATCAGCCACCTCTTGAATAAGGTCCCGGGTGACGACGGCCGAATCGTCGTAAGTTCCCCAGGCCTGATAAGTCTCCAGCATCGCAAATTCTGGTGAATGCGTCGAATCAGCACCTTCATTCCGGAACACCCGATTGAGTTCAAAGACTTTTTCCAGACCACCGACGACGCACCTCTTGAGGAACAATTCCGGCGCGATTCGCAGGAACAGGTCGGCGTCCAGGGCGTTGGAGTGCGTCACGAACGGCCGCGCCGCTGCACCACCGGCAAGGGTTTGCAGCATCGGGGTCTCCACCTCGAGGAACCCGCGTCGCTCCAGGGAGTTGCGAACTGCACGCACGACTGCGATCCGCTGCCGGGCCACCACTCTGGCCTGGGGACGGACGATCAAATCGACATAGCGCTGCCGGACCCTCGACTCCTCGCTCATCTCCCTGTGGGCGACGGGCAGTGGGCGCAGTGCCTTGGCGGCCATCTGCCAGGCGTCGGCGAGCACGGACAGCTCACCGCGCCGGGAGCTGATCACCTCGCCGCCGATGAAGACGATATCGCCCAGGTCGACGTTGGATTTCCAGGAATCCAACGCGTCCGCGCCAACCCCGGCCAGGCTGATCATCGCCTGCAGCTGGGCGCCATCACCCTCCTGCAGGGTGGCAAAACACAGCTTGCCGGAGTTGCGGGCGAATACCACGCGTCCCGTCACCCCGACACGCAAGCCAGTGGTGGCGTCGGCCGGCAGGTCGGGGTAGGTGGCGCGAATCTCGGCCAGCGAGTGGGTGCGCGGCACGGAAACCGGATAGGGCTCACGGCCCAGGTCCAGCAGATGCTGTCGCTTGTCCTGCCGAATCCGGAACTGCTCCGGAACATCATCGATGGATTGATGTTCGGATTGGCCGGCCTCCGGTGTTTCCGCTTCACTCACGGCGTGCCAGCTTAAACGCCCGGTTCGCGGGCCGGTTTCAGGCGTCCGCGCTGGGCATCCTGGTTTCGCTCATAGACCATGCGCAGCCCGTCAAGCGTGAGGTGCTTGTCGTAGTGATCAACGGTGTGCAATTCGGGCAGCATCAGCGGAGCAGTGTGCCCCGTCGCCACGACTGTGACATCGGTTCCGGCGAATCCCTCGACATCTTCTCGAATCCGCGAGACCAAGCCGTCGACAAGCCCGGCGAACCCGAAAACTGCACCGGATTGCATGCATTCCACGGTGTTCTTGCCGAGAACCGACCGGGGTCTGGTGAGCTCCACCCGGCGCAGAGCCGCCGAGCGGGCGGCCGCGGCGTCAGAAGACAGCTGGACACCCGGAGCAATTGCACCGCCCAGGAACTCGCCCTTCGCTGAGACGACATCCACACAGATCGACGAGCCGAAGTCAACAACGATCGCCGCCGACTTGAATTTGGCATGAGCCGCAAGACAATTCACGATGCGGTCAGCACCGACCTCCTTAGGATTGTCGACCAGAAGCGGGATTCCGGTTCTAATGCCCGGCTCGATCAGCACGTGCGGAACGCCCGACCAGTACTGATCCAGCATCCCGCGCACCTCGTGCAACACCGAGGGCACGGTCGACAGTCCGGTCACACCGGTGAGGCGTTCGGACTCGTCGCCGATCAGTCCCTCGATGGTCAACGCAAGTTCGTCGGATGTGACCTCAGGCTCGGTGCGGACGCGCCACTTATGCAGCACTTCCGCATGATCACCTGCACCGGAGATCAAACCCAACACGGTGTGGGTGTTGCGGACATCGATGGCGAGCAGCACGGCTAACGCACCGCGGCTTGTGACCTGAACATCAGTTCCTCCAAGTGATCTCGTGGTCATCGGCGCTTCCCGGCTCAGGTGGGAACTCTCCGCCGAGCAGATCGATTCCGATATTGTCCAACAACCGGGTTGCGCCCAGCCGAGCAGCGAGAAGGAGCCGGGCCGGACCGAATTCCGGTGCGGCTTCAAGAGCAGGCCCTCGCAATTCCAGGTACTCGGTCTGTAACGAGGGCACTTCGTCGAGGACCGCGCGCGCGGCATCAATTACGGCAGCGACACCGCCGGAAGTCGCGTACGTTCCGGCCAACAGGGCAGAAGACAGTGCGCTAGCCAACTCACGCTGCTCGGCTGTGAGATATCGATTCCGCGACGACATCGCCAATCCATCCGATTCGCGCACGGTCGGCACACCGACGATTCGTACGTCGACATTGAGATCGGCGACCATCTGCCGAATCAGCACTAGCTGTTGGTAGTCCTTCTCACCGAAGAATGCACGGTCTGGCCGTACGATCTGCAGCAGCTTCAGAACGACAGTCAGCATCCCCGCGAAATGCGTTGGGCGCGAGATAGCTTCGAGATCGGCGCCCAACGGTCCAGGATGCACGGTGGATCGCGGACCTTCGGGGTACATCGCGGATACGGTCGGCGTGAAGGCGATCTCGACACCTTCGCCTGTCAGCAATTCCAGATCCGCATCGAGCATCCGAGGGTAGGCGTCGAGATCCTCCCCCGTACCGAACTGCAACGGATTGACGAAGATCGATACCACCACGACCGCACCCGGTATCCGCTTGGCCGCACGGATCAACGCCGAGTGGCCCTCGTGCAGGGCACCCATGGTGGGCACCAGCATCACCCGTCGACCGGTGTGACGCAGAGCCCGGGACACCTCCGACACCGCATGCGGTGTGAGGTAGGTGTTCAACTCTCCGGCGCTGAACTTCGCGGGTCTAGTAGTCATCGGTGCGGACCTGCCGGACGGGACCATTCAATCAACACGTCAAAAACCTCATCGGGGGCATGCGCCCGCTGTGCGGTTCGCAGTGAATCGGCGCAATACGCTAGGGCCAGTTCAGGATTGACGTCATCCAGGGCAGCAAGATGGGCGATGACTGCGGCGGCATCCCCTCGGGCGACGGGTCCGGTGAGCGCTGCCTGACCACGCCGCAGGGTATTCTCCAGTGCGGCGCGCGCAAGCGGGCCGATGATCCTTTCGGCCAGCCCACCCGGGGCATCGCCGACGAGTTCCTGCCCCAGCAGTCCCTGTCCGGAGAGAGCGGCCCGCAGTGCCATTACCGCATCAGCAATGAGGGTGACAACGTGATTACTGCCGTGTGCCAACGCCGCGTGGTACAACGTGCGAGCCTCCTCGCGAACGCCGAACGGCTCACCGCCGATCTCCAGCACCAGCGACTGGGCGATGGCGTATCCGATCTCGTCGGCCGCGGTGATCCCGAAGCATGTCTCGGCCAGTCGGGCAACATCTTCATCGGCACCGGTGAACGTCATCGCCGGGTGAACGGCAAGCGGAATGCAGCCATGGGCGGTCAAAGGTGCCAACAGCGCCACGCCGTTGGCACCTGAGGTATGGGCCACGATGGTGCCTCGGCGAACCGCTCCGATCGCGGCAAGGCCGTTGACCAGTCCGGGCAACTCGGAATCTGGAACGGTCAGCAGCAACAGTTCGGCCCGGTCGGCAACATCGGGCACCGCCAGCACCGGAGTATCGGGTAGCCGCCGCTCCGCGAGACGTCGCGACGCACTGGAAATGGCGCTGCAGGCCACCACCACGTGGTCAGCACGTTCCAGCGCCACCCCCAACGCGGTGCCGACCCGACCCGCCGAGATGACGCCCACCTTGAGTCGCGCCGGGCGCAATCCGTTGGGGGTCCCCATCTAACCCTCGCTGACGTCGAAGAAATATGCGTTCCGGGCCCAGCCTTCAGGTATCGGACAGTCGGTGCGAGTCTAGTGGCCGGCTCAGTCCTTGCGGCGCCGACGCCCGCCGCCGCCGCCCGTGCCGTCGACCTGCAGGCGCGACATCAGATCAGCGACCGAGTGGCCACCGGTGTGCTGGCCTTGCGCTTCGTCGGCTTGGTCTTCAGCGGCGGATTCGGGACTTGTCGGGGCCTTGCCCTCCTCGGCCGACCAATGCCGACCGCGACGAACCTCGGGCGGGCGCCACGGCGCTTCGGGCTGCTGAGGGGCCACCGGTGGAGGCGGCGGATCGGGGTAGACAACGGGCGGCTCAGGGCGCACGGGTCGCTCAGCGGGGACCGGTTGCGGCGGAAGCGGAAAGCCGGCGGCCGGCCGCCGATGCGAGCCGCGGTAGTCCTGAGGCTGCGACACCGGAGGCGGCGGCGGTGCCAACGGCTCCTCGGGAACATCGATGATCGGACTCTCAAGTGCCGCGGTGGTAGTTCCCTCGTCGAGCAGAGTGTCGTCATCGACGGCGACCGGGGTGATCCGGCTGCTCTCCACCCGCCCCGGCGGGGCGGGCATGGCGACCACAACCCGCTCGGATCCCAACGCCGGTCGCTCACCCAGGTCGGTGCCCAGCATCACCTCGAGGTTGGAACGCAAAGACGCAAGTTCGGCCCGGAGTGCGGCCATCTCATCGGCGGCCTGCGAGCGTAGTTCTCTCGCGAGCTGGCGACGCAGGTGCGCCTCTACAGCGAGCTCATACTCGCGGCGGGCGGAAACCTCCCGGTCCAATTGAAGGTCGTAGACGAACTTCATATCCCGCGCACGGGCCTGGTCGAGTTCACTCTGACGGCGGTAGCTCACCGAGACGAAGGCCGCCACCACCGCGGCCCACAATGACAGGATCACCGCTAGCCGCAGCAAATCCACCCGGTTGGTGAACACCAGGGTCGAACTCGCCAGGATGGCCAAAACAAGCAGCGCCGTCACGAGCAGCCAACCTGGCCTGCGGCCGCTGCGCCTGCTTCTGGCGCCGCGGGACGGAACGGTCATGGGCTGACTGTACCGCGTCGAAAGTGGTTGCCAGCCGTCACAAGCTGCGGCGATTCGCCTTCAGCTGTTGCAGCCGGGGACCTAATCGGAGACCGGATCCTCGGCGCCAGTCGGCTCATCAGGAGACCTGCAACAGTGCTGCAGCCACAGCGCGGCGACGACGAGCGCGAACGCACTGAGGGCCGCGACGACGACGCCGGGTGTGTCCGCCGCGGCCGTCCGCAGTTCCCAACGCCGGGGCACGACATAGGCCAACACCCCCGCCCACCAGCCGAACATCACCGCACCCACCCAGGCCGATGCCTTGGCGATCGCGACAGTGCGCGCGACTGCCAGCGGATGCAAACGTCCGGCTCCGACGCCGATGCGGCCCTCGCGGATTCGCCCGCGCACCGAAACCGCCCACACAGCCTCACCCGCGGCCACCGCCAGCAGCGAAAGACCGGTCCACAACGTGACCGCCGGGAAGTACCGATACAACGCGTGAATCACCAGATAGCCGAATACCGCGGCGGCGGCGGCCGCCGCGGACAGATCGCGATAACGCGTCGGTCCCATCAGTGCCGCGAGCGCTTGAACGTCAGCGTCAATGCCGTCGGCCGTACGCCGTCGCGCTCGGCCGGCTCTAACTGATTCAGCAACTCCTGCACCGGCTTAGGCTGCCCCGCGACGGTCAGTTGAGCGGCCGGATCGACGGCAAGCCATGGCAGCAACACGAAAACCCGCTCG